>NZ_JAFNOO010000002.1:290226-387600 GCF_026536185.1 Gilliamella sp. B2838
TATAAGATACCCACCGATGATAGTATTCCCACCTACGACGAAGACCAATTAATGGTGATTTGGCGTGATATTACCGATAGTATCAGGATCAGAGAAAGTGCTTTTGACGATGAATAAAAAATACTATCTAAAATATCAAGTTAGATTCAAAGTTAGGAAAAAATATGTGGCTATTTAGGTCGTTAACTTAAAATGTTGAGGTGCTGTTTATTTTTGTTTAAGTAACAACCGTTATTAGTATCTGTAAAAAAGTATAAATTTACTCCTTTTTCGGGTAGAATAAACAAATAGTTTGTTAGATGAATAGTGAGATAGAATATGTCATTAAGAATCAACAATAAGGCTTATACTATTATTGCATTATCCGCAATACTTGTATTTTTGCTGAGTGTTTCTACATGGCATTTGTCTAAAAATTATTTCCAATCTTCTACGCGTTGTAACTTGGCACATCAAACGGCATTTAACCTAAAAGAGAGCAAGTGTCACCATAATACGACTCAATCTAATCCCAACTCATCAATCCCAAACAAATATCAACAACTAAACCACTGCCCAACATGTAGCTCACTTGTTACTAACTATTTTTTTTCCTTTGATTATGCCATTAAAAGTAAACAGTACCGACCAATAACATTTATACCTGTATATAAAGAAAGTATTCCTGAGTTAAAACCACCAAAAATTGCTTAATAGTATTTATCAAACACAAGAAGTAAGTAATTCACAGTCAATAACGCAATAAAAAGCACCTTATGTGAGGCTTTTTATCACATTGTTTTGAATAAATGGTTATTTTATTTAACTAACTATATTTTAAAGGAATATTATGAAACGTCGAAATTTTATCATCAGTTTTACCGCCGCCTTAGGTGGATTGTTTGCCACTAAAGCTATCGCCAAAATGAATCACGCATCAATGTCTGAAAACGTTTGTGAAGTTAATTCTGATAACTGTAATACGGAGGGGAATATGCACGATCATATGAACATGAATATGAATAACACAATGCCACAAAAACTGTTATCGACTTCAGCACTGAAACAGGGTAAAAATTTACCTGAGCTCACCAATTTAACAAATACCAGTAACCAAGCTGGTGTCTTTGAAGCAACGTTACATTTAAAACCAGTAAAAATAGCTTTAACACCCGATATCACGACAGAATTTTGGGCATATAATGGCATGGTTCCCGGTCCAAAAATTGAAGTATTTGAAGGTGATCAGGTCAAAATAACAGTGAAAAATGATCTTTCACAACCCACAACCGTACACTGGCATGGTTTGCTTATTCCGTCAGATCAAGACGGTAATCCACAAGATGCCATTCCAGCAGGCGGTAGTCGAATTTATGAATTTACCATCCCTGAAGGCACCGCTGGAACCTATTGGTATCACCCCCATGGGCACGACACCGTTGCTGAACAAGTCTACCGTGGTTTAGCCGGTACATTTATTGTCCGCAGTAAAAACGATCCATTAGCTTCACTACCTGAGCAACATTGGTTCTTTTCCGACTTAAAATTAACAGAAAAAGGGGAAATTGCTGAAAACTCGATGACAGACTGGATGAATGGTCGAGAAGGACAATTTGTGTTAATCAATGGCGCTTACCGCCCAAATATAAAAGTAGAAGGTGCAACCCGAGTCAGAATCTGGAATGCGTGTTCAGGTCGATACTTAAACCTTTCGGTACCCGATTGTGATGTTTATTTAGTGGGTACTGACGGTGGCCTAATTGCTGCGCCTCACCAACTTAATACCCCCCTACTACTTACCCCAGCTGAACGCGCTGAAGTAGTCATTGTTCCGAAGAAAACAGCCAGCCTTTACTTGGAAAATATCGGATACGATCGGGGCAAAATGGGTAATGTACCGCCGGAGCAAAATATCATTCTTTCACAACTCCAGCTAACTCAAACGGCCAGTGTAGTTTTACCGACTCATCTAAAACAAGTACCAACTTTAGGCGAAGCTGTCGCTAAAAAATCACTGGAATATACCGAAGTAATGGATAAAAGTGAGCCTCGAGGTGGTATGTTGTTTTTAATTAATGGCAAACGGCATGATATGTCACGAATTGACTTAGAAAGTAAACTGCACGATGTTGAGGAGTGGACAATTGTTAACAACTCACATATGGATCACAATTTCCATATACATGGTGCGCAATTTATTGTACAGTCTCGTGAATTAAATGGTACTAAAACAACGCCTGAATTTGTTGCGTTAAAAGATACCACCAATTTACGTCCGCACGAAACACTTGTTGTGAAAATACAACAAAACATGCCGGGATTACGCATGTATCATTGCCATATCATCGAACACGAAACATTGGGTATGATGGGGCAATTGATGGTGAAATAATCGATTTGTTCTCCCTCTTTTCTTAATTGTCTAAATACAGACTATTAAGATTAAGAGGGGATTTTATTTCGATTAAGATAAATCAACAATCTATAGCAAATAATCCCCCTCAAATAGAAAAAATAGTTTCAACAATTACGGTAACAAAATAGACAATATCGAGTAAATAATAGACTAATTAACGTTGACAGTTACTCACCTAAAATGACTTGTGTTTGCTTCTCTAATTTTGCAACTAGCAAAGGATCAGCCATATCATTAGTCATCAATGCGGTAATCGCTTGCCATTCGCAAATTTTATATAAACTTTTGCGACTGAATTTAGTGTAATCACTTAACATATATTTTTATCCAAGTGAGCAATGATCGCTTTATCAACATAAGCATCAAAAGAAGATGAACAAGAAGGACCGCTTAAATTACTCAAGCCATCAATATCTAAACAACAAGCATCTACCTGAATTTCATTGATCTTTGACACGGCTCAACCACCAAAAACCGATGAGCTTTTATCACGCAGTTCACCGCCAAATAAAACAATTTGGTTTTGTGATGAAATAAGCGTGTTAGCAATAGGCAATAAATCAGTAAAAATCTCATAATCGGCACAAAAGCTCAAAAGCTGCACCACCCTCTTGCTAGTATAAATTGGCAAGTGGATGTTATCGATCACTCATTTTAAGCATTTTACTGCCGCAACATCTAACCAAGTAAAAATAAGACAGCAGACATTTATCCATTTTTCATTTAACATCAAGAATAGCTAATGACACGGCTGCAATAATTGTTTTAATTTTGGGAAAAAATGCTAGAATGTTGCCACTATGACTGTGATTAGCTATTGTAAACAACTCCACAAACGCTTTATTATCAAAACTGCTTTATCGCACTTATTATTAGGTGTGATTGCTGCTGGATTTGGTCTATATCAAGAAAATGCATTACCTGCTCAGCCAACGGTTTCTCAAGTCGGTATTATTGCCATTACAGCGATAGTACAAGATCATCAAACGCCAATAAAAGCGCATATACAATCACTGTTATTGGTGCAAAAGCAACATGATGATAAACAAACCATTTCATTAAATCATTATGATGTCAGTCCCAATATTGTCATCCGGTTAACCCCTTATAACGGCATTAGAGCAGGCCCTAAAGCTACCGTTTAAACCATTGATAACGTAATAAAATAAATTGGCCATATTTAGGTATAAACCTTATTAATCCTATTGAAAAAATAAGAGAAAGATCATGTTATTAAAATTATTAACCAAAGTATTCGGTAGCCGTAATGAACGCGTACTAAAAACAATGCGCAAACGCGTAGAAAGAATCAATGCGTTAGAACCACAAATGGAAGCATTAACCGATGATGAGCTAAAAGCAAAAACAGCAGAATTCAAACAAAAAATTGCTGATGGCACCAAATTAGATGATATTTTAGAAGAAGCTTTTGCGGTCGTTCGTGAAGCGAGTAAACGCGTTTTTGGAATGCGTCATTTTGATGTACAGCTAATTGGGGGCATGGTATTAAATGAACGCTGTATTGCTGAAATGCGTACTGGTGAAGGTAAAACCTTAACCGCAACTTTACCCGCCTATTTAAATGCGTTAACCGGCAAAGGGGTTCATGTCGTCACGGTTAATGATTACTTAGCCCAACGTGATGCTGAAAACAATCGCCCATTATTTGAATTTCTAGGTCTAACTGTCGGTATTAATCTCCCTAACATGCCACCGCAAATGAAACGCGATGCTTATAACGCCGACATCACTTATGGCACTAATAACGAGTATGGCTTTGATTACCTTCGCGATAATATGGTGTTTACAAAAGAATCGCGAGTACAACGCCCACTACATTATGCCTTAGTCGACGAAGTAGACTCGATTTTGATTGATGAAGCAAGAACACCATTAATCATATCTGGACAAGCCGAAGACAGCTCTGATAGATATGTCAGTATCGATAAAATTATTCCATACTTGGTTCGCCAAGAAAAAGAAGATTCTGATCAATTTCAAGGTGATGGTGACTTTTCTATTGACGAAAAAACACGTCAAGTCAACCTTACTGAACGCGGTTTAATTAAAGTTGAAGAGTTACTAATTAAACAAGGCATTATGAAAAGTGACGAGTCACTGTATGCCCCAAGCAATATTGTGTTAATGCACCATGTCAATGCAGCGCTTCGAGCCCATCACCTATTCCATAAAGATGTGGATTATATTGTTCGCGATAACGAAATCATTATTGTCGATGAACATACCGGTCGTACCATGGATGGACGCCGTTGGTCTGATGGATTACATCAGGCGGTAGAAGCCAAAGAACATGTTAAAATTCAGAATGAAAACCAAACTTTGGCATCTATCACTTTCCAAAACTATTTCCGACTATATGAAAAATTAGCAGGGATGACAGGAACAGCGGATACCGAAGCATTCGAATTTAATCAAATTTATGGTCTCGATACTATTGTTATTCCAACGAATCGTCCAATGGTCCGTAAAGATCAATCCGATTTAGTCTATATGACCGAAAAAGAAAAAATCGATGCGATCGTTTCTGATGTACAAGAATGTGTAAAACGTGGGCAGCCTGTGTTAGTCGGTACGGCTTCCATAGAGAAATCAGAACTTGTCTCTCAAGCATTTAAAAAAGCGGGTATCAAACATAATGTATTAAATGCTAAATTCCATGCACAAGAGGCCGAGATTATAGCTGAAGCAGGTAGTAAAGGTGCCGTGACAATTGCCACCAATATGGCTGGCCGTGGTACTGACATTATGCTTGGTGGTAACTGGCAAAATGAAGTCGCTAAGCTTGAAAATCCAACCCCTGAAGATATCGAAAAAGCTAAACAAGCATGGCAAACCAAGCACGAAGAGGTAATAGCACTTGGTGGTCTTTACATTTTAGGGACAGAGCGTCACGAATCTCGTCGTATTGATAACCAATTACGAGGTCGTGCTGGTCGTCAAGGTGACCCTGGTGCTTCACGCTTTTATCTATCACTTGAAGACCCATTAATGCGAATTTTTGCTTCAGAGCGTGTTGGTAACATGATGCGTAAACTGGGTATGAAAGAAGGCGAAGCCATTGAACATCCTTGGGTTACTAAAGCTATTGCAAATGCGCAAAAGAAAGTTGAAAGCCGTAACTTTGATATACGTAAACAACTACTTGAATTTGATGATGTTGCCAACGATCAACGTAAAGCAATTTATCGTCAACGAAATGAACTACTCGATAATAGCGATATTAAAGATACCATTGATTCTATTCGTGATGACGTATTTAATGCGTTAATCGATCAATACATTCCACCTCAATCAATTGAAGAGATGTGGGACGTCTCAGGACTAGAATCAGCTTTAAAAACGGATTTTGCTTTAGATTTACCGATTGCCAAATGGTTAGATGAAGAAGCAAATCTGCATGAAGAAACATTACGTGAACGCATTTTACAAATTGCAAAAGAGACCTATCTTGAAAAAGAAAATAGTGCTGGCTCTGAAGCATTTAGACACTTTGAAAAAAGTGTAATGTTACAAACACTTGACACTTTATGGAAAGAACATTTAGCCGCAATGGATTATTTACGCCAAGGTATACATTTACGTGGTTACGCGCAAAAAGATCCTAAACAAGAGTATAAGCGTGAATCATTTAATATGTTTGCAAGCATGTTAGAATCGTTAAAATATGATGTTATTGGCGTACTGAGTCGTGTTCAAATCCGATCACAAGAGGAAGTTGATGAAGCCGAACGACAACGCTTAGCTGAAATGGAAAAGCTGATGGAAAAACAGAAAACGAGCCATGAATCTGTTACTAGTATTGATGGAGATGACGCTGAAACCTCATCGACGCAACCAGTAGTCCGCGCGCAAGCAAAAGTTGGGCGTAATGATCCTTGTCCATGTGGCTCAGGGAAAAAATATAAACACTGTCATGGTGCTGTTCACTAAGGTAAAAATTTAGTATCATCAAAATATTATCAAATAAATTGCCGATAACAGTCGGCATTCAAAAAGTGGGAAAGGATCACTTTCCCCAAGTTGACTCATAGATAGACAGACAGGATTATGAAAAAACATACTGAAATTGCTGTAGGTATTATACGTTCACAAGATTGTCAAATCTTTATCACTCAACGAGGTGAAGACTCGCATCTTGCTGGTTTTTGGGAGTTTCCGGGTGGAAAAGTCGAAGTTGCTGAAACACCTTTTCAAACTTTACAACGCGAGATCGCTGAAGAAGTCGACATCCATATTCATCATGCGCAATTCTTAAAAACAGTCCAGCATAGTTACGATGATCGCGATATTACTATCCATGCTTATTTAGTTGAAGAGTGGGATGGCGTACCTTTTGCCAAAGAAGGGCAACCGAGTCGTTGGATTGATCAAGAAGATCTCAATGCGGATGAATTTCCCGATGCTAATCGACCTATCATCGAAATGCTAAAAAATTTAGATAAACAAATTTAGCATATTCTTTTTAAGAATACCTTTTTATTCGTTTGATTTTCAAGCGTATACCTTCCCCTATCCGCATAAAAAACATAATATTAACTCAAATATTGCTGTTTTAACTTTGTTTCAAAGCATAACTTATAATATACTGCTGTCCTTATTGATATTACTTATCAATAAGGACACTATTTTTAAAATATAAAAAAAGGAAATGAATACAATGAAAGAATATAAAGTCGTTATTTACCAAGAAGGTGCTTTATCTTCTTTACTTTTTGGTGCAGCGAATTCTAATGCTGAAAAATTCTCTGATTTTTTAAATCAAAATGCAAGACAAGGTTGGCGTGTGGTGACAATGGAAAAAGATATGAGACGCTTATTTCTACTTTGGAAACGCGAAGCCTATCTAATTGTGATGGAAAAAGATCGCATATAAATAACCAATATTCATACAGTTTAAAAAAACTGTATGAACAATAGAAATTGAGCTTAAGCTTAAAACTGGTTAGTTTAGTTTTATTTGATTCAAGACAGTTGATGTCCAAAACTACAGGTCAATTTAAAGATAAAATATCACTCACTATTTATAATTTACATTTGACCTTTAAAATTAAACAGCAAAATCGATTATTTACACTGTAATCGTTGTTCGGCTAATGCCAAAAAAACAATACCAATAATAATACATAACGCGCCAAGTAAACGAGTGGTTGTAATTTGCTCATTAAAAGCCACGATCGAAACAAGCATTACCGTTACAACTTGTAAATGAGAAGCTGCAAAAGCCGGACCAACTGGTGCTTTTTTTAATAATATCATCCATGTCATAAAAGCACCTGTATAGCCTAAAATAACTAAATAAGCCCAACCATGACTAAAAATACGAATCAACCAATGAAAATTAGCCTCAAAGGGGAGTGCTGCTAATGCCGTTAATTTAAAGCTGGTTTGCCCAAAAGTATCGAAAAATAATAACAAAATAAAACCAATGATATAAAATTTTTTCATTAGGTTAGCCCTACTAAAATAACGCCAAAAGTAATAAAAAATATACCAATAAGACGAAAGGCTGTTAGATGCTCTTTAAATAAAACTCGTCCAGCAATCATAACGGTGATGATGTTAAACGATCCTAATAAAATACCTTGCGACAAAGGGACTTCACTTAAAAACGCCAGCCAAAAAATAAAGCCAACAAAATAGGTACCAAAGCCTAACCAAAGCCAAAAATTACCAAACAATCTTTGCCAATAGTGTAAACCTTGTTGATGTTTTGACGTTATGGCGGCATATTTAAATGCAATTTGTCCAACAGTATCACAAAATAGATTAACTAACCAAAGTGTAATAATTAAGGCTGACACGGCTGACAAATTCCATGTATTTCAAGCACACTATGTTTTATTAAAAACTGACTTTGCAGTGCTAATAGCTTGAGCTGTGTTTCAATATCTTCTGAATGCTTTTCTATAATTTGTTTACATTTATCACAAATAAATAAAATTGAAATATGCTCGGGGTCGTGAAAATGCGGGCATACAATGTAACTGTTAGATGATTCAACTTTGTGAATAAAACCTTGTTCGAGTAAAAACTCAAGTGCGCGATAAATTGTCGGTGGTTTTGCTTGCGGTTCACTCACTTTCAACAGATCTAACAAATCATATGCACTCATCGCTTTATTTGCTTTTAACATGATATGTAAAACGGTACGCCGCTGTGTTGTCAGTTTTATACCGCGTTTTTTGCATAACATTTCAATCTTTTCAATTAGCAGATTGTGCATTCGGTTTCCCTTCACTTTTGATTATTATTTATTACGTGCTGCTTTTTTTCGTCTTATCTCTTTAGGATCATTAATTAATGGACGATAAATTTCGATGCGATCATCATCATTAACTAACGTATTAAAATCACAGCGCTTACCGTAAATACCAACTAGATGCTCATCTAATGCAATTTGACATAGCGATAAGATATTGGATTTTGTTATTGCTTGCAATACATTAGTTTGTGCATCAACGTCTAAATCAATGACAGTTGCATTATTAGGTAAAGCATAAACAACTTGAATATTTATCATACTAATAAATCTGCCTTGCTCGTGTTGAAAATGCATTGACCATGTTAGTCATAACTTCTTTAAACACTGGGGTAAAAGCAATATCAAGTAGCTTATTTTTAAACTCAAAATCTAAACTAAAACTAATTTTACTGTGAGTATCATTCACTGGCGTAAATTGCCATTTACCAGACAGGTGTTTAAAAGGGCCTTGCAGTAACTTCATCTCAATTAAATGCGGCTCATTAATCTGATTGACAGTAGTAAAAGATTTTTTGAAGCCTAACTTTTCAACCTCAATAAAAGCCGTTAACCTATTATCTTGTTTGCTAATAATGCCAGTTGCGATACAATCAGGAACAAATTCTGGATAACGAGCAATATCATTAACCAACGCAAACATTTGCTCAATTGAATAGGGCTCGATAACTTCGTGAAAAACATGTGCCATAAGAATAAAATAAAAAAATAAAATTATTGGCATATAGTATCACGTAACTCTATAATATCGCACATTATGACTAAGAAAAAATCACACAAGCCGGGTTCGGCAACGATTGCATTAAATAAACGCGCACGCCATGAGTACTTTATTGAAGAGGAAATTGAGGCGGGATTATCCCTACAAGGTTGGGAAGTAAAATCCCTGCGCGCAGGTAAAGCCAACATTAGTGATAGTTACGTTTTACTCAAAGATGGCGAAGCATGGTTATTTGGTGCAACAATTACGCCATTATCGGTTGCATCATCGCATGTAGTATGCGATCCGATGCGTACACGTAAATTGCTGCTTAATCAGCGTGAATTGAACTCTCTGTTCGGTCAAATAAACCGTCAAGGTTATACCGTTGTTGCCCTATCTTTATATTGGAAAAATGCCTGGGCTAAAGTAAAAATTGGTTTAGCCAAAGGTAAAAAAGAGTACGATAAACGTACTGACATTAAAGAACGCCAATGGCAGGTTGATAAAGCGCGAATTATGAAAAATGCCAACCGTTAATAGTCTAGTTCATAAAAAAATTGCTAGGCTAACGGTGGCGAATAATTTTCGGCTCAATAAAAAAGGCATGATGTTTTAGTTCTTTAAAGTTAATCAGCCGATCGATTACCTCAACACAAGTATGTGCCATGGTTTGAAAATCTTGTGCAATGGCATCTGTTGGGTAATAACAGTAGTCAAGATAGATATTATAATCATAAGAGCATAAACAAATTTGATTAGGATCTATTTTGATTTCGACCAAATAACTCAGTACCTCTTGCAATAAATTGCAGGAAGGCGTAAAAATAGCCTTAGGTAACCGCCCTAATTTTTGATGAACACCTTTAATTAACTGATACCCTTTATTTTGACAATAGTCATCACTGACTAACCAATCGTGTTTGAACTTTAATCCCGCAGTTTTGAGCCCTTGCTTGAATCCTTCAAGTCTTGCATGAATCGAGGTTAGTTGTATATCACACCCAATAAAATAAAACTCTTTTAGTTGCTTAGCATAAGGAATTATCAAATCGGCAACTGACTTTACAGATTCACTGGTGATAAAAGGAAGTTTGGTATCTTTCAAATAACGATCGAAAAACAAAACGGGAGTCTTTTGGTTAATGCTTACATAAAAATCATCACTATCTAAAGATGTTACAACAATCATGGCATCAACGCAGCGTTCGACCAAATTTTGCGCCACTTTAATTTCGACCTCGGGATTATAATGACTACAAGTGATTAAGAGTTGAATATTTTTTTGTCTGAACGAGTCTTCTAGATGATGTAAAAACATCGAAAAAAATGAATTAGACATATCCGGCACAATAACGCCAATAGTATTAGTGCTATTCGCTTTAACTAAATATTGACGAATATGAGATTGATCACTGTATTGCTGAGCAATCGCTAATACTCGTTGCCGAGTTAAGGGCGAAATTCGATACTTTTTATCTCGTTTATTAAAAATATGACTGACGGTCGTTGCCGACACGCCAGCCAAACGAGCAATATCATTGATCTTTAATTTATTACTCGCCATAACCACATTACCTTATTTTTAGCGCGGAGTTCGCTGTTGTTTATTAGGGAACGCAGGATTGTGATTTGCCGATGGATTTTGATACCAATAAGCCACACTTGCAATATCATCACAACGTTCATACAATCTTATATCATCGTTACCAATCTGTTGAAAGGCTAACTTGATATTTTTGTGAAATGCCACCGGATCTGGTAAATGCCAACGATATAAGCCATGCATCGGCAAACCATCATCGCCAAAGCCATGTACAGGGTTTGCATCACCTGTCTGGAAAAAATCACGTGTTGCATCACGATTGGTTTGGTAAGGGTAACCCATAAACAGTGTTTGAAAACACTTCGCTTTTGGGCGTCCTTGGCTGTCGCGATTATGAAATGCCCAAGCGCCACCAAAATAGTCTTCAGAACCCGTTGAATGTTGTGTTGGATAGTCGCTATCATCATCAAGATAGAATTTAAACTCCCCTTCCCCCCACCAATAACGCTCTAGCGCCGTTAAGGCTAAGTAAGTCCCTACATAATAACCCTGTCCTTGCACATTATCCAAAATGACATAATCTTGGGCGTATTGAGTAATGCGTTGTCGGCGCCATTGCGCATGAAAATAAAGCGGCGCTTCAAATGGTTTTGGCATTAACGCATAGTTCACAGTAAAAAAGAAATGTTGCAAATCAGCCTCATGCTCATTTTCAATTTCAATGCGGGCTTTTTTATTAAATGGCATTCTAAAATAACAATTAAAGCCACCTGTTGGATTAACGACAATTGGCATTGAGTTGATGTCACATCTTGCACCAAAACCATTACAGAAAAAGTCACCAATTGGGCTTTCAACTGATGGTACGGCTTCATCATCCCAATAAATGCGTATCACCACATCGCGGAGTACAAAGCTTCCGCGATGTGTTCTATCAGTTAAAGTAAACCACATATGACGAATTTCAGCAGGACCCGTTATTTCGGCTATGGTCACCTTTTTACCAGCAGGGATTGAGATACAGCCTTGCCCTTTTCGACTCGGTCCTAAAGCACTGGCCTTCATACATGATTTGCCTTTTTCACCTGTCATATTTTCGGGCGAAATGGTTCTGGTTTGTTCAAAGTGAAACTGCGTAACTGAATTGAATATATTCATTTTGAATCCTTAATATGTTTTATTAAATGTAATTTGTTTAGCCGAATTAAAAACGTGTTATGAATCTTAACTAGCTTACTTTTCTGATGATTTGAGCTTTTTGTCACGGCTTAAGAAAAGCATGGCAAAAATCATAAAACCTAACACGACTAGCCCTAAATTATTAAAGGTGGTTGCAGCGCCAGCAGTATCATAAACTTGCCCAACATAGGTAGAAAACAATATCACCCCAACCGAGCCTGCGACCTGATAACCAATTAAAAATACCGTTGCCGACAAGCGCGCATTAAAGTTGTTATCAATATATTTAAATACTGACACTAAAATGGTTGAAATTTCTAAACAGTGCATCAGTTTAATCACTGAAATAATGGCAATGCTCTCGACATGACCGGTTAAAAAGATTCGAGATGCTGAAATAAAAGCGGCAAAAATAAGGGCATTTTTCGCACCAACACGGTTAACCACAAATGGCACACAAAACATCACGGCTGCTTCTAAAAATACTTGGAATGAATTTAATATGCCGTATAACCGATAACCATCATTCACATCAGTAAATTGCTGGGTAAAGTAAACCGGAAACAACTGTTGATCGTAAATATTATAAAGGCTATAAGTACCAAGCACATAAATCACAAATATCCAAAACTTTTTAAGCGCAAACACTGAAATAATCTCATTAAAACTTAACTTATCTTTCTTTTGAAAGACTGCTGCCGATGATTTACTTAAATCCGGTTTAAAATTCAGATTTAATATCATAAAGCAAACACCCACTACTGATGCCGCCCAAAAATTGAGATGAGGATTAATACTAATTAAGATGCCAGCAATAAATGTTCCTACAGCGTAAGCAATACAACCCCAAGTACGGCATTGTCCAAATTCAAAATCAAAAGCACGGCTGATTTTTTCACAATAGGAATCAATCAACCCCATACCAGCAACCCAACCAAAACCTAAAAAGAAGCTACCAAAAACGACACCAATATAAAAACTATGCCGTAATAGCGGTTCATAGACATAAATTAACGCGGGCGCAGCGCAAGTAATAATGATGCTTTGAAACCAAATTAAATGCTTTTTTAATACTAATTTATCTTGATAAACACCATAAATAATCATAATAATTAACGAGATAAAGTAATTAAACGAATAAATAATTCCGGTTTGTTTAGCCGTTAAACCAATCTCCTTACTTAGCCATATTGCATAAAAAGAAAAAACAAAACTCCCTGCTGCATAGTACATAAAGCTATAACATGAAGCGAACCAATAAGTTGGCTTTTGATAGAAGGTATTTGTCATAATTTATCCTTTAAAAAGTGAACAACTGAAATTGAGTATGAATAGCTAAAAATTTAGCTTTAAAAGGTTTATTAGATAAATGTGATCAACATCAAAGTTATTTTGTTGCCACAAACAAAATGAAATAAATCAGAGATAAAAATTAAAAGGATGACAAATGAAACACTAAAAATATTATGCCAATGACAATCTAACGATATAGCCAGTAACGTGACATATTTTTAGTATATTGATTTCGTTGCGCATTTTGATAAAAGTTCGTCATTTGCAACGGATTGTTAAATAACCTAAAACTATTTTACAAAATAGGATTAAGCATGCTTTTTCGGGATGTGATAGTTGTAAGGGATTTAAAACAAAAATAACGCATTCTCAGCCTTTAAAGTTCGCTTTGATGGATATAAATAATTGTGACTAGGTCTATTTAATGGTAACACTAACAAGTGACAAGTGAAGTAGCCTTAAAAGTACAATATTTACCTTAAACCTAGCCATTGATTGTTTGCACAAAAAAAGATTAGTTTGAAGGTAAGACTGAGTAGCCAATAAACATCATCATTCTGCAATATTTATCAACATTATATGTTGTTTTTATTTAAGATTGATAATAAACAACAGCCTTTTAATAAAATTACCCAGATTTATTTTTGTTCTATTATTAGCAATAATATCTCTAAATAGTGATAAAACGTTTGATAAAATCGACAGATTCAAACCCGTAATAACATAAAAAATAATTAAAAATAACCGCATTCTCGCGGTTATTTTGATGAAAAACCATTAAGCATTAAGCGGCAATAATTTACCGTCTTGTTTAATAAATGATTGATTAACATGTACACCTGTACTGTTTTTGATACTAAGTGGCTCGCTAATGACATTATCAACAATAACATTGTTAAATAAAATGGTGTCGGCATTTTCAATAAAAAAGCCCTTACCCGCTTCGGGTTTGACATCTTTAAACATGTCAACTTCACCTGCTTGCGCATTAATTTGCATCGATACTCGAATATTATCAAACGAAATATTGGCTATTGGCGATTCAGGTATACCATATAAAAATCCAGCATAAGCACGTACATTTTTGGCAATAATATTAGAAAAACTAATATTATGACATGCGGGTGTTTGTTCATTAACTGGTAATGCTGCTTTATTCCAGACAATGGGATCATTACCTTTAGGGCCGCAATAGTAATAATAGTTCATCACAAATGCCGATAATACTTCGTCCATAATGATATTACTAAAGGTGATATCCGAAATAGTACCACCTCGACCACGGCGGGTTTTAAACCTTACACCACGGTCGGTTTTTTGAAATACACAGTTAGTAATGGTCACATTACGAATAGACCCACTCATTTCACTCCCTAATACCACTGCACCATGTCCATGAATCATATTACAGTTAGTAATTAATATGTTTTCACAAGCGCTTTTATCAACCGTTTCTTCTGTACCTGCTTTAATTGCAATACAATCATCACCAACATCAATATAACAATTTGAAATTCTCACATTACGGCAAGATTCAGGATTGATACCATCCGTATTTGGTGAATCAGCTGGATTAAGAATCGAAATATTATCAACGACCACATTGTTTGACTCCATTGGGTGAACTGTCCAACTTGGTGATTGTGTTAAAAATAGTTTTTCAATCGTGATACGCTCGCAAAAATCAAATCCGATCAAATAAGGTCTAGGGTATTTAAGATTACTGCGATCGTTGCGAAAAGTATGCCACCATTTTTTGCCATTACCATCGATTTTTCCACCGCCGGTGATTGTTACGTTCTCAATATTATGACCATATATACATGGCATATATACATCTTGTTTTACCCCTTCCCAACGAGAATTGACCACGGGATAATCTTTAGCATCATCGGAAAACAATAACGTTGCACCTTGTTCAATCTCTAATGTTAGATTACTACAAAGTTTAATAGCTCCGGTAAAATAGGTGCCAACTGGAACAATTAAAGTTCCTCCACCTCGTTGTTCAATATGTTGTATCGACTTTGCAAAAGCTAAGGTATTTATTGTAGTACCATCACCAATTGCACCAAAATCTTTAACTGAAACAGTCGTCATTTTTTATCCTTTACGTGTTACTTTGTGAACTATCCACTAATCGGGTAGCGGACAGTTCACGATATATGGCTAAAATCAGGACTCGCATTACTGGCTAATCCTAGCCATTTATTCAATGAATGTTATTTTGCTTGGGTATTTTTTGATTTAAAACCAATGTTGTTATTGCCAAAGCAATTTTCATAAGCAATCCCTGATAATTCTTCAACAACTTTTTTAGTTTCTGGCGTAACATCAGCCATTTTTCCCCCTTCGCGAATACGAGCAACTTCATTAATAATGATTGAATGCGTTGCATGATCAAGCTTCATTCTCCAAGCGAAGAAAGCACCAATAAGTGCCATTCCAACAACACCATATAAAATAATGCCATTAATAGCATCAATTGCACTTTGTGGCTGAACATGAGATTTTGATTCAAAACCATATGCACTTAAAATAATACCAAGTACAAATACAATTGAAGCGCGAACTAATTTACCCGCCATAGTCATTGCACCAGCATAAACCCCTTCACGACGTCGATTAGTTACCACTTCATCAACATCAGCCAAAAATACGTAGACACTCCAGGGAATGTAATATACGCCCCCCGTACCTAGACCAAACCAAATGGTAATACCCACAACAATCCAAGTGATATTTGGCAAGTTAAGATAATAAATACCGACATAACCAATCATCGATGAAATTACAATGAGTAATGCAATAATAAACGGTTTTTTAAAGCCTTTTTTAGCACAATACATCATAAAAAAGGCTGTCGAAACTAGCTGGCAAATACTGCTTAACGAGTTCATTGAAGCGACAAATGAGCGAGGTTCACCTAAACTAAACACAATGAAATAGGTAAATACGGCGGTAAATAACCATTCAGCACCAAACCCAAATAGATACATGCCTAAATGCGTTCTAAACGTTTTAATACGAAATGTTGATAAGATGTCGATAATAAGCTTTTTAATAGCTTCAAAAAAGCTATGTACAGATTCATCTTTTACTTCTTCTTTAGGTTTTTCCCAACTATTACAATACAGTAAAATCAACGCGACGATCATAATCGCTGCGTAAGTGATCCCCGTTAATAAGAAAGGCGTTGCTGAATCTTTACTATAATAGTAAAAATAGATGCCAGGTATGGCAGCACCTAAAAAGTTAGCTACTTTACCAAACATTGCTTTTGAACCAGTCAAATAAGTACGCTGTGAAAAGTTAGATGTCATTTCAACTGGTAAGGTATTAAATGGGATCATAATGCTGGTATAGATGATTTCAAATAAGATGTAAGTTATTAAGTAATACCAAAACCCCATACCATCAATCCATAACATTGGATAGATGAGCATTAAAGGTATGCCAATTAAAATAAAGAATCGGCGGCGCCCAAAACGTTGTCCTATTTTTGTTTGGTAAAAGTTGTCAGTAATAAACCCCATTAATGGATTAAGAATGACATCCAAGTAAGTTGCAATAGAAAAAATTAATGCTGCTTGAACGACACTTAAGCCACAAAAAGTGGTATAAAAATAAAGCAGCCAAGCCCCACTAATTGCTAAAGCGCCACTGCCAATTAAATTACCACTTCCATACGAGAATCTTACTAACCATGTGATTTTTCTCTCTTTTTTATTCGTCATGAATGATACCTATATAATTTATAAAAAAAACGGGCCCCTAGCATTAAGTCCGCAAGGACTTAACGACATGATTTATTTTTGAATAAAAATTTAGTCTTAGAGGGTTACGCCACTTTTAAGGATGGCTAAATTTTTGAAATTATTTTTTTCATTACAAGTTTGTTGTCCATTAGCTACCTGCACTATGTAATCAATAAATTCTGTTAACACTGTTTTCATTGAAATGCCTTGAATTAATTTTCCGGCATTAAAATCAATCCAATTCACCTTCTTCTCTGCCAATTGTGTATTGGTTGCAATTTTGACGGTTGGCACAATGCCACCATAAGGCGTTCCTCGACCAGTGGTAAATAACACCATGTGACAACCAGCTGCGGATAAAGCGCCAGTGGCAACAGCATCGTTCCCTGGAGCACTGAGTAAATTCAAACCATGCTTAGTTAACATTTGTCCATACTTAAGCACATCAATCACTTTACTGCCCCCTGCTTTTTGGGTACAACCCAGTGATTTTTCTTCTAACGTGGTAATGCCACCGGCTTTATTCCCTGGCGAAGGGTTTTCGTAGATAGGTTGATTATTCGAAATAAAATATTGTTTAAAATCATTAATCATCTGAACTGTTTTATCGAAAGTCGATTCATCAATGCAATGCGACATTAAAATATTTTCAGCACCAAACATTTCTGGCACCTCAGTGAGCACACTAGTCCCACCATGTTCAATCACATAATCAGAAAAAAGACCTAACATTGGGTTTGCGGTAATACCTGAAAAACCATCCGATCCACCGCACTCTAACCCAAATTTTAATTCACTCAAACGACCGGTTTCACGCTTATCGTTTTTCATGACAGCGTAAAGTTCTCTTAAATGAACCAATGCGGCTTCGATTTCATCTTCTTCTTGCTGAGCAATAAGAAACCGTACTCGTGACGCATCATAGTCACCCAAATCGGCTTTGAACGCCGAAATCTGATTATTTTCACAACCTAATCCGATAACCAGTACAGCACCTGCATTAGGATGTTTGACTAAATCTTGTAAAATAATTTTAGTATTTTTATGGTCTTGCCCGAGTTGCGAACACCCATAAGGATGTTCAAGAACGGTAATCCCATCAATTTCTAATTGATTATTTAATTCTGCACAAAATTGTTTAACAATTTGCTGAGCAATACCATTAATACAAGTTACAGTCGGAATAATCCATAATTCATTACGAATACCAACCTCACCATTTTTACGACGATAAATATTGATTTCTTTATCTGGTATGGCATGTAAAGAGTCATTATTTGCTATCTGAGGATGATATTTATAATCATCAATATCACTTAAATTAGTTTTTAAATTGTGTGAATGAATATGCTCACCGGCTTTAATTGCACAAGTTGCATGGCCTATCGGCACACCATATTTAATGATATTGTCACCTTGTGCTATATCTTGAAGGGCAAATTTATGCCCTTGTTTGACTGGTTGTTTTAAATCAATGGTATGACCATCAACAATAACATTTTCTTCATGTGCTTCTAAATCAGATAACGCCACCGCAACATTATCTTTATTATTTATTTTTATAAATTTAATCATTACATCGCTCATTTTATTTGCTACTCACAACGCATTTTTCAATTGCTTGACGCATACCATCTTGGGTAATGACCGTTAAATATTGCGTTATGGTTTGTGCTAATTGCGGAATAGTTAATAAATCGTGTTCCCAATGGGCTTTATCGCTTAATATCGTGTGTACAAGTTGATCTATAGTTTGTTTACCTTCGGCTACATTTGCCCAACCGTTGTGAAAACGCGCCAACCAAGTAGCATCATCTTGTAATGGATAGGTTTGGTTGTTTCTCACCCCACGATAAAAAGCCATCAATGCGGCAAATGCGAAAACTAAATGGGTTGGTAAAACACCTTTTTCTTTTTGATAAGCGATTAATTGTGGAAGAATACGCGTTTTAAATTTAGTCATGCTATTTAAAGCTATCGACATTAATTGATGTTCAATAAATGGGTTTTTAAAACGGCTAATCACAGACTGGGCAAAATCCACTAATTCTTGATGTGGTAAATCTAAAACAGGGATAATTTCATCAAAAATAGTCTCTTTAATATAAGATAAGATTTGTGGATCATTCATTGCTTCACCAACTGTATCAATCCCAGATAGATAAGCAACTGGCACTAAAGCTGTATGGGCACCATTTAAAATAGCGACTTTTCGCTCTTTATACGGCTTAATATCATCCACAATTTTGATATTCATATTGCATTTATCAAGGCATAATTTTTGAGCTAACCATTGCGGTCCTTGAATAACAAAAAGATAGAAATATTCAGCAGAATCGATAAAATTGTCTTTATAACCTAGTTCAGCTTCAAGCTCAGCAATTTGTGCTTTTGGGTAACCCGGTACAATTCTATCGACAAGTGTAGAACAGAATACATTGTCATTTTCGATCCATGCAATAAACTTGTCAGACAGGTTCCATTGTTTAGCATACTTTAATACAAGTTTTTTAAGCGCATCACCATTGTAATCAATCAGTTCACACGGAATAATAATTAAACCACTCGCTTTACTGCCCGCAAAGTGAGTAAATCTTTCATATAAAAAAGCGGTTAATTTAGCTGGATAGCTAGCCGCAGGGCGATCGGTTAATTTATCCCCCTCAACGTAACTAATGCCGGCTTCTGTTGTATTCGAAAAAATAAATTGGATATTGGGATCTTTTGCTAATTCAAGATATTCATCGTATTGAGTATAGACATTTATCTCATTATTCACTGAGCGAATCATTCTAAACTCTTTTACTGCTTCGTTTTTTTCGTTTAAGCCACGAATCAATGTGGTGTATAAGCCATCTTGAATACTTAATGAGGGTGGAAAATCAGTATTTAGTGGACGAACAATGACTACGCCCGCATCAAGATCTGTTTTTTCATTTAAGATATCTAATTGCCAATCTAAAAAAGCACGTAAAAAATTACCTTCGCCAAATTGAACAACACGTGTCGTATATTTTGCACCTGGAAAATCATTTCTGTTTAATGTTTTCATTACTCTAACTCTTCTTTAATTAATCTAATTACAACGACTTAATGCTTTTTAGCTTAGTTCAATACCAAAATAGTTTTTCGCATTGTCAAAACTGATATTTTTAACCATTTGACCTAATAATTCGATGTCGCGTGGTGCTTCACCATCTTCTACCCAACGCCCCACCATTCGGCATAAAATACGTCTAAAATATTCATGACGAGTATACGAAAGGAAGCTACGACTATCGGTTAACATACCCACAAAACGGCTTAATAAGCCGAGCTGAGCAAGTTGTGTCATTTGGCGAATCATGCCGTCTTTTTGATCATTGAACCACCAGCCTGAACCAAATTGCATTTTGCCGCGAACACCTTCACCTTGGAAATTACCTATCATGGTGCCTACAATTTCGTTATCAGACGGGTTTAAACAATAGAGTATTGTTTTAGGTAGTGCATTTTGCTTAGCTTGCGCATCTAATAATCGAGAAAGCGGTTGCGCTATAGGTGAATCATTAATAGAATCAAAACCGACATCCGGCCCCATTAACTTAAACATTTTTGAGTTGTTATTCCGTAACGCACCAATGTGGTACTGTTGCACCCATTCACGTTTGTTATACTCACTTCCTAAAAAGATTATGACTGCAGTTTTGAATTGTGCTGTTTCTTTGGCACTTAACATTGCACCTGTTAATCGTTTAGCTAAGATGGCATCTAACTCTTTTTCACTCGCTTCTTCATAAACAACTACATCTAATGCATGATCCGAAACTTTACATCCATGCGCAGCAAAATAATCCATACGTTTTGATAATGCTTGGCAAAGTTGTTGGAAATTAGTAATAGCCACATCAGCGACAGCAGATAATTTTTCGATATAAGCTACAAAAAACTCTGAATCAATATTAAATGCTTTATCTGGGCGCCAACTTGGTAACACTTTAATATCAAATGAACCATCTTGGGCAATGGTTTTATGGTGGATTAAATCATCAATAGGATCATCGGTTGTCCCTACCATTTTGACATTCATTTTTTTCATAATGCTACGTGCAGAAAACGCTTTAGTTTCGAGCATTACATTGCATTTGTTCCAAATAGTTTCAGCCGTTGATGGCGACAATAAAATATTATCTATTCCAAATGGTCGGCGTAATTCTAAGTGAGTCCAATGATATAAAGGATTACCAATAGTATAAGGCACAGTTTCAGCCCATGCTTTGAATTTTTCGAAATCACTGACATCGCTGCCAGTACAGAATTGTTCAGCAACACCATTAGTACGCATAGCTCGCCATTTATAATGATCACCTTTAAGCCAGATGTCATATAAGTTTTTAAACTGATAATCTTTTGCAATTTGTTCCGGTGGTAAATGGCAGTGATAGTCAAAAATGGGTTGATCAGCTGCATAGTCATGATAAAGCTGACGAGAAAACTCGGTATCTAGTAAAAAATTTTCAGTTAAAAAACTCATTTTATTCTCCCAATAATAATTAAGTATCTGATCACATTAAATCGTGTGTAATCAGATCAATTTATTCGTTATATTTGTTGATAGTGCCTTTAAAATTTATCTAAACTGCAACAGTGGCTAAAAAATAAAGTTAACTTAAAATAACTAATGGCTTAATAAAGCCAATGTTATTGGCTAGCGCACCAACAATTAAAGCAAAAATAGTACTAGCATGAAGCCAAACTGCTATATTGGTAAATCCGTTCACGGTTGGATAATGATTTAATAAGCCCAATACACAGCAACAACATAACAATAGTGTTGCGTTGTCATATCTATCACTGCTTTTAAAACAGGTATGCCAACAGCTATCAAATTAGGTGTTAGATGACCAAGTATTATTCTTATCGTTATTAAAGTGATCACATATCAACGCAGATTGTTATTGTTTTATACTTTTCACCACGCCCAATATAATAATGCGCGACATAATAACATGTCTGATAACTTAAAAATTTGACATATATCACATAATTTAAACATAAAAATATCTGATAGGATTTTTATTTGTCTGCCAACATTGATGATTGATGTTCTATGTGAAAAAAATGAAACAATCTTATTTAACTCCAAGCAATTAGATGTTATTTTAAGGCGATGATTAATTAAGGAGCTATATCAAAGTCATCATGGCCCAAGAACAAAACGAATATCAAAGGCTTTACCAAATTATCGCAACCGAATTAAAAAACCGCATAATTAAAGGTATTTACCCAGTAGGTAGCAAATTACCTTCGGAAAGATTAATTTGTGAAGAGCTAAAAGTGAGCCGTTCAGTAGTTAGAGAAGCCATTATAATGCTGGAAGTTGAAGGGTTTGTTGATGCTCGAAAAGGGTCAGGTATTCATGTTATAGCTAACAGTATGCAATCTAATCCTATTGATTCTCCTGTGGGTTTGAATTTTGCAACAACTGGACCATTTGAATTACTGCAAGCGCGTCAACTAATAGAAAGCAATATCGCAGAATTTGCCGCCACACAGATCACTAAAGATGATATCGTCAATTTATTAGAAATTCAGCATAATGCCAAAAAAGAAGATCATTATCGTGATTCTAATTGGGATTTAAAATTCCATACCCAAATTGCCATGATAACGCGTAACACGGCACTGATAACCATTGTGCAAGAGGCATGGCAACAAAGAACTTTAAATCCTTTATGGAAAAAGCTTCACGAACATGTTAAACAACAGGACATTGAAAGTTGGTGGGAAGAGCACGATAAAATTTTAGAAGCGTTAATCAATCGCGATCCTAAAGCGGCTAAATTAGCTATGTGGCAACATTTAGAAAACACGAAAAAGATGCTATTTGACGCGGCAAGTGAGGATTTTGAAACTAAACGTGACCACTATTTATTTTCCGATAATCCTGTTGTGAGTATTAATGAAGAAGATTATTCATAATCTTCTTCATTAATGTTCAAAATAATTATCAATGTCAATTCAATCAAATACACATAGTAACAAGCGGGTGCCTTTCGCCAGCTTGTTATCTGTTATTATGTTTTATTACTCTAGATAATTATCGTTGGTCATCAATGGTGACACCAGCAGGTGGAGTAAACTGAAACTTTTCTAATGAAACTTTGCCAAGTGTTTGACGCGACAAATCATAAAAACTGCGCTGTCCATCTTCTTCAATAATCGTAAAACTAGAAATCATGCCTGTTGGTAACACCGAGATAACAAAGTCTTGATTGGTCCCATCTGTTGGTTTTAATGTAAATGAGTCTTGCTTTCGTGTGACATTATACGCATTCCAAATAGGATTATGGCTATCTGTAATAAGTAACATTAATCGGTTATCGACAGCCTTTTTTAAATCCATCACACTTACTTGCTGAACCGCTGGCGTATAGACCCACATATTTTTTCCATCTGAAATAATAGATGTTTCATCTGGTTCATTCATTGTCCAATTAAAGTAATAAGGCCTTGTTACCCACAAATCCCCTTTACCTTGTTGTACTACTTGATTATCAGCGGTTTTCACATCTTGAGAAAACCGCGCATAAAAGCCATCTATTTTGTCTAAACGTTGTTGCAGTACTTCTTTATCGCCCGCCCATGCCGATACACTAACCAACAACCCTATTAACACTAAAATCTTTTTCATGCCTAATCCTTTTATTTTTATTTGGCAATATTTAAATTAATTGTGAGATCAAAATTATTTTAAAATATTAACGTTTTTCAATTAGCTAAGAAAGATATTTTCTTTTATTTTTCACTTAACCAATAAGCAGTATATAATAGCTCCAATTTTATAAATTTGGATAAATATTTACTATGCCTAGCCTATCTTTTGAGTTTAGCACTGATGAATTTAAACCGTTAGCGGCTAGGATGCGCCCGCGGGATTTATCGGAGTATATCGGGCAATCTCAGTTACTTGGCGAAGATAAACCATTACCTAAAGCTATCAAAGCAGGCAATTTACACTCCATGATATTGTGGGGTCCACCAGGCACGGGAAAGACAACATTAGCCGAAATTATTGCTCATCATGCCAATGCCAAAGTTGAAAGAATATCTGCTGTAACGTCAGGTATTAAAGATATTCGAGAAGCGATTGAGCGTGCTAAAATTAATCAGCAAGCAGGGATTCGTACAATTTTATTTGTCGATGAAGTGCATCGTTTTAATAAAAGCCAGCAAGATGCTTTTTTACCTTATGTGGAAAATGGCACCGTCACTTTCATTGGTGCAACAACAGAAAATCCTTCATTTGAATTAAATTCCGCATTACTATCAAGAGCAAGAGTTTATTTGCTAAAATCCTTGACCAATAATGATATAGAGCTGATTTTACAACAAGCCATGGACGATCCTGAGCGCGGATATGGTAATCGAAATATTATTTTACCGGACGAAACTAAAAAACAGATTGCCGAATTTGTAGGTGGCGATGCTAGGCGCGCACTGAATACACTTGAATTATTAGTCGATATGTCTGATGGTCAGGCACTAACGCCAGAATTACTTAAAGAAGTGATAGGTGAAAGAAGTGCCAGATTCGATAATCAAGGTGATCGCTATTATGATCTTATTTCGGCCGTGCATAAATCGATTCGAGGCTCATCACCCGATGCAGCGCTTTATTGGTATGCAAGAATTATTACCGCCGGTGGCGATCCGCTTTATGTTGCTCGTCGATTATTAGCTATTGCCTCGGAAGATGTTGGTAATGCCGATCCAAGAGCCATGCAAGTGGCACTCGCCGCGTGGGATTGTTTTACGCGAGTTGGTCCGGCAGAAGGAGAACGCGCAATTGCACAAGCTATTGTTTACCTTGCTTGCGCACCAAAAAGTAATGCTGTTTATTCTGCATTTAACCAAGCGATGAAAGATGCAACATCAAAACCCGATTATGACGTTCCTGAACACCTACGCAATGCGCCAACGAATTTAATGAAAAAGTTAGGTTATGGTGCACAATATCGTTATGCGCATGACGAACCCAATGCCTTTGCTGCTGGCGAAAATTATTTTCCACCAGAAATGGCTAATAGCAAATACTATTATCCTACTGAACGTGGTGCTGAAAAAAATTATGCTGATAAACTTGCCTGGTTAGATGCACAAAATCAAGCTAGCCCAAATCAACGTTATAAAACTCAAAAAAAATAATCTTTTTAATCGAGTTTCGCTATTTTTAGTCAAACTATTCTTACCTTTCACCCTAAAATCCACCCCATAAAAAAGGTATTATTTATTAATTTCAATTTATTAATAGACAAATTTTATTGCTTTAGATATAATCCGCGCCGCTCGTTATTTTCGATTTACCAATATATTTTTACAGCAATAGATATAATAAAAGTAATATAAGGAATATAGCAGTGACCAGTTTAATGAATAAACAGCAGTTCAAAGTAATTTTCTTTTTCTTTCTTTTATTACCCTTTCCCCCACTAACCTATGCATTTTTAATCGCACAAACAGTTAAAACCATTCATGGCAGTCATCCATCTTTATCTTCAGACATCGAACAACATATCGATGATTTAGCACTATTTGGCTTAAACTTTGAGGGATTAGATTATTATGGCAATGAAGAAGTCGATAACATACCCCTGGTGCCAAGTTACCCATTTATCAATAAATTTAAAGTTGCAAATATTAAACAACCTGATAGCAACCAATATGTCGATCCAGATGGTGATCAGCTGGATTTTTTAAGCGCTGTTAATGATATTACAATGACTTGGTACTATACCAATGCGCAAAATAAATTAGTGCAATTCACACCCAAAACGACCGATACTTTTTGTTCATTAGCACAAAGTAAAATCGTGGGTCCCTATAAAGTTAAATTAGCGGCTGATTTGCTTCTATTTTCAAAATTTGGTGATCCCGATGCTAACGAATACCCCAACGAACTTATTTCTGCTCATCCTGCTAAAACTTATTCAATATTGAAAGAAGCAGGTGTGTGTTATGCAAAACCCGTATTATTACCTACAGCAGCAACCGCTAGTGCTGCCAATCAATGGGATAAAAAAAATGGATTTTTGACTCAGTCCGTTAGCGAATTTGACAAAAACTTTCCCACAACGGGTTTTTATGGCGCTCAATTTGATTTGTTACTCAATCAACAGGAACTTGCCAGCAATTATGATTGGAAAATTATCCAAGGTAGTGAGCTTGCAACTGTGAAGGTAAATCCAACTTCAAATAAGATTACCGTTGCATTTGATACTGATGAAGCTAAAGATACAGGTAAAGCTTGGCAATATGTTATCGGATCAGGTACGGGTTATAAAGTGCTTATTCAAGGTCACAATAAGACGACAAACTATAACCTTAACTATATGTTTACGTTAACTAAATGGTTTTCAGGCTATAATAAAGCCAATATTGGTATGCCGAAAGCGACAATAGATACCGCACCGAATATAGCCAAAGCATGTAAAACTTTAAATGGACATTATCGTATTAGCTACCCTGATGAAGTCAGTAATGCCACATCTAATGTCGTTGGTACTAGAGTCGTGTTTACTCGAGAAATTGGGACATTACTTGGTGAATGGGGCGATCCATCACAAACAGCTTACCCAAACTCTTGGGCCCCAGCAGCTACGCAATCAACGTTATACAAAAGAATTTGGTTGTACGACCCGAATAAAAAAGCTTATTGTGACTTACATACCTACAACGCCATATATCACTGTTCCGCTGAAACAGATAGAAAAGCGGGGATATGTACGGCTGTTGCTGAAAGTGATACAAATTGATATTCGTATCAAGACCCTCCTTTCTTTTTACCGCTAAACAAATAACTTTTTATATCAATACCCCCCCAATAGCATATTTTTATGTCGTGGGGCTTTTTTCTTAATTACACTAAATTATTAATTATATAACTATTTTTTAACATATTTTTGAATAATAACGTATCAATTTAAGGAATTAACGATCATTACGATCTTATTGATCGACTAAACCTATTATTTGAATTATAATTATCCCGGCTGATTTATTGAACATGATAAAAATTTATTAGCATTATTAATAAAATTACAAAAATAACATCATAAATAACAATGAATTAATTTTAAGTAAAGATAATTAGTGATGGAAAGGGATATAAAAGTGAATCAATTAAATGTTAAAAAACTAGCAAAAATAATTTGTAAATTATTACTGTTATTACAATTTTCACCAATAGGTTATGCTTATTTAACGTCACAAACAGTGCAAATCATTCATGGTATGCGTCCATCTTTGTCTACCGAAATAGAAAATAATATCGATGATCTTGAGCTTTTCGGTTTAACTGTTGATGATCTCAATTACTACGGTAGCGAAGTCGATACTATTCCCCTGCAAACAAGTTATCCATTTAAAGATAAATTTAAAATAGCCCCAATAAAACAACCTAACGAAAACCAATATTATGATAACGATGGGGATCAACTCGATTTTTTAAGTGCTAAAGATAAAATTACTATGACTTGGTATTATACCAATGCTAAAAATCAATTAGTTGAATTTATACCTACAGCAACAGATACTTTTTGTTCCTTATCACAAAAAGGAATGTACAGTCCTTATAAAGTAAAACTGACAGCAGACTTACTTCTTTTCTCAAAATTTGGTATACCCGATGATAATGAATATCCTAACGAGACCTTTATTACGCAACCATCGAAAATGTATACTGTTTTAGAAGATACTGGATTTTGTTACGCAAAACCAGAACTAACACCATCTACAGCCGCTAATAGTGCTAAAAACCAATGGAATAAAAATTTTGGTTTTTTAATTCAATCAAATACAGATTTAGACAAAAACTTTCCAACTACGGGATTTTATGGCGCTAAGTTTGACTTACTTTTGGCCCAAAATGGGCTTGCTAATAACTATGATTGGTCGGTAAAACAAGGGAGTGAACTTGCAACGATTACCAATAATAGTGATACAGTTACGGTATATTTAAATACACCAATAGCTAGAGATTCAAAACAAGCTTGGCAATATGTCGAAGCTATGAATTCTGATGGGTTTACAATTATCATAGAAGGGAAAAATAAAAACACTCATAAATCTATTAGATATGGATTCAAAATAAAAAAATGGTATGAAGCTTGGAAACAAGCTCTAGATAGCAAAGGCAATATCATTGGCGTCAGAGACACTGCCGAAGCGGTAGCTGCCGAATGTAGAGATAAGCCAGGTAACTATCGCATAACTGAACCCAAAGAATTAAGTAATGCGCCTTATGGTAATAGAGCTGGTTCTTCTGACTATACGCGTGAAATTGGTTCTTTATTTGGTGAATGGGGCGACCCTAGTCAGGATAAATATCCTGGTTCATATGGACCGGCTAAAAATCAATCTAATATTTTTAGTCGCTGGTATGTATGGGATCCAGAAGCCATTGATGCTCAAACACATCAACCGGGTACATTTTGTGATATGCACACTTATAATGCTAAATATCATTGCCGTGCAAACGAAAATGAAGATAAAAATGGTGTATGTGTTTCTATACCTCCAGGTCAAGAATGGTAAAAGTATACTTACCGTTAAACTAGATCTACTTATCCATAGGTAGATCTTATCATTCCGATAATTGCATGTTTTTATGCTCTCACCTCCCTTTTTCGCTGATTTCATTTTTTTAACTGCCCCACCCTTTTGAACATAATTATAGTTGATTTTAACTAAAAAATTTTAATTATCGCTTAATAAATACACTACATATAGTAATAAAATGATTAATAGGTACTATATATTGTATATTTTGATAAATATCAATTATCATAACTCCCACTGAAATACGGGATAAACTGGATAAAAAAATGAATAAATCAATACTCGTAACAAAACGAAATGGTAAACAAGAACCCATAAATCTAGATAAAATTCACAAAGTCATCACTTGGGCAGCCGAAGGATTAGAAAATGTTTCAGTATCACAAGTTGAATTGCGCTCACATATTCAATTCTATGACGGCATTCGCACGTCCGATATTCACGAAACAATCATAAGGGCTGCTGCCGATCTTATTTCGCAAGAAACCCCTGACTATCAATATTTAGCCGCTCGTTTAGCCATTTTTCATTTACGTAAGAAAGCTTATAATCAGTTTACACCACCGCCACTTTATGAACATGTCAAAAAGTTAGTCGACACTAAACGCTACGACAAACACTTACTTGAAGATTATACGCAAGAAGAGTTCGAAGCAATGGATAAAATAATCGATCATTGGCGCGATATGAATTTTTCTTATGCAGCGGTAAAACAACTCGAAGGTAAATACTTAGTACAAAATCGTGTAACAGGTGAAATATATGAAAGCGCACAATTTTTATATATCTTAGTTGCCGCTTGTCTTTTTGCCAATTACCCTAAAGATACACGTCTAAATTACATCAAACGCTTTTATGATGCAGTGTCAACGTTCAAGATTTCACTGCCAACGCCAATTATGGCTGGTGTTCGTACCCCTACGCGACAATTTAGTTCTTGTGTTTTAATTGAATGTGATGACAGTTTAGATTCAATCAATGCAACGGCAAGTGCCATTGTTAAATATGTTTCTCAGCGAGCAGGTATTGGTGTCAATGCGGGCCGTATTCGTGCATTAGGTAGTTCAATTCGCGGTGGTGAAGCATTCCATACGGGTTGTATTCCATTTTATAAATATTTCCAAACAGCGGTTAAATCTTGTTCCCAAGGTGGCGTACGAGGCGGTGCAGCTACGGTATTTTATCCAATTTGGCATCTAGAAGTTGAAAGTTTACTTGTATTACGTAACAACCGAGGAGTTGAGGAAAACCGGGTTCGTCATTTAGATTATGGTGTACAAATTAATAAATTAATGTATCAACGCCTTATTAAAAATGAAAATATAACACTATTTAGCCCATCAGATGTGCCTGGGCTCTACGATGCTTTCTTTGCTGATCAAGATAAATTTGAGTCTCTTTATCAGCAATATGAACAAGATGTAAATATTCGCAAACGTATCGTGAAAGCTGTCGAGTTATTTTCACTTTTGATGCAAGAACGCGCATCTACTGGTCGTATTTATATCCAAAATGCCGATCATTGTAATACGCACAGCCCATTTAACCCTGAGCTTGCCCCCGTGCATCAATCCAATTTATGTATGGAAATCGCGTTACCAACCAAGCCTCTTTATAATATTAATGATGAACAGGGTGAAATTGCACTTTGTACTTTATCTGCATTTAATTTAGGTAAAATAGAATCACTCGATGACTTTGAAGAATTAGCAGATCTTACCGTTCGCGCGCTTGATTCTCTGCTTGATTATCAAGATTACCCTGTACCTGCCGCTCGAAATTCATCAATCAACCGTCGGACATTAGGTATTGGTGTCATCAATTATGCTTATTATTTAGCAAAACATGGCGTTAAATATTCCGACGGCAGCGCCAATAATTTAACTCATCGCACTTTCGAAGCCATGCAATATTATCTGCTTAAGGCATCAAATAATTTAGCCAAAGAAAAAGGTGCATGCCCATTATTTAATGAAACAACTTATTCTCAAGGGATTTTGCCAATCGATACCTATAAAAAAGATTTGGATAGCATTACGAAAGAACCCTTACATTATGATTGGGAATCCTTGCGAGAATCGATCAAAACTTTTGGATTACGCAACTCCACATTATCAGCATTAATGCCATCTGAAACGTCGTCACAAATTTCTAATGCCACCAATGGTATTGAACCTCCTCGCGGCTATATTAGTGTTAAAGCGTCAAAGGATGGCATTTTAAAGCAAGTGGTACCGGATTATAACGACTTAAAAAACTTTTACGAATTACTTTGGCAAATACCAAATAATACGGGTTATTTACACTTAGTTGGTATCATGCAGAAATTTATTGATCAGTCTATTTCAGCTAATACTAATTACGATCCGACTAAATTCCCTAATGATAAAGTTCCAATGAAACAGCTATTAGCAGATTTATTGACAGCCTATAAATTTGGGGTAAAAACACTTTATTATCATAATACACGTGATGGTGCCGAAGATATTCAAGGTGATATAGCACTAACAGCAAGTGATGATGGTTGTGAAGGCGGAGCTTGCAAAATTTAAGCAACATTCGATGTTACGCAGTAATATCTAAAAAATAGTTTTAGAGAAACTTAAACCTTTCTCTAAAAATTCTTCCTCGTCTTTTGCAGTCGCGAAAGGTCGCGGTAAAAGCAACAAAAAACCCGTTAGGAGTTCTTTTATGAGTATGAATTACAGTACCTTTTCGCATGTACATAATGACCAACTTAAAGAGCCAATGTTTCTCGGCCAACCTGTTAACGTTGCCCGTTATGATCAGCAAAAATATGAAATGTTTGAAAAACTGATCGAAAAACAACTGTCTTTCTTCTGGCGTCCTGAGGAAGTCGATATTTCACAAGATCGTATCGATTATGCAGCATTACCTGAACACGAAAAGCATATTTTTATCAGTAATTTGAAATATCAAACTTTACTCGATTCAATCCAAGGACGTAGCCCTAACGTTGCTTTACTGCCACTTATTTCTATTCCGGAACTCGAAACTTGGGTTGAAACTTGGTCATTTTCTGAAACGATACATTCACGTTCATACACACACATTATTCGTAATATTGTTAACGATCCCTCTGTCGTATTTGATGATATTGTCACCAATAAAGAAATTCAAAAACGAGCAGGCGATATTGCTGGTTATTATGATGATCTTATCAGCTATGCTAGCTACTATAATTTATTGGGTGAAGGCAAGCATAACGTTAACGATCGAACCATAACCATCGATCTGCGCGAACTCAAAAAACGACTCTACTTATGTTTAATGAGTGTTAATGCGCTTGAAGCCATTCGTTTTTATGTTAGCTTCGCGTGTTCATTTGCCTTTGCTGAACGCGAATTGATGGAAGGTAATGCAAAAATAATCAAACTTATTGCACGTGATGAAGCGCTTCACTTAACCGGTACTCAATTCATGATAAATACATTACGTAGCGGCGAAGATGACCCCGAAATGGCAGAAATTGCCAAAGAGTGCGAACAAGATTGTTATGATTTATTCTTGCAAGCTGCCAATCAAGAAAAAGAGTGGGCCGAATACCTATTTGAAGGTGGATCCATGATTGGATTAAATAAAGACATTTTATGCCAATATGTTGAATATATTACCAATATTCGTATGCAAGCTGTTGGCCTAAAATTACCGTACGAAGTTAAATCCAATCCGATTCCTTGGATAAATAACTGGTTAGTGTCTGACAATGTCCAAGTTGCTCCACAAGAAGCGGAAATGAGTTCTTACCTAGTGGGACAAATTGACTCAGAAATTAATGAAGATGATTTAAGTGATTTCTCATTATAATCAAACGCGCCAATCCGCATTTTCTATTAACCAAAGGAACAAGCGCTTGTTCCTTTTTTGTTATATATCTCAAAATCAACAGTAACTTGAAAAAATAAATAACTAATCTGTTTTTTTTATAAAAATTGATTGCTATATTGATCTATTATTAAATTTGCTTACTATATGAAAGAACTAAAAAAGGAAAAGGAAATCTAATGAAAAAAATAATTATAGCTGCAATGTCTTTTACATTATTTGGATGTGTAAGTGATATTAAATATAACTATGTACCTGAAACATCTCAAATCAGTTTTCCAGAACTCAATACAGTTACAACAACCTATATTGGTGATGATATGATTCGCCAGGGAAATATAAAATTAGTCGATACTATTTCTTTTAGTTCTAAAACAGATATTACTCGAACTATACAATCTTTTATTATTGATGCTGGTGACTATCCAAAATTAGGTGAAGATAAAACCTATCTATTTTTTGACTCAAAAAGTATCGATGGAAAATCAATAGTCAAAAGTTATACCAACTCAGTGCCAGTTATTGGAATTCGCGTTAGAAAAGATAATAATAAAAATGAAGTTTGTTTGTCTTTCCACACTGGCACTGACTTTTGTAATTATGATAAACAATATCAATTCAAGAAAGTTAGCATAACAGGTGAAAACCAATTCCAACAAATATTAATTTATACAGGAAAAATTGGAAATAAAATTAATATAGGATATCGCGAGTTTAGCAATAACATGGCAAGACCTGCTTTTGCGAATAATGCCGAATATGACTTGTCTAGTTCCAAAATTATACGTTATAAAGGTGCGGTTATTGAAGTGTTAGAAGCGACTAACCAGTACATAAAGTATAAAATGCTTAGTAACTTTAATACACAAACAAAATAATCATCAAACGCGTCAATCCGCATTTTCTATTCACCAAAGGAACAAGCGCTTGTTCCTTTTTTTATACATTAACAATGTCAATCATTATATCAATCAACCGTTGCTTGACAGTTATCTAAAATCGGGTAAGGATATTAGCATTACATTGTTTTGATTTGATATAATCGCTATGGCTGAAGCAAATCTTTGTTATCCTATCTCACCGCTTAATTTTAACGATGAGCAAATAAATACTCACTATATAAAACAGCAACTTGAAGAATTTCAAAACTGGTCTGTTTGCCAATTTAAACAACATGTTGACATTGATATATTAGTGCATTTACGGAGTCAATTTATTGATGATTTGCTCAAAAGACTCTGGCAGTACTACCAAATTCCCGAGCAAATGTCTTCACTGTTTAAGCAAAACCGTCTAGCCTTAATTGCCGTAGGTGGATATGGCCGTGCAGAACTTCATCCTTTATCGGATATCGATATTTTAATATTAAGTGATAGATCACTGACAAAAGATCTTGAAAAACGAATTGGTGATTTAGTTCGCTTGCTATGGGATTTACATTTGGATATTGGTCATAGTGTTAGAACGTTAAAAACATGTTTGCAAGAAGCTAAAAACGATATCACCATTATGACCAATTTAATTGAATCGAGATTAATATGTGGTAACGCTTCATTATTAAAAGAGCTGCAAAAACAGATTTTTAGTCATAAAATTTGGCCTTCAGCGGCTTTCTATCAGGCTAAAGTTAAAGAGCAACAAGAACGACATCGGCAATATCATAGTACCAGCTATAATCTAGAGCCGGATTTAAAAAATAGCCCAGGCGGTTTACGCGATATGCAAATTATTCAATGGATTGCTATTCGTCATTTTGGTGGTGAGTTTTTAAAAAAAATAGCTGATTTTGATTATTTAACGCCAGAAGATATTGAAGAGTTTAAAACCTGTCGCAAGTTCCTTTGGCGTATGCGTTTTGCTCTGCATAGCGTGATTAATCGTTATGACAATCGCTTGCTGTTTGATCGCCAGCTCAGTATTGCTAATATGCTTGGCTACCAAGGTCAAGGTAATACGCCTGTTGAAAAAATGATGCACGATTATTATCGTGTCGCACATAATATTACCGAACTTAATCAAATGTTATTACAACTGTTTGATGAATCGATACTTGAACTTAATGCTCAAAGTAAAAGCTATAGTATTGATGAATATTTTCAAGCAAGAGATGACTTGATTGATGTAAAAGACAATAATTTGTTCAAACAAGATCCTGTCATGATTATACAGCTTTTTTACACCATCTTGCTTAATCCCCAAATCACAGGGCTATACTCAAACACAATTAGGCAATTACGTTCAGCACGGCGACAGTTAACCACTTTGCTATGTGAAGATGAAAAAGCAAGATCATTATTTTTAAAAATTATTAAACACCCAGATGCAATTAAAAAGGCTATATTACTGATGCATCAATATGGTATTTTAACGGTCTATATTCCCGGTTGGAAACACATTGCAGGTATGATGCAATTTGATCTATTCCATGCCTATACAGTTGATGAACATACTATTCGCTTGCTACTTGAACTTGATAGTTTTAAAACTCAAGCCAGTAAAGAAAAACACCCGAACAGTTCAAACGTTTTTGCCAAACTATCAAAACCTGAATTATTAGTCATTACTGGATTATTTCATGATATCGGTAAAGGTCACCATGGTGATCATTCTGAAATAGGGGCAAAACTGGTTGAAAAATTTTGCCAACTACATAAACTTGATCCAAAAGATACCGACTTAATTGTGTGGCTAGTTCGCTATCATTTACTTATGTCAGTCACAGCCCAAAGTCGTGATCTACAAGATCCTGCCGTTATTAATGAATTTATTCAAATTGTTAAAAGTGAGCGCCGTTTACAATATTTATTATGTTTAACCGTTGCTGATGTGTGCGCAACTAACGAAACACTCTGGAACAGTTGGAAGCAAAGTTTAATGCGTGAACTATATTTAACCGCAAAACGATCATTCGACTCAGGTGCTCATCATATCCCTGAACAACGAAGTATTGCTCGCCAACACAAACATGAAGCATTCGAAACCTTGCTTAAACAACATTACGATGAACAAAAAATCAAAGATTTGTGGCAAGATTACCGTGTTGACTATTTTCTGCGCTATACAACTGAACAGATTGTTTGGCATGCGCAAATGCTATTACAGCATGATTTAACTCAAACATTTGTAGCAATCAACCCAGATCCATATCACGGTGGCAGCGAGATAATTATTTATTCACCGGATAGACCTTACCTATTTGCCACTGTTTGCAATATTTTAAATAATCATAACCTGAGCATTCATGATGCATTAATTATTACCAATAAGAAAGGTTTTGCCCTCGATACATTTATTGTATTAGAACCAAATGGGCAAACATTACAACCAGACAGGCATTACAGTATTATAAAATCACTTGAAAAAGCTTTACAACAACCGGTTTATAAAGGGGTGACAATAAAACCGCCTAAGCAGCGATTGCGTTCATTTTCAGTGCCCACACAAGTCAATTTTTTATCTGCCTTTAATGAAAGCCAGACTTATATGGAGCTAATTGCATTAGATAGGCCGGGGTTACTTGCCTGTGTCGGTGAAGTATTTGCAAAACTAGAGTTATCATTAAGTAGCGCAAAAATCGCAACTATCGGTGAGCATATTGAAGATTTATTTATTTTGAAAGATAAACACAACAATGCACTTGATGATAATACTTGTAATATATTACGAAATTCGATAGTAAATACTATTGATTCGATGAATTAATTAACCAATTTGAAGATATCGTTTATGCAATTTTTTATTATTTTATTTCCAATCTTCTGTATTTTTGTTGTAGGATTTATTGCACAAAAAGCACTAAAATTTGATGTAGCCAATTTATCAAAAATGTCGCTTTATGTGCTTTCTCCTTTTTTATCATTTAAAACGTTTTATACTCACACCTTAACAACAGACTATCTATTTTATATTGTCTATATTTTTGGCTTATGTTTTTTATTAGTTAGTGTTGTCTCAATTTGGTCGTTGATCATGCGTTATTCAGTCAAAGAACGTTGCGCCATGATTCTTAGTTCTTGTTTTATGAATAATGGTAATTATGGTACGCCGGTACTACTGGTTTTTTTTGGAACAATAGGCTTCGATCTTGGCGTTATTATGATGGTATTGCAACAATTTGTGATGAGTACCGTTGGTATCTACTATGCAGCAAAAGGCAGTGCTCGTAGCGATATTGTCAGTCAAAAAGATGTCATCAATAAAGTCATTCGCATGCCTGTTGCTTATGGTGCTTTTTTGGGGATTATTTTCCAGTTGTGCCACATTCCTTTGTCAAAATCCATTATGACATCTATTGGCATGATTGGTGATTCATCAATTGTGATTATTATGATAATTTTAGGTATGCAATTAGCTAAAATTCGGATTAAACAAATCGATTACCCTAAACTTTCATTTTCGCTATTAACCCGTATGGTTATTTCACCACTTGTCGCTTGTTGTTTGGTCTACTTTATGCCTATTTCACCGGTTTATAAACAGGTACTGATTGTGTTAGCCGCAATGCCAAGTGCAGCTAATACCACTTTAATGTCAGTCCAGTTTGATACGCATCCTGAATTAGTTTCGAGTGCGACCCTAGTCAGTACATTATTAAGTTTAATCACATTACCGACTGTATTATGGCTAGTAGGCGCACCCGTACCTTTTTAACAAATAGTTTTTTACTTTTAAAAAGAGCATATCTGGATAAATTAAAAGCCATTATTGTTATACACATCATCAGGATTAGGTCCCGTGCGTAATTTTTGATTTAAGCAATTGATTTTTCTCATCTCGTCAGAGGTAAGTTCAAAATCAAAAATATTAATATTTTCAGCAATTCGATCCGGATGCGCTGATTTTGGGATCACAATATAACCATTTTGTAAGTGCCAACGTAAGGCAACTTGTGATAAAGACTTATTATAACGATCGCCTATTGCAACTAATACCGGTTCATTGAGTATTTTACTGTGAGCAAGTGGCGACCATGCTTCAATTGCAATATTTTGCTTACGTAAGTAGCGCACTAAGTCTATTTGTGTTAAGTAGGGATGAATTTCTATTTGATTAATCATAGGCTGAATATTTGCTTGGCTAGCCAGTAGTTCTAAATGTGAGATATGAAAATTACACACACCAATGGCTCGAACACGTTTTTCTTCATAGAGCTTTTCAATTGCTCGCCACGTTTCAAAAAAAGTATGATGAAGCGGCCAATGCACTAAAAACAGATCAAGATAATCAAGTTGTAAATCTTTTAGCGATTGTTCAAAACTTGCTAACGTTTTTTTGTAACCTTGATTGGCATTGCTCACTTTTGAAGTCATAAATAATTCACTACGATCGATACCACATTGTTTAATCGCCTGACCGATTTGTTTTTCGTTTTGGTAAAGTTGCGCGGTATCAAAAGAGCGATAGCCTACTTTAATAGCGGTTTTAATTGCTTGAGATATTTGTTCAAATTCAGTTAATTTAAAAGTACCAAGACCAAGTTGTGGCATTACTATATTGTTACTTAAAGTAATTTTATTATCGATAGTTATTGTCATCACAAACCCCTTCCATACTATTTAACACATTAAACAGCGGTACAGTTAGTCATCACCACTCCACTCTTTTTCAAACTGATTAATAAATTGTACTAAAAATTGATGTCGTTGCTTTGCGATCTTTTTTGCCGTTTGTGTATTCATCATTCCTTTGAGTAAAAGAAGTTTCTCATAAAAATGATTAATTACCGTATTAGGTTGCTTATAACTCTCTTCAGTCATCGACATTCTTGGCAAAATCGTAGGATCATGCATGATGTTATGTTTATTACCACCATAATAGAATGTACGCCCTATTCCTATTGCGCCAATGGCATCAAGTCGATCGGCATCTTGTACAATCTTACCTTCGAGGGATAATGGTTTTTTATCACTCAGGTTTTTCCGATAGGACATATTTTCGATAATAGAAAAAATAGAGGTAATTTCATGTTCTGTCAAATCCTGCAATGCTAAAAAAGCACGTAATTCATCAACCGCTAATTCTACATTAGACACTACTTTTTCATCAATTACATCATGTAAATAAGCACTTAAAACAACAATAAAATAATTAGCATTGGGCTCATTGAGTAAGATTTTTTGTGCCAATTTAACTACGCGTTCAATATGTGCCATATCGTGACCTGAAAAATCATGAGCAAGCTTTTGCTCTACAAAATTTTTTACAGCTTGCATAGCACGTTGTTGATGTTTAGTTAGCGGTAAATTTGTCATCATTTAAACCTTTTTATTTTGCTTAATTAGGACTAATACAAGCAACTTTAGCTTTATCTGTCCAATAATCAATCATCCCTATGTTAGAGTGCACTTGCAAATAATAAGTTTTACCGCCCTCTTGGAAGCTATTTGCGCTCCAATAAACAGCGCCGGAAATAAAATGGCTTTCAGGATAATAATAGTTGTTTGTCTCGCCCCATTGAGAAAACAGTCCTCCATCGATCCGGCGTTGATAGTGACGACCTAGCCCGGGTAATCCCCCTGTCCAAATTGTATTATAATTTGCATTAGTTAATTGCAGTAAAGTCGGTATTTGATAACCCAAATTATCACAATATTGTTTTGCTTGGTCAAAAAGCATACTGGTATTTTCAGCCTGAACAATAAACCATTTTTGTATAGTGAAAGCATAAATTTTATTGGTTTTAGCTTTATCTTTATATAAGATAAAGGTCGTAGCAACAGCAGCTTTAGCTGCTTGTGCTGCATCAGCGCTACTTGTCGGTCCAGTTAATTGAATTTTGGCTTTAGAACCATTACCAGTGATGGTTAAATTAATTGCTGAATCAGCGGGTATTTTATCAAAGCTCATATCTGGTGCTGAACTATCAAGTAAATTCAGATAAAAAAACAAACCATTCTCACCCATAGTTGGAAAATTTAATTCTGGATGCGTTAAAGATTGCCGTTTAAAACCTTTAGCATCATCCCACTCATTTTCTGGTCCTGAATAGTCCGTTCCGCCCCAACTGTTGCCTTTGCTGTCATTGACTGATAAATTTGGCTCCGCTGAATAAGTACAGGCACCATTAGGCGGAGAAAAATAGTAAGTGGTACTATTTGCGTCAAATGCAACCGTATTTGGCTGACCATATTTAGTAGATAATGTGCCATTCATATGATTCAACGTAAAACTATAAGGAGCATAACAATCAGTTAACTCATTATCCAAAGCAACAGACTTACCGTTAGCATCTTGAATGGATAACATAAGATCCCCTGTTGCTGTGATATCACCATCACCATCTTGATCAAACCAAAAACCGTTAGTCGCAAACACCTCAGTTAAAGAAACGGATGTTTGGTTTTCAGGAATTAAGGTTTTAAAATCTTTGGTGCTGATCGATTCCCCATTTAATTGTATGGGTGCTTGCTTTGATGAAGTGTTGGTTGCTTTTGTAAATTTTCGCCCATCAGGTAAAGTGATAGATAAAAGATTATCGGTATAAAATGAGCGCGTCTTACCCCCATCGAAAGAGATATAAGGAGCCGAACCTTGTATGGTATTTGTTGTTTCGACCGCTTCAACATAAGGTAAACCCGCATTCACACTGTAACAAACAATGCCAAGACAAGCTATTATCATTTTTGATATCAATAAAGCTAAACTTGATTTTATCGCTGCTAAGTCACGCATTTCAATCAACCGAGTTATTTTAAACAATACATATGGTTTCATCACTAATTGTCGCAATACGTTAATTAGGACTGATACAAACCAGACTACCATATCCCCTTTTTTGAATTTGTCCCATATTTGAATAAACTTGCAAATCATTGCTGGTCAAGTAAATTTCATTAGGGTAAATGTCAGCTTGCGGATAAGAATTTAGATGAATTTCGCCCCACTCAGCAAACAATCCACCACCAATACGGCGTTGATAATTATTGCCTTGCCCGGCCAAACCACCATCCCAATAACTCGAAGAATCTTTTGAATTGGCATTGGTCAATTGTGATACTGTCGGTAATTGATAACCTAAATCACGACAATACTGTTTTGCTGCTTCATCAAAATTTTCCGGACGAGTTTTTTTAGCAATAAACCATTTTTTAATGGTAAAACTATATAGCTTTTGGGTTTTCGCCTTATCGGCATAAAGAATAAAGGTGGTGGCAACTGCTGCTTTACTTGCATCTTGCAAACTGGCGCCGTCAGCCGGACCGGTTAAAGTGATTTTTGCTTGATTACCTTTGCTGGTAATCTCTAAGTCAATGCCGGAATCGGCAGGTATTTTAGTAAAGCTCATATTACTGGCTGAATCAGCTAAATCCATGGTAAACAATAGCCCATTAGCGGCCATAGTTGGAAAGTTCAATTCTGGATTATCAAAAGATTGTTGTCTGAATCCTTTGGCATCATCCCACATGCCTTGCGGTCCTGAATAATTCGAACCTGACCAAGTTTTATGGGTATCGCTGACGAATAAATTGGGTTTTGCCGATAAAGAGCAAGCACCCGGTGCCGGATTCAGGTAGTAAATCATATCAGTGTAGTTCAATGAAAAATGGTTAGGATCGCCATATTTAGTGGTGACATCACTCCCATCATGCATTAGCCTAAAGCTATAAGGCGCTTCACAATCGTTTAATTCATCATCCAAACTAAGCACTTGGTTATTAGCATTTTTTACAATCAATTGAAAATGACCGGTCGCCGTTATTTCACCATCACCATCGACATCAAACCAATAAGGACCAGAGTTGAGCACATCGGTCATGCTTTGTTGAGCAGTGATATCCCTGTTTTGATCTGAGCTATCTGCTGTTTGATTGTAAGGGATGATCGTTTTAATATCTTTAACTTTTGTTGGTGCACCGGTTAATTGAATCGGATTAGTGGTGGAGGAAACGTTATTTGAGTAATTAAATTCTCTGCCGTCAGGTAAAGTAATGACGAATAAATCATAAGTGGTATAAGCACGGCTTTTACCACCATCAAAAGTAAGATAGGGAGCCGAACCTTGTATGGTATTTACAGTCTTAACAGCTTGAACTACGGGTAATGCACTAAAAACATTAAAACTGAATAAACCCCAAAAAAACAGCACTATGGATAGTCGAATTAAATAAAATCGAGTCCTTATTGTTCGCAATAAATAAAAAATGATAGGAATGAACAAACCACAATATTTTTTTTTAGCAAAACGTTGCCAGCTTGGCGATCGAAGTCTATTTAAATTACCTATCTCTGTTTTCATAATAAAACAACTTATTAAATAATTATTGATAACAACAAAACAACAACTAAATGCCTTTTTACGAATAAACTATCAGTGATAACGCTTAAATTACTTTAGCTAATTTGCAACTAAGGTTAAAAGTAAACTAACTATAAAGCAATACATATTATCCCAAAAGTAATATTTATTAACCCATAATGATTTTTGTTAAAAACTCATATCAACTAAATAAAAATAATCAATTAAACAAGTTGCTCAGTAATAATTAATGTTTTTTTTATATTTTTTTTATTTTGGGATGATTGTTTTCAACAAACTTGAAAGGTAGAATGCGCAAATCAAAAATTTATAAAGCAAATATCGGAGTTGCTCACGTGAAAATATCAGCGCGTAAAGTTTTGCCTTGGCAATTGATAGAATACTTCACTCGCTATCGCCAATTCCTAGCTTTATTATTTGGATTATCCATCTTTTTTATTGCTTTGATTGTTTGCTGGCATCTATTAAAAGAAATTAATCTTGATGATTTAAAATTAGCCGTTCACCAACTCTCACCGCAAGCTATTTTATTTGCTTGTTTATCGGCTATTGGTAGCTATTTAATGTTAATTTGCTATGAATGGTCAGCCGCGCGTTATGCAGGCGTAAATCTAAAGCCTTCTATTATTGTTTTAGGTGGAATTTGTGCTTCAGCTATTGGTAATGCAATAGGTTTATCGGCGTTATCAGGGGGCGCAGTTCGTTGTCGTTTATACTTCAAATATGGACTAACAACGATTGATGTGGCAAGAATGTCGATTTTTGTTACACTCTCTTTAGGCTTTACGCTACCATTACTGGCAGCAGCGGCGGCATTAATTCATCCACATAATGCTATGGTTGCTTTGCACTTATCTGAAAATGGCGTGATATTGATAGCAAGCATGCTATTTTGTTTTTATGTTGGATTATTTATTTTCTTATACTGCAATCGTTTATCGGACAGGCCTAATAAAGATACTCGCTTATTTAAAATTGCAAGATGGTCTATTCGTTTACCAAACTTACGTTTGGCTTCAAGCCAATTTATTATTACCTTCTTTGATGCTGTCTTAGCAGGGGCGATTCTTTACTTTCTATTACCTTCTCATCCAAATTTTATTACCTTTATTATGATTTACATTTTAGCATTAGTTGCTGGTGTATTAAGTCATGTACCAGGAGGGGTAGGCGTATTTGAAGCAATTATGCTCGCTGCATTTTCATCTCAAATTGGTGCAGCATCTTTAACTGTCGCATTAGTCATTTATCGTATTATTTATATTTTAATCCCGCTTATCCCTGCTGGTATTTTGCTGTTAATCAATGAAGGAAAGCATTATTTAACTTCATCACAAGTCAAGCAAACTGAAACGGGAATTGCGGCTTCTATCATGGCTGCTGCGGTATTTTTTGCCGGTGTAGTGATGATGTTTTCTAGCATCATTCCTGGTTTTAATCATCGTTTTGTTGATGAATTTATTCCGAATAAAATTATCAATATAGCTCATCTAAGTGCGAGTTTGATTGGCGTTTTATGTTTATTACTTGCAATGGGTTTACGCCGACGTCTTTATTCAGCGTGGGCAATTACCGTTGTTTTACTCTTGATTGGTAGCCTCTGCTCGGTGTTAAGAGGCCTACATTGGATAGAAGCCATAACGTTATTAGTTATTGCAATATTACTCATTAATTTTAGGCATGCTTTTTATCGAAAAAGCCGACTTAGTGTTATCCCCTTTTCTTTCAAATCTTTTGCCATCTGTTTTTGTCTGATTGCGCTTTTTGTTTGGCTTATTTTATTTATTTATCAAGATGTACCCTATAGCCAAGATCTATGGTGGCAGTTTGAATTAGATAGCCGAGTACCACGAGCATTACGTGCAGCCTTAGGCAGTTTTATTTTGTTAAGTTCGATTATGTTAATTTGGTTATTCAGACCAGCGTTACCAATTTTAACTAAACCAGAAACAGAACAACTTAATAAAGCTTATCAAATCATTTTAAATTCAAAACAGCCTGAAGGCGGCTTAGCAATGAGTGGAGATAAATCACTCTTGTTCAACCAAGAACAAACCGCCTTTATTATGTATGCAAGACGCGGCCGAAGTATGGTTGCCTTATTTGACCCGATTGGTGATATTGCTGATAGAGCTGACTTAATTTGGTCATTTCGTGATCTGTGTGATGAACACCATCTTCGCCCTGTTTTTTATCAAGTCAAAGCAGCTAATTTACCTTTTTATATGGATATTGGTTTACGTACAGTAAAACTTGGTGAAGAAGCATTAGTCAATTTAAAAATCTTTGATTTAACATCAAAAGGTTATAAAGATCTTCGTTATACTTGGAATCGAGGGCAACGTGATGGACTATCACTCAAATTTTATCCACCAGGAACAGCGCCGCTTGATGAACTAAAAGCGGTTTCGGATGCTTGGCTTAAAAATAAACATTCAAAGGAAAAAAGATTTTCATTAGGGTCTTTTTCTAAGCAATATCTGGATAATTTTACGATAGCAGTCATTGAATACCAAGGACGCATCATTGCTTTTGTTAATTTACTCGAGACCGATCAACACTATTCGGCCAGTATCGATTTAATGCGGGTCATACAAGATATTCCCAAATTAACGATGGAATTTTTAATGGTGGGCTTAATTTTGCATTATCAAGAAAGAGGGTTTAAGTACTTTAGTCTAGGTATGGTACCCTTGGCTGGTATGCAAAGGCGACGCGGCGCCCCATTAATTCAAAGGCTAGGTGCACTCGTGTTTAGACGAGGTGGACGTTTTTATAACTTTCAAGGTTTACGTCGCTTTAAAGAAAAGTTTGCAACGCATTGGGAGCCGCGTTATATGGCCGTTCCCGCTGGGCTTGATCCATTAGTTGCTTTAATTGATACTACTATGCTTATTTCTGGTGGTATTACAGGTTTAAAAAAGAATAAAAATAATTAATATGAAAAAATTTATACGCTATGCTTTATTATTTATTACGCTATTAATACTGATTATACTCGGCTGGTATTTTATAAAAAATCAAGAAAGTGCATCAGTTAAGACCGTAACAATCAATAATGAGTATTCCATTCTATCAGCAGCCCCAAAACGCTCAGCTGAAGCAGCCGCAATTATTGTTGCTACACCCAAAAATCATTTTACTGAACAACAATTGTTAGACTTGTCAGAAAAAATGGGCGCTAAACTTGTCCAGTTTGAATTAAAGCCCTCTGCCAGTTGTAGTGAGCAGCAAGCACGTTTTAAACAAGCTAAAAAAATTCTCAAAGAAAAGAATTTTGCTGTCGCAGGCATGGAAGAAGGTGCAGCCTTTGCTTATAGATGGTTAACAGAACAACAAAGTGATGACGCCAAAGCATTATCAATTGAATTTACCTTAGATCACAAAGATTGCGATGCACCATTACCGGCACAAGCCAGCCATGGTAGTTGGCAAGTGATTTGGAATAATCCACCGGATGATGATGTTGCTGTTTTTCCTCGGGAACAAAAAAATATTCATGTTACAACGTCAATCGGTGAATACCAAGCTTCGCCAACTGAACTACTGAGTTTACACTTATCATCTATTTTATTTGGTGAGCATGAACAATTACCTGTTATAGAATTACCCGCCAGAAGCAAAGAGATCCACCCTAAAACCATTACACTTTATTATTCTGGTGATGGTGGTTGGCGTGATCTTGATAAAGTTTCGGCTGAATATATGGCTTTGCATGGGTATGCGGTAGTTGGCGTCGATGCATTAAAACTGTTTTGGCAGCATCGTTCAGTTGAACGTAGCGCGAAAGATTTGAGCTATTTAATGCAACAATATCGAGACAAATGGGGAACAACTCAATTCGTTTTAGCTGGTTACTCTTTTGGTGGGGATATTTTACCTGCACTCTATAACCGACTATCACCGCAAGATCAAAAAAGTGTCCAAGCGCTAGTTATGATAGCTTTTTCAAAAGATGCTAATTTTGAAATTGAAGTCAGTGGATGGCTAGGACAATCGGGTGACGAAATGAAAACCGCACCAGAAGTTGCACAGATTCCAGCCAATAAACTATTTTGCATCTATGGAGAGGAAGAAAAAGAGGATACCGGCTGTCTACAGCCTGAAATGAAAGGTGAAGCATTTCAATTGCCTGGTGGGCATCATTTTGATGAAAATTATGAACATCTTGGTCAAATCATTATGGATGCTATTGATAAGCGAGTACAATAATTAACAATAAAGGGGCAATAGCCCCTTTTGAATATAACTCATAGAGTTAAGTCATCGCTTTTTAATTTTTATTCTACCTTCAGACAATAACACACCAATAAGTGTCAGTAAGGTGCCGAATGCAGCAATTAAAGTAAACGGTTCATGTAAAATCATAACCGCAGCAAGAATGGTCAAAATTGGCAATAAATACAGATAAATACTAATTTTAACAGCGCCAACTAATTTCACTGCATAATTCCAAGATACAAAACAAATTGCTGATGCGCCAACACCCAAAAATAGTATATTAAGTAAATTAGTCATTTGGCTAAACCGTTCTAACCCAAACTTAAAGTCAAAAATAGATAAAGCCGGTATCATCAGTAGTAAGCCATAAAAGAAAAAACGCCTAGTCAATAAAATGGTATTGTAACCATAATTACTGCTTTTTTTGGTTAAAATAGAATAGCAAGCCCAAAATAAACAAGCTGCAACAGCAAGAATATCACCTAAAGGATTAAGAGAAAGCACATATTTACCATTAAAGCTAATCAATGCAACCCCAAAAATAGCAAACAAACAACCAATATAAAAACGTCGAGGTGGCCTTTCTGTTTTTAAAAAGAATATCGATAAAAACGCTGTAAATACGGGAGCTAAGGTCGTGATAACCCCAACATTCGAGGCATTGGTATAAGTTAACGCTATATTTTCACATAGAAAGTAACATGTTACTCCGCAAAATCCAGCACATAAAAACATTAATTCTCGCTTAATACCCTGCCAAACTAACAAACGCGGGGCTAAAACCCAAAGCATGACATAGCCAAGACAAAATCGATAAAACAAAATCTCAATGGGTTTAAAATTGACCAATAATACTTTTGTTGCAATAAACGTACTTCCCCAAATAAAGATTGTCATCAAGGCAATTAGGTGTCCTTGTGTTTTTTTGGTAACGAACATAAAAATCTCTCTACTTATATCAATAAAAAGCTATCAAAGTGTACATGATTATCTTAAGTTTGGTCACTTTATAATTAAGTATTAGTGGGCAGGACTTGATAGCAGAAAAAACAATACCATTTCAATAGCCGATAATGAATATTATCTTCCTACCGAGTGAAGCGCAATTTTTTTACTGTAATTTGATAGTAACAATCAATGAGAAGCTAAAATTTGAAAAGATCGTTTGACAAAAAACAACAGATAAAAAAAATCCACCCGAAAACTCGAGTGGAGGGCAAAAAATGAAAAAATGTAATCTGTAGATATAGACAAGCTAAACAACAAAAAGTTCAATTTAATTTCAAATAATTTTAGTTTTTTATGAAATAAATTCATATCTAATTGATTTATAATAAATATTTTTTTAATTTTTTAAAAAAAATTTTTTGTGTTAGTACAAAAATAAGTCAAATAATCTTACTTTTTTATCAACAATAACTTTACAGCGTTATTATGATCAGTAGCAAATCAATCAGATTATTTTCATAGTGGCTGGCAATATAAATTCTTAATGTTATTTATTTTATTTTTTGAACGATTATCGATTACTTATTCTTGTATTAACTATTTAACGGCTTTGCTTGCCTGTTACTTATTAATATTTCGATATAATTACTATACCTCATCTTTTTTTAATCAAGCTGCATTCGGTTATTATTCAAAATAAAATGTGAGTGCAAAACCATTTTTTTGCTTAAACACATCTCTAAGATTAAAATTCTTTACAAATTAACTTTTTAAGTCAATCAATTGCACAATAAAAGTGACTAGCGATATACTGGCTAAAACAATTCAAGCAGCACGTAAGGAGAGTTTATGAAAAAGAATGTTGTATTATTTAGTAAAATTCCTGCTGATCAACAAGCTAGATTAGAGCAAGCTTTTAATCTCACGCTATTTGAACGTAATCCTAATACCGATACAAAAGCCTTTATTCAAGCATTAGCAAGTGCCGACGGTATGATAGGTTCTAATATGCCAACACGCATTGATGATGAATTTTTAACCCAAACGCCAAAATTAAAAGCAGCAGCAACAATTTCGGTTGGTTACGATAACTATGATCTTAGTGCTTTAAAAAAGCATGGTGTTCGATTAATGAATACCCCGAAAGTATTGACCGAAAGCACCGCTGACCTTATTTTTACACTATTAATGGCGACCGCACGCCGAACGGTAGAGTTATCCAATCTAATTCATGATGGAAAATGGACCAAGAGCATTACACCTGAATATTTTGGCACAGATATTTATGGTAAAACCATTGGTATTTTAGGGATGGGTCGAATTGGTAAAGCGATTGCTAAACGCGCACACTGTGGCTTTGATATGAATGTCATTTACTATAACCGCTCAGCCCATCCCGATGTAGAACAAGCTTATCAAGCTAAGCGCCTAGAACTTGATGACGTGCTTAGCCAAGCAGATTTTGTGGTGATTATTCTGCCATTAACCGACCAAACCAAACGACTCATTACTAAACAAAAATTAGCTTTAATGAAACCATCAGCCATATTAATTAATGGTGCGAGAGGAGCAATTGTAGATGAGCAAGCATTAATTGAAGCATTAAAAAATAAAACGATCAAAGCTGCTGGCCTTGATGTATTTGAAGTCGAACCCCTACCAACAACTTCACCACTCATGCAGCTTGATAATGTTTTATTATCACCACATGTAGGATCAGCAACAGTTGAAACTCGCTACGCAATGGCAAAATGTGCAGTCGATAATATTATTGCCGCATTAAAAGATGAAAAACCAACCGAAAACTGGGTAAACCCCGAAGTTGGTTAACTTGTATTCCCTATTGAATTGACCTATAATGCCCCGATATTGTTTACATTAACAATTCACAATTGGGGCTGATTCTGGATTCGACGGGATTTGCGAAACCCAAGGTGCATGCCGAGGTGCGGTAGGCCTCGTAAATAAACCGCAAAAAAATAGTCGCAAACGACGAAAACTACGCACTAGCAGCTTAATAACCTGCATAGAGCCTTCTCTCCCTAGCCTCCGCTCGTAGGACGGGGATAAAGAGGAGTCAAACCCAAACGAGATCGTGTGGAAGCCTTGCTTGGGGCGGAAGCATTAAACTTAATCAAGCTAGTCTATCGGTAGCGTGTTTGTCCGCAGCAGGTAGGCGAAATTTAAAGACAAACTACGCATGTAGTACCAAGGATGTAGAGATTTCGGACGCGGGTTCAACTCCCGCCAGCTCCACCAACTATCTTCTGTCATATTTTTAAATAGCAAATACATTGAATATAAATAAAAGATTTAAAGTTTTCTTTACTATCATTAATCCCCATTAAGATCTATTAATCGCAGATAACAATAAATGTAACCTAAGTTGAATTTTGAAAGAGCGGTCAAAAATTAATTTACAGTGATGAAAGCATCAAAATACAAGATCACGATTCTTTCTCTGTTTTAATGATAAAAAATATTCTGATTATAATACTCAAGCATTAGTGACTGTACAAAGTAACATGATGGGGTCTTATTTGGTTAATTATGAACTTTCAAGACAGAATTCAGATTGAGTTCATGCTTTTATAAAAATCTCTCGCATAACGACAAAAATAAAGTCAGGCGCGCCTATAATCGTTCAACCTATTTAAAACAAGCGTAAAGAGCTGATGACTTGTTGAGGGAAACGGGTTTATGAAAACTTAAGTGCTCTATCCTATTATAGCTTTTTTAAAATATTACAGTCTCACCTGCTCATTATCTAAGTAAGTATATTTAAATTTTTCACCATATAATGATTCATAATATATGATGTAGTTAAAGCTAATTCCTTTATGAAAAAGGTATGTTTGCGCAATAGCACATTTAGGTGCTCTATTTTTTATTTTTATCAATGCCAATTCTTCATTAATAGCCATTGTGTCACCATTTCTTGGTGTCAAAATATAAAAACAACTTTCATCCAAACCGAGCTTTTGGATAGCCAGATAAAATTTAACCTCTGAATCTCCAATAATCTCCTTACCATTAACAAAAACCTCTAAATCCTTAATTATTGCAGTCCCTAACCCATTATTGATTATATATACACCAAATAACTCTTCATCCCTATTATCCGAAAAATATGAATTGATATGAGGAATAACAGAAAGGCGGTTATGTTCTCTTGTCAATGAGTTTTGTTGAAAAGTAAAGTATACGGCTATAATAGAAATCATAACGGAAAATATAGAAAGATAAGTCCCTAAATTTTTATTTGATATATTTTTCGCATTCTTTTTTTTCTGTTGAGACATAAATTAATTCTGTTTAATTAATGAATTGTTATTTTCATATTTCAAAATCATTTCAGCCAATTTATCATCTTCCGCGTACAAATAAGCTAGTGGTATATCTAAAGCTTCAGCTAATCTTCCGGCAGTATCTAAACTTGCTTCATGAACCCCTTGTTCGTACCTATTAATACGAGTACTTGCGACAAATTCATCAATTCCAGCTAATTTACCTAGTTCTTTTTGCGATAAACCACGCTCAAGTCTGATATGCTTCAATCTTAAGCAAAATATAGAACGATATTTGTTTTTATTCTTCATACAGCCTTCTGAGATGAATTGCCTAAGGTTACAATAATCGTAGATCTTACATATATCCGATACTACGTATAACGTAATTTAAAAGTACCAATAGTTGGGTGAAATAACAGCAAGGATTGCAAATAAAAACATTAATAAGTTTTCAAACTCTTCTAGCCAATCATCTGGCATAACCTACATCTCATTATACTCAGCAGCAAAATGAATAATATGTGAATATTTACTAAGTGCTTTATTGTTATACGGCAACGTAGCAAACATATCCCGACAAATATAGGCTCCATAAAGAGGAAGGTGTTGTAAAACAGAGCGATTAAAGTTATCTAAAGCTTCATCATCACAGGCTGATGAGCATATGTACCCGTATATAATTGCCATTTTATTTAATCTTTTTAATTACAGCCTCAGGATTGAGTGAAAGTAATCGAGCAATATGTACAAACTCCACCACATCTAAACGGCGTTCTCCACTTTCAACCTTGGCAATAAAAGATTGTGGCCGATTTAATGCTTGTGCTAGTTTTTCTTGGGTTATGTTTTGCTTAATTCTTGCTTCTTTCAGTGTATGAATAACAAGCTGATATTGTTCTAAATAAATTGATGTCATCACAATTATGAAGCCGTTAAACTCACAAATGCATTAGGCTTTTGCTTTTTTAGCTTGTTATATTGAATAATAAAATCGGCTAATTCATCGTCTTCAGCATAAAAATAAGCGCTAGGTACATCAAGAACTTTTGCGAGACGTTTTACAAGAGTAAAATCAGGTGAATGAACTTCATTTTCATAAGAACTAATGCGGGAACTTGCTGATTCTTCGTCTAATCCTGCTTTCACTCCAAGTTCAGTTTGTGTCAGATCTGCATTAATTCTAGCTATTTTTAATCGCTTACCAATCATGATTATTGCTACTCATCTTATATAGTTTTGATTAATAATTATCCTCTTCTTCGATTTGAATTTCGTAATGGAATGCCTTAATAAATCATGTATAACTTGAATTTTGATTTTAATTTAATCATAATTAAAGTTTTACATTAATAATTCATGTAATTGATGATTTTAGGAGGTGTTATGAATAGCAAAAAAGACTGGCATCCTGCCGATATTATTGCAGCATTGAAAAAGAAAGGAACAACGCTATCTGCGTTATCTAGACAATCTGGCTATGCACCTTCAACGCTCTCTAACGCACTTGTTCGCCCATGGACAAAAGGCGAACTGATTATTGCCAATGCATTAGGTATAGAGGCTAAACGAATTTGGCCCTCTCGTTATAGAAAGAAAATTCGGGTATTGCGAATTAAAAAATGTGAATAGAACCATCTAATATCTATTACGGAAAGATGATAAGTTCTTACCGAATTATTTAACTTTAGTTTTAAATTCACCAATTGTTCAATTGCAAGCTGAACGAGATGCGGGTGGTTCTATTATTCAGCACTGGAAACCATCCGAACAACTTTTAGAGGTTGCTAAAAAAGCGGTAGAAATAGCGATTGATTATATCAACTCATACAGTGAGTTAATACAAGAAGATATAAACTTGCACTAAACTATTTTTGTAATGTAAAAACTCAGCAGACTTGAATTTATCTGCTAAGTTTAATATCCGCATTGATTAGAAGCGTGCAAACAATAATTCACTTTGGTCATCAATAAAAGATTATTCAAGATAGTTTTGGCAGGTTTAAACGTATTATTAAGTATTTTGCTATTCAAGCAAAATACTTACAACACCTGCTTCACCAAACTCATAATATATTCTAAATTTTTAGTATCAGACACAGTTAATTCATAATCCCCCGTCGCCCAATGACCAACATTAGAAACGTCTTTTGTTAATTTTTTAGGATCGTCAAGATTGCCTTTTTTAGCATTAATCCAGATTTTTAATGATTTATTTTGTAAGTGTATAGAGACAATATTATTTTTACCTTGTTTAAATGCAATATAAAGTTTTTTAGGTGAGATTTCTAGATCTGTCGATAACGCTAAAATAGCATTCTTAAAGCTTTCATAAAGCTCTAGAACGTCATCTGATTTATCCTCTAAATGGTAGTCTTCATCATATACAACTAACTCTTTGGTTACTTTATCTAATGCCGAATCTTTCGTATGTTGCACTTGTTTAATACTTGGTGCCGACTTAGAACGTTTGATAGGGTTAATCGAAATTAAGTCATTATCAAACCGTTTAATTTCCCATAGTTCTATGGCTAAATCTTTGAAGTTAGTCGATTGTTTTTGATAGTCAGTAAACGCAGGGGAAACAAAAATAATTTTACTTTGCGACCAATCAATTTGATGACGTTTTAAATTCGCTTGGCAAGATTCATTATACTCGACAATAAAATCAGCCTGATAATCCAGCATAAGATTTAAGTAGGTCACGCCCTGATCAATAACACTAAAATTACGTTCACGTTTATATTCAATAATAACAAATGCATTCGCTTCAGTATCATAAGCTAAAGTATCAATGCGGTAATCTTTAATTTTGAATTCAGATTTTACAAAGGTTAAATTACCAATAATATCTAAATTATGTTCAAATAATGACTGGATCTCTTTTTCTAGTTTGAATGGTTTTTCTTTTAAGATAGTCAATTTTTGACTTTTATTTGTAAAAATTTGCATCATTATTTCCTAATCAATCTCATCATTTTTTATAGAATAAACGATTTCGTGTTTTTTTTCATTGTGTAAAAAAATAAAGATATTACGAATATTAACCTAATCAGCACTTAAATTGGTCTACAAAAAATTAAACTATTTTTATTCAATTAATCAATTTATTATAAAATAATTCAACCCCCGTCTGGGTCGAAGTCTCAATTAATTTCCGTGATTCATTAAAATTAGTAAATAAATTATATTGTTCTTGGACTAATTGTTAATAATGCCAAAACAAAATTTACTTATGGCATGACGAATATTGATAATGCTAGTGTATATTTAAATCTCACATTTGAATTATCAGGTAAAACGTAGACTAAAGAGTTTTCAACCAAGCAAAATGATAGTGGTGTAAAAGATGCAAATATGACTTCTGTGGTAGAATATGCTTGGGATCAGATTGCTTTAGATGTTGCCCGAGAGGTTGCAAAGCATTTATAAGTAATTTCTGTTTTTTTAATTTCGATTATGAAAAAAAATTAACAAGTTTATTTATAATAGAATCGAAAAAAATTTGTTAAAATAGGCTCTATCTAAATTCATTTGATAGAGCCATTTGGACATTAATCAACAATTACCCTTCCATTTAATGGTTGGACTGGTCGATTGTTATCATGATGCATAATTGAGTGGAACTTTTCGATTTGCTCAGCCGATGCACTGCTTTCTTGTTCTAACACAATCCATCTTACCCCTTCTGTACATGGAGGAGTTGTCAATGAACCACTAAAGCGATAAAAATCTAACCTATTTGGTAATAGAGCTTTTATATCAACAGGCTGAGTAAGCGTTGCCGTCGCTTCAACTTCGGTTGGTATTTGTTGCCAGGCTTTTGCTAATTCTGGATTCGTTTTTCCTTTATTAAACATCAGTGCAACCACAGCTAACTCACCATTCTTATTTTTATAGACAAAATGTGCTTCCATTGGGAACTGTTTGCCCTTAATTTCATTTTCACTTGGCGCATGAAAGTGGAATTGTTGTAAGGTGAAAACTTCGTTATCGATTTGTAAAGTATTACCTTCACCAACATTAACTTGAATAGTGTGACCATTATTGATAATTTCTTGCTTACCTGGTTTGAATACCAGTTTAAGTTTATCATGATGAGTTTTGAACACGTGTTCAATGTTGATAGGTGATTGGTTTTTGCCATTTTCACAAGTTGAAAATTCTGGTGATAGTTTTCCCCAATTTTCAGGTTTATCTTCACCTTCATACCCCCAATGTGAAGAATGTTCGGCAGCAGCACATGATAAACTCGTTACCATTAAAGCCGCCATGATTATGTTAAGTTTCATCTTGATTTTTCACTAGAACGTTGATTAACGAGTCTCAAATTATACGCCTCAAAAAATTGCCTTACTAGAATATACCACTAAGACTTTTTTGTTTTTTTATAAAAAAAATCTTTGACATTTTTAAAAATTAAGTTGTTAATTTGACATCAATCTTTATAGCATGAATAAAGTTCATGCTCATCATAGCCATACTTAACATTATCAGGGAATCAATAAAGAATAGAAATTTGAATTTTATTCACAATATTCTAGTCAATGCGAATAGGATTAATAGATGTAAATAATATGACGTGGGTAACCTTATACCATCTTGATTGCAAAGAAAATAATTGAACACTAAAAAAGGGCTAACGCCCTTTTTTAACTTATTGCTAATTAATTAGAAGCTATAACGTATACCTGCTAGTAAATCGACAGAACTCAATTTACCACTTGCTTTTACGCTTAATTCGTCGTCAACGTTTCTTTTTATAGAAAGTTTACCAGCATCGACATAACGTGCAGTGAAATCGATATCTAAATTATCAGCAACATTATATGCTACACCAGCAGCAACATTCCAAGCAAACTTAGTTTTTGATTTTGAAAATTGGATATAATCTTCTTCATTATCGAAATCATATTTTTCTGAATATTTATGATCTAACTTAGCAAACGCAACCCCTAGTCCTGCACCAACAAAAGGTGTAAATGCTGTACCAGTCTCAATATCATAATAACCATTCACCATAAGCGTATTCATACGCGCTTTAGTTCTTTCTTTAGAATGAAGAACATCACCATCTTCATCAATAATACTCTTATTCTTTTCTTTATCTAAATTACCACGTAACGTAAAAGACAATTCAGCTCTGACAGGAATTGCATAATCATATTTAAAGTTATAACCAAGGTTCAATGCACCAGCAAATTTTCCTTTAGAAATTGAACCTGTCTTAAATGTTTCAGTATCAACTTCATCTCCATCATCGTATTTCCACTTATCTTGAAGGCTTTTTGCTTTTAGAATACTAACCCCTAATTGACCACCTAAATAAACACCACTATTTTCAGCGTAAGCTACACTTGAGAAACAGGCAATAGCAGTTAATGCAATTAATGTTTTTTTCATTATGTTTTCCTTTGATTATTTTAATATTTTGGGGATTTGGATTATAAACTAAGCAAATCATTAAGTCTATAAATAGCGTAGAAATACTCAAAAAATTATGTACCAATTTGAATTTTTTCATAAAATAAAAAATAGCAGCTATGCTTAAACCACAATAAAATTCAAATAAATATTATCTTCAGTTTTTAATGACAGTCTCAACTTATTTCATTATCGTTGCATATAATAAAATGATCACAAATAACTTTGATAAAAATGCAATCAATGCATGGACATTGATTGATCGAATTGACTAAATTATAGTTATTCTGATGATTGCTATTGCTGGTGCAATGACGCTCTTTATTTCGCAATAATTATGGCTGTAATCAACTTAATCGCATTAAAGGAGCTTTTAATCTAAGCTTAAGAGCAATAATGGTACTTTGTAGCGTCATTGTAGTACTATATGTACTATTGTTTCCTTGGTTGTTTCCACTATTTACTTCAATAGTGAACGTAATTGATCTTGCCAGAAAACAAGTACTAATTGGATCATTATTTCAAGCGACAGCCCACCTACCTGTGGTAATTATCCTGTATATTAAGATAATCATTATTTCTCTATAGGACTATATTTAGTCTTTGTCGAAAAAATGGGAATAAATGGCATTTTTATATCTATGGCTTTCGGAAACATACTTTCATGTTTATTGTCATTTCTTTATGCTAAGAAAGCCTGAAGTCATAAAATTCAAGCCGATATTGGAATAAGTCACTTTGCTAACTATTGAATAAAGTACTGTTTCAACAATTAACCTTTGTCTTTTAGAGACAAGTCTTTATCAGTTACTCGACTATTTTTGATCGATTATTCGTTAATCTTTTAATTATTTTTGGCATAAAATTCTTTTTTATAAGAAAAATTGAAAATTTTTGCTGAACACTCATTCGTACCCCAAAAAATAATAAATTTATAGATGTATAGGGATAATAGATATACTAAAAAATATAATATATTGATTTATAACTAAATAGAGATGTATAGATATGAGTTGAAGTGAAAAAGTTGGCTCCTCCAACAGGACTTGAACCTGTGACATACGGATTAACAGTCCGCCGTTCTACCGACTGAACTATGGAGGAACACTTGACGGACAAAATATTAACCATCTATTACGTTTATGTCAATCGTTAAAACACTAAATAAAATCAATTGCTCAGCTTGTAAGCAAATTTGTCTATGTCTATGCTAAAATAAGTTAAAAATGACAAGATAGGTTAAATAAACGTTTATGAAAAAGAATATTTGTGTGTTTTGTGGTGCCAGTGAGGGCAATCGTGCCGAATATCGTGTTGCAGCTGAACAACTTGGTCAAACCATTGCTAAACAAAATAGGCGATTAATTTATGGTGGTGGCAATAAAGGGTTAATGGGGATTATTGCTAATGCCGTATTAGCTAATGGTGGTGAGGTTATTGGTGTTATTCCTGAACGTTTAGTTAAAGCCGAAACTGCGCATCATGGCATTACTCAGTTAGAAGTTGTTCAAAATATGCATCAACGCAAAGCAAGGCTTGCTGAACTAGCTGATGGTTTTATTGCGATGCCAGGTGGAACGGGCACATTAGAAGAAATTTTTGAAGTTTGGACAGCGATGCAAATAGGCTACCATGAAAAACCCGTTGCACTATTCAATAGCCAATTTTGGCAACCTCTGCTGAACTTTTTAAAGCATGCGGTACAAGAGGGGTTTATTCGAGAAAGTTTTTATAACACATTAATCGTATCAGATAATGCAACAAATATATTACAAAAAATGGATGATTTTATTGCTAAAGACCTACAGCGTTGGGTGAAAAAGTAATTATTATTCATTAAAAAGCAAAAACGCCATTTTATAATGGCGTTTTTTGTAAGTATAAAAATAATTACTGTGTAACTTCTTCGGCAACGACTTCCGGTTTTTTAATAACCGCATAAACTACACCAGCAATGATAGAGCCGACTAAGATTGACAATAAATAACCGCCAACGGGTTTAACAACGCCTGGGATTGCTAACGCAAATAACCCACCATGTGGCGTCATTAACGTTGAACCAAATGCCAATGCCATACCACCAGTGATTGCACCACCAACAATACAACAAGGGATAACACGTAACGGATCACGCGCTGCAAAAGGAATTGCCCCTTCAGAGATGAAGCATAAACCTAAAACTAAAGACGCTTTACCACTTTCTTGTTCTGCTTTAGCAAATTTTTTACGGGCTATTAAAGTAGCTAATCCCATCGCTAATGGAGGAACCATTCCACCCGCCATAACTGCAGCCATAGGTGCATAAACTTGTGAAGAAATCATACCAGTACCAAACGCATAAGCAACTTTATTAATTGGTCCACCCATATCAGTACACATCATACCACCTAATAATGCACCTAACATAATAGCATTAGCACCATTCATGGTATTTAGCCATACAGTAATAGTTTTCATTAACCATGCGATTGGCGTACCAACAACAAATTGCATAACAAGACCTGTAATTAAAGTTGCAAGTAAAGGCACAATTAGAATAGGTTTTAATGCTTCAAGCGTTTTTGGTAGTGGTAAATATCGAGTAATTAACAAGGCTAAATAACCAGCAAAATAACCAATAATAATACCACCTAAGAATCCGGCACCAGTTGAAACTGCAAGTAAACCACCAACTAGGCCAGGAGCAAGCCCTGGTCTATCAGCAATTGAGTAAGCAATATAACCAGCAAGCAATGGAACCATTAGTGAGAATGCTAAATCACCAATTTGTTTTAAATGAGGTTCTCCAACAAGCTCATTTACAAGAGTTTGTTTAACAACTTCTACGCCATTTTCAACTACAGTAACTGTTTTTAATACTTCTTGGAACTGACCAAATGCAAAAGAAAGCGCAATAATTAACCCACCTGCAACCACCATAGGTAACATATACGAAACACCGGTTAATAGATGTTTATAAACGCTCTTCTTCTCATTACTTGATTTAGCTGATGAGGTATTGGTTGTAGGTTGATAAATTGTTGCTTCTTCGAATGCTTTATCTAATTCCTGAGCGGTCTTTTTAAGAGCAGGACCAGTTTTAGTACGGTATAATTTTTTACCGGCAAATTTGCTTAAATCAACATCAATATCACATGCAGCAATAACGACATCAGCAGAAGCAACTTCTTCAGGTGTTAATTCATTCCCCACGCCAACTGATCCACGTGTTTCAACTTTACACCACCAGCCGCGTTTTTTTGCTTCTTCTTCAATGGCTTCGGCTGCCATAAATGTGTGAGCCACACCTGTTGGGCAAGCAGTAACAGCAACAATGCGTTTTATCCCTGTAGCAGAAGCTGAAGCTGTTGTCGCTGTTTGCTCATAAACTTTTGCTTTATTTGGCGCATCGTTTAATATTTGTTTCGAATTGGCAAAAACATCATCGATATGTTCAACAACATAAACTTTTTTACCCATCACTGACGTATCAGCAATTGATCCTGTACCCACTGCAACAATCACATCGGCATTTGCTGCGTTTTCAACTACATTTAAATTTAAAGCATTAGCAGCTAAAATAAGTTCAGCTTTAGCTAATCGTCCATTTACTGGACCTGTATTACTACCTTCAACAATATATATATTCATGAATACTCCTATCCAGCGTTAATTTCAATTTTGCCGAGCATATTTGTTACAGCTTGACGATCAGAAATGCCTACGCCTGCTTGTTCAACAGATAGCGCTGCAACACTTGATGCAAACACTAACGTATCTTTAATTGATTGATTAGTCATAAGACCATACATTAATCCAGCGACCATTGAGTCACCCGCACCAACTGTACTAACAACTTGGCATTTTGGGGGTTTAGCAATCCACGCTTCATTTTTTGTTACCCATAATGCACCTTTGCTACCAAGTGAGATGACCACATTTTCAATACCACTATCGATAATTTGTAAAGCAGCTGTTTTGATGTCAGTAAGCGTAGATAACTTTCGACCAACCCACATTTCAAGTTCCTTATCATTTGGTTTAATTAACCAAGGGTTGGCTTTAAGACCTGCTACTAAAGCATCACGGCTACTATCAAATACCACTTTAGGGCAAATTGCTTTAACTTGCTTCATCCATTCTGTAAACTTTTCCAGAGATACGCCAGCAGGTAAACTACCACTAATGGCAACCATATCTATATCTTTTAACCATTCTAATGAATCGGTAACGAAAGTCTGCCAATCTTGATCGTTAATCGTAAAACCAGAAAAATTTAGGTCGGTAACTTCGCTATTTTCTTCAGTTAATTTAACATTAATACGGGTGCGCCCATCAATGGTTTGAAATTTATCGACGACATTTAGTGATTTAAACAGCAAGTTAAAACCATCACGATTTTCTTTACCTAAAAAACCGCCTACCGTTAACTTAACATCCAGATCTGATAGTACTTTGGCAACATTAATCCCTTTACCAGCAGCAAGTAGTGCATTTGTCTGGACTAAATTAACATCACCAAGTTCAACTTTAGGACAAAAACCTAATAGATCATAAGCGGGATTTAATGTAATTGTTGCAACACGATAAGTCATTATTCAGTTCCCTCACCTAATCCGCTAGCAATGGCTTGACCTATGGCTTCGAGCGCTTGCTCAGCATCTTGTCCAACAGCAGTAAATTTAAGACGACTGCCTTTTTTAGCACCTAGAGCTACAATCTTCATTAAGCTGGTTGCACTTACAGGCTCACCTTTACCATCTAAATTGGCAACCGTTATTTTACTATTGAATTCTTTTACCAATTTAACTAATACAGATGATGGGCGGGTATGCAGGCCATTTTCATTATGAATAACAAATTCACGACTTAATTCATTATCATTTGATTCGGCTGCATTAGATTGAGCAAGAGTAGGGATCGATTCAACATGCTCAGAATTATTGATATCAGAACCAGAAATAAGTAGCTGACTTAATTGCTCGACATTTGCTGTTAAAAGTTGGTCTAATTTTTGTCTAAAAATCAACGATGCGATGTGATGCACAACTTCTGCAACTGAATCATCAACAACCGACATTGTTATAAGTAATTTTACAGGTTTACTATCTTCACTCAGATGACTAACTGTACGGCTAATGGCAATCGCATTTTTTAAATTACCATTTTTACTATCACTTAACCAAATCCCATTGCCTAAATAATTAGGTTTGTTATCAAGCACATCGGCAATAAAATTAGCATTCACTGCATTGTGCTGTTTTAAACGCGAAGCATTCAATGCTTGTAGGGTTGCTAGGCTATCTGCTTGAATATCTAATAACACTGAATCTTGATGAATGGTAAATTTGTTATCTTGTTGCTCTACTTTGTCAGTTAAAATAGCAATTGCTTCATCCGCTGTTTGAATTTTTTTAATTTTATCTTCAACGCCATCTTCACCAAGAACATGTGTCAATTGGCGAAGTAATTCTAAATGCTCATCAGAGCTTGCCGCAATACCAATAGCCAAGTAAGCTTTTTCACCATCATCACCCCACTCAACGCCATTTGGAAAACAAAATACCTGTACACCTGTTTTTTTCACTAAATGTCGAGTTTTTGTGGTGCCATGAGGAATCGCGATACCAATACCCAGATAGGTTGCAGCTTGCTCTTCTCGCTCTAGCATACCTTTAACATATCCATCTTCAACAAAACCTGCACTCGTTAATGCTGCGGCAATTTTTTTTATTGCTTCTTGCTTGTTAGTCGCTTGTTCATTTAAATGAATATTTTCTTTAACTAAATGAAACATAGAATAAATACCTCTGGGTTAAAATGTTGGGTTTGCTAAAATAACTCAACAATTCTAAATCCTTAATTGAATTATATTGAATCGTTTCAGCAATGATGAATACAATTAAAATATTTATCAAATAAATTATCTCTATTAATAATTAATATGTGATCTAGATCCAATTTTTTGATTAAAACTTAAAAAAGTTATTTTTTATAATCGCTCAGACAGGCTCTACCCAAGCTTCCTCTATATAGCAACCGCCTAGGAATAATGGTTGTACCAGGCTTATAACTTTGTTCACGCAAGCTTTCCATTAATAATGCGATAACAACTTGTGAAACTTCTTGATGATCTTGAGCAAGCGATATCACCTTACACGGTAAAAAATCAAGCAGTTCATGATCACCAAAAGTAGCAATCGTCAGTTGATTGGGTAGATAGCCAAATTTTTTTAAAATTGAATCAATCGCGCCTTGTAATAATGAAAAGGAGGTAGTGAAAATACCATCGGGTATATCATGCGTTTCTAACCAATGACTAAATACAATTTCGGCGTCACAGCGACTATAATTATTTGCATATAAAAAATCAACTTTATTAAACTGGTTTGCTGCAATTGATTCAAATCCTTCAAGACGTAATTGACTAACCGATAAATTAGGCAAAGCACCAATATAAACGACAGTTCCATCAACAAATTGACTAAACGTGGAGCCTAACGTTTTGGCATCTTGTTTATCAGATCCAACGATGTTTCTAAATTGATTATTGGATAATGTTCTATCTAAGGCAAATAATGGAATTTGGTTATTTTGCCAACCATCATAAAACCTATAATCTTGAGGAGACACAAACGATGAAGATATGACTAAAGCATCAACTCGCCGCTGCTGAAGATGCCTTACGCACTCTTGCTCAATACTTGGTTTATCTTCAGAACATGAAAGTAATAATTGATATCCATTTTTGCGCGCTAATTGCTCTAAGTAATTGGCAATTGTTGTATAACTACTATTTTCCAAATCAGGAATAATAATACCTATTGTGCGTGTTTTACCAGCTCTTAGTCCTGCTGCGACTTGATTTGGTTGATAGTTATGCTCTTTAACGACCGCTAAGACTTTTTCAATCGTTCTATCACTAACACGATATTTTTTTGCTTTTCCATTAATTACATAGCTAGCTGTAGTTCGAGAAACACCCGCTAACAAAGCAATTTCGTCTAATTTCATAATATAGTCTCAGCAAACATATTGTTGGCAATTAAACATGAATAAAGAGAAATTGTAAACCTTAATTGTTTTATCTGATGATTAACAGTGTTAATGCAGGAACAATCATTGTTCAACTGGTTAAAGTTTGAATTCGTTTATGTTCGATATCAAGCATAAAAAATAAGTTAATAATAAATCGCAATATTTTGATTTTGGACATTCTCAATTTTTATAGGAGTATCAAATATATCCTCTAAAAGTTGTGAATTCATAATTTGCTCTGGACTACCTTGATAAACAAGCTCACCATTTTTCATCGCCAAAATATAGTCTGAATAAACGGATGCAAAATTAATATCATGAATGACAATAACGATGGTTTTACCGAGTTCATCTGCTGCTCGACGTAATTGTTTCATCATAGCAACCGCATGTTTCATGTCTAAATTATTGAGTGGTTCATCGAGTAAGACATATTCGGTATCTTGACAAAGAATCATAGCCACATAAGCACGCTGGCGCTGACCACCGGATAACTCATCAATAAAACGATCTTTATATTCGGTAAGATTCAAAAAATCCAGAGCTTGATTGATATGCTTATAATCATCAGCATTTAAGCGCCCTTTGGTATAAGGATAACGCCCAAAGCCAACAAGTTCAAAAACAGTTAACCGACTGGTAAACCGATTTTCTTGTCTTAAAACAGATAAATAGGTCGCAAGTTTATCACTTGGTGTATTAACAACATCCATATTTTGAATTTTAACAACACCTTCATCAGCCACTAAAAGTCGACTGATAATCGATAAAAGCGTTGATTTACCTGCACCATTCGGTCCAATAATTGCCGTAATCCCACCTTGCGAAATAGTCGCATTGACATTTTTTAATACGGGTATAGTTTGATAATTTTTACAAACATTTTCAATTTCAATCACATTGGAACCTTTTTCAATAATAAGAAAATAAACAAAGAACCACCAATAAATTCAATCACTATAGATAAAGCGCCAACCATATTTAACACACGCTCTAGAAACATTTGCCCACCGACCAGAAAAATGATACCCAATAAAAAAGCGGTAGGCAGTAAATAACGATGTTGGCTTGATCCGCTAATACTATAAGCAAGATTAGCGATCAATAGACCCAAAAAAGTAAACGGTCCAACCAATGCCGTCGATATTGCGACTAAAACAGAAACGAGTAATAAAATTATTGTAACGCTCTTTTGATAATCGATACCTAAACTAATCGCATTATCCCGACCTAAAGCAAGTACATCGAATCGAAATCGCATTTTCCACAAAAATACACCAATCACAGCGGCTATTATTAATGAAAAGATAATCAAGACAGGTTCAGCACGGGTAAATGTTGCAAAAATTCGACTTTGTAACACAGCAAATTCTGTTGGCGTCATTAAACGTTGCAGTAAGTTAGAAAAGCTACGGAACAACGTACCTAAAATAATACCGATTAGTAAAACTAAATGTAGATTTTGTTTGAGTTTAGTGAATAAACCACGGTATAAAAAGAGAGAAAATAAAATTAATAATAATGATTCAAATACAAATTTACCAATAATCCCAATATAGGGAATACCTTGTGTATCAATAAAAAAGATCACAATCGTTTGGATTAACACAAACAAAGATTCAAATCCCATAATTGATGGAGTCAAAATTCGATTATTGGTCACGGTTTGAAAAAGTAAGGTAGAAGTCGATGCAGCAAAAGCAACCAGAATCATGGTTAAAACAATCCAAGTACGGTGCATCAATATATAACTAATATTGCCTTTAAGGTTTAAAGTCATAAAACAACTTATACAAATTAAAGACAGAATAAATAACAAAAATACTCTTTTTTGACTTATTGTATAACGTTTTTGATTAACTGACATGGCGTCTTCGACTCAATAATATTAAGAAAATAATAGCGCCAACTACGCCAAGAATAACACTCACGGGAATTTCAAAGGGATAACGAATTAGCCGACCAATAATGTCACAAATTAATACTAATCCACTGCCAAATAAACAGATCCAAGGTATCGTTTTACGAACATTATCACCAAATAATAAACTGACAATGTTTGGCACAATCAATCCTAAAAAAGGTAAAACACCAACGACCACAACAACAATCCCACCAATTAATGCAATAACAATAAGTCCCGTCAACATGACTCGACGATAATTAAGACCTACATTAACTGAAAAGTCGCGTCCCAAACCTGCAACGGTAAATTGATCGGCACTCCAACAAGCAAGCAATGTCAAACCGCCGACTAACCATAATAATTCATAACGGCCTTGTAAAATACCTGAAAAGTCGCCTGATTCCCAACCACCAAGCGATTGTAATAAATCAAAATACATAGCGAAAAATGTTGTAATCGCGCTAATGACTGCCCCCAACATAATACCAATAAGCGGCACCATCAATACTGATTTGAAAATGATTTTTCGGGAAATCACCATAAAAATCATTGTACCCGCCATAGCAAATAAGCTGGCAACAACCATTTTTGTCATCACACTTGCACTCGGTGCAAGCACCATCATGATTAATAAACCAAGACTGGCTGATTGAGTAGTGCCAACTAAAGTAGGTTCAACAAATCGATTTTGGGTTAACAATTGCATTATTAAACCGGCAACACTCATGGCACTACCTGCAAATAATAAAGCAACGGTTCTGGGAACGCGGCTAACAAAAAAAATCTCTCGCATGGTACTATCTATCCAAAGATCAGATAGCGTGACATTCCCAGCCCCAATAAATAAACTTATTACAGACATTATCAACAAAATGAAAATGCCTGTAATAAAATAAAACGACTTAACCATATCTTTGATTAATTAGCTGATGTTTTTTGTAAAGCTTCGCTTATTTGATCCATTAAGTGGCTATAAGTTTGAATACCACCAGCAATATACATTGAGGTTGAATCTAAATAGACAATATGATTATTTTGCCATGCATCCGTTTTTTGAATTAAATCATTATTTAAAACTTGTTGAGCTGATTGCGCTTCTTTATTTCCAATAGCATTATCTCTATCTAAAACAAAAAGCCACTGTGGATTAACACTTAAAATAAACTCAGAGGTAACTGCGTTACCATGACGCCCTGCTTCTTGGAATGTTGTGGCAGGTTTAAAACCTAATATATCAAAGATAAAACCAAAGCGAGATTTTGGTCCATATGCTGACATTTTGCCACCATTAACCATAATGACTAGTGCACTTCCAGCGGTATTTGTTTTTGGTTTAAGTTGTTCAATTTTTTGATTAAAATCAGCTATAAGCTTTTTAGCTTGATCTTGTTTATTAAACAACGTGCCTAATTGTTCAGTTCTTTGTGTTAAACTTGCCAAAAAGTTATTTGGATCAATATCAAGAGAAATAGTTGGCGCAATATCATTTAATTTATTATAAACATCGTTCGCACGACCACCTGCGATAATAACATCAGGCGCTAATGAACTTAAAACTTCATAATTTGGCTCAAATAACGTCCCCACATTAGTATAACTTTTATCACTATATTTCGATAAAAAATCAGGGAAATGCACATCAGATTGAGGAACCGCTGAGACAGGAATATTCAAAGCATCCATAATATCGAGTGTTGCGATATTAAAAACAACCACCTTTTTAGGGTTTTCAGGTACATCAGTTTTACCTTGCGCATGCTCAATGGTTATTTTATTAACTGAACTTTGCTCATTTTTTTTATTATCATCACATCCCGCTAACACAAATAGCGCTGTTAACAACACTATAAACTTAAATTTGATACGTGAATACATTTTGGCTCCTAATCATCATTCTTGATAAAAAAAGAAATGATAAATATAACAATTATCATTTGCATTAGATTGTAACGAAAAAAATAAAGCTATTCAATTAACTTTAATAGAATAAAAGAATGGGTGTCTTAGGTAGATTAGAAATATAACAATCGAATAAATACATTTTATCCAGTGAAGATGACAATGTTATTAGTGCGACTCCTCACACCGTTATAATTGGCTATGAGGAAATAATTTTCATACTAAATTTGTGTTAAAGCTATCAGTTAACGCAAGCAACTCGCTGTTTATTACCACCAAGATAACCATGATATACATCACCGGTATCTGAATGGACAAGATAAGGCTCATTCAGATTGTCGTATATTTGCCCAGTCCAATAATCACCATACTCTAGATCACTATTTGTATAATAATTCTTATCAGTAAATCCCCATTCAGCAAATAAAGTTTGACCAATTCTACGCTGGTAATTATTGGGTTGATTAGGCAAACCACCTTGCCATTCCCAACCATTTGCATTAGTTAAGTCGAGAATATTAGCTATTTTGTAACCTAAATTTTCACAGTAGGATTTAGCAGAAGGATAGTCAATATAACCAGGTTTTGCTATAAACCATTTACTTATTGTGAAGCGGTATATCATATTTTTTTTATTCTTATCTGAATAAATGGTAAAAGTAGTTGGATCTTTTGCAGTTGCAGCTTCTGCAGCACTTGAACCATTATCTGGTCCTTGAAATTCTACTTTAGCAACATTGATTTGTTTAATATTATCGGTTGTAATATTTAAGCTAATCCCAGAGTTTTGTGGCGATTTACTATAGCTTAATTCACTTGATAATGCCCCTGCTACCGTTAAATAAAAATACAGTCCTTTTGATGCTGTGGTTGGAAAATTGGTCGAAGGTTGATATAAGGTTTGAAGTTTAAATCCTTTACTACCATCCCATTGACTTGTTGGTCCCGACATAGATGTAAAATTTGGAAAAGGATCGCTATCATTATACTTTAAATTAGGCCGAGCAAAGCAAAAATAAGGAGTGGTCACTTTATTAGGGATAAGATAGTAAACTGCTTGATTACCAATAAAATTAGAAGAATTTGGCAAGCCATAGCGAGTTGATAAAATGCCGCTATCACTGGTTAAACTGAGTTGATAGGGAGAATTACAAGCATCATTCAAAAGCTGCTCAGGGTTATTTACCATTTCACCATCAGCGCTTTTAACCGTTAACGTTAAATTGCCAGAAACAGTATACAACTTATCACCATCATTATCTTTCCAATAACCCTTACTTGAAATTAGATCTAACAAGCTGATTTTCAGTTTATTTAAAGGAAGTTCAGTTTTAATATTTTTTAATTTTTCGCCTCCAGCAGGAAGTCGAATTGGGTTGCTTTTTGTCGATAAACTATCTTTGATGCTATAACTTCGTCCATCGTAAAGCGTAATATTCAAAAGCGGATCTGTTTTATTTCTGCTAGTGGCTCCATTATCAAAAGTTAAATATGGTGCATTGCCATGAATTGCAGCTGAAGTGGTGGCAGTTAACGAATTAACTGAATTAGCAGTGATTAATCCTAAAATGATACCAATAAATTTTAAATAAAAAGAAACTGAATTAAATATTTTCTGATTAAAAAGAGCTGTTTTTCCTCTTAAAAAGGAGAATAAGAAGTTAATTGAGGATCGAAAATGATTAGAGTGAAAGAATAAACTTAAATATAACGATTTATCTAACGATAAATAGGGTTTTACAGGTTTTGCGTTTTGCGTTTTGCGTTTTAAACATTATATATGTTTCCCTTCCCAAATGTCAATATATTTCTGCATAAATTCGTTTTTTTATGCGAAAAGTTATTTTTTGTTTTTTTTTAAAAGAATAACAACCAAAATCATATTAAATGAATAACATTGCTCTAAACATAGAAAAATGTTAATTATGGTTCTAATTAATAATGAGAGAAAATCAGAAATAAATATACAAATTTTTTGTTAAGAATTGAAAAGTCGTTGTTCAAATAAACTTTAATTGAGTTAGTTTAAAAACTTTAATTCAAAAGTAATCAAACTAACTTATTTAATTAATGATCAAAGCTCATCTAATTTATTTTGTGTATCATCTGATAATTCTTTCAACTTCCTTGTTAACGTGTTACGTCCCCATCCTAATAAATGTGCGGCATCTTGTTTATGACCACGCGTAAAGTTTAACGCACAATTTAATAAAATACGTTCAACATCGTTTACTGCTTCGGTTAATATACCCGTTTTGCCTGCAATTAGTGCTTGTTTAGCCCAATTTTCAAGTAAATTTTGCCAATTCATTTCAAGCTCTGGTTGATGAAATGGTTGAGAGTGGGGTTCACACTCTATTGAATTTTTAGGCATAGACATTTGTAGTAGTTCAGGTGGCAAATCCTGTACCAGTATTTCTTTACTTGAGGACATAACTGTGACCCATCGACAGGTATTCTCAAGCTGCCTAACATTCCCTGGCCATTTTGACATACATAAAATTTTTAAAGCTTCTGGACTAAAAATTTTACTTTCAACACCTAATTCTTTTGCAGTTGTATGCAAAAAGTGTTCAGCAAGTTTTGGAATATCTTGTGCTCTGTCTCGTAACGGTGGTAATAAAATACGAATAACATTTAAACGATGAAAAAGATCTTCTCTAAATTTACCTTCTCTTACTCTCGCTTGAAGATCTTGATGGGTTGCGGCAATAATCCGTACATCGACTTTAACCGGTGAATAACCACCAATTCGATAAAATTGTCCATCAGCAAGTACGCGTAATAATCGCGTCTGCACATCTAACGGCATATCGCCAATTTCATCCAAAAATAGGGTTCCACCATTAGCTTGTTCAAATCGACCATGTCTGATTTGAGCAGCGCCAGTAAAAGCGCCCTTTTCATGCCCAAAAAGTTCGGATTCAATCAAATCTTTAGGAATTGCGGCCATATTAAGAGCAATAAAAGGCGATTGTGAACGCGGACTATGGATGTGTAACGCCTTGGCAACTAACTCTTTACCGGTTCCTGACTCACCATTTATTAATACACTAATCGATGATTTAGATAACCGCCCAATAATACGAAAAACCTCTTGCATCGCGGGGGCTTCACCAATAATACCGGTTGAGGCTTTTGCTGTTGTGGTTTGACTTGTCTTGTTTGTTTGCGTTTGTAAAATTGCGCGTTCAACTAATTGAATGACTTCATCCACATCAAATGGTTTAGGAATATAGTCATAAGCACCTTTTTGATAAGCATTGACCGCTGCATCAAGATCTGAATGGGCTGTCATGATAATTACAGGTAAATTCGGTATTTGTTCTTTCACATAATGTAACAAGGTTAACCCATCAAGTCCTGGCATTTTGATATCCGAGATCAATACAGCAGGTTTTTGCACATGCGTATCTAACGCATCAATCACTTCTTGACCATTCGCGAAAGTAACGCAGTTAAAGTGAGCATTGGTAAGTGCTTTTTCTAATACCCATCGAATTGAACTATCATCATCAACAATCCAAACATTCATTTTAATTTACCTCATTGTTTAATTGGCAAATAGACAGAAAATTCAGTATGTCCAGGCCAACTATTAAATTCAATTTTTCCATGATGTTGATCGACTATATTATGTGCAATCGAAAGTCCAATTCCTGTTCCCCCCTCATAACCACTCACCATTGGATAAAACAAGGTATCTTGTATATGAACCGGTACGCCAGGCCCATTATCTTCAATATCAATGCGGGCACAAAGTCGATAACGTTGTCCATGTAAAGTCACCTGAAAGGCCGTTCTTGTTCTTATCGTTATTGTTCCTGTTTTTGTTCCTATAGCCTGCAATGCATTACGGACAATATTTAAAATCACTTGTTCTATCTGTTCAGAATCATGAATTAACTCAGGTAAGCTTGGATCATAATCACGTAAAATTTGAATATTAATTGGCTTTTCTAAACAGAGTAAAGCATAGATTCGTTCTATTGCTTTGTGAATATTTTGTTCTTTTTGCTGTAACCGCTGCTGAGGGCCCAGTAATCTATCAACCAGGTTTCTGAGTCTATCGGCTTGCTCAATAATAATTTGTGTATAATCTTGTAATTCATTTTTAGGTAATTCCCGAGATAATAATTGAGCCGCGCCACGTAGACCACCCAATGGATTTTTAATTTCATGAGCAAGCCCTCTAACTAATTCTCGAGCAGCACTTTGTTGAGCTTGTTGTAATTGCTCTTGGCTAAGACGCTTATGGTTATTTAATGGCGCCATTTCAATAAGAATGCGTCCATTTGCTAATAATTGTGCCGTTAATGATAAAATATGCAATTCATTATTAATCACTAAATTGACTTCATTATCCGTAAAACCTTGATTTTGTTCTAACGCACTTAACATGAGTTCAAAATCCAACGAATAATAGCTCAATAAATCAGGCAAATAACTCTCTAATAATTTTTTTGTGCTTTGCGATAATAATTGCTGAGCTGCCGTATTGGCATAAAGAATATGAAGATTTTTATCGAGCAATAAAATACTTGTGATTATTGAATCGAGAACAAGATTAGCATCAGATTCATTATCAAATGTCATCGTTTCAATTCCCGCCCTCGCTAGACACCACCGCTGATTAGCGGTGGAGCACTTTAAGTTAAATCGAAAATAACTTATAAACTATAGTACAACTCAAATTCAACAGGATGTGGAGTCATACGAACACGATCAACATCTTGACGTTTTAAATCAATATAAGCATCGATAGTGTCATTAGTAAATACGTTACCACGAGTTAAGAACTCACGATCTGCATCTAAAGCATTAAGTGCTTCTTCAAGTGAGCCAGCCACTTGTGGAATTAATTTAGACTCTTCTGGTGGTAAATCGTACAAGTTTTTATCCATCGCATCGCCCGGATGAATTTTATTGATAATGCCATCTAAACCAGCCATTAACTGCGCTGCAAATGATAAGTATGGGTTACCGGCTGGATCTGGGAAGCGAACTTCAATGCGACGTGCTTTAGGGCTAGTCACAACAGGAATACGAATTGACGCAGAGCGGTTACGTGCCGAGTAAGCAAGCATCACTGGTGCTTCATAACCTGGGACTAAACGTTTATACGAGTTAGTTGCAGGGTTGGTAAAGGCATTAATTGCTTTAGCATGTTTAATAATACCACCGATATAATATAGCGCCATTTCAGATAGGCCCGCATATTTATCGCCTGCAAATAAGTTTACCCCATCTTTGGCTAATGATTGGTGGCAGTGCATACCTGAACCATTATCGCCAAACATCGGTTTAGGCATAAATGTCGCTGTTTTACCATAAGCATGCGCAACATTTTGTACTACATACTTATAAATTTGCACTTCATCGGCTTTTTTAGTTAATGTATTAAAACGACAAGCAATTTCGTTTTGACCTGCTGTTGCTACTTCATGGTGATGCGCTTCAACAACTAAACCTAATTGCTCCATGATTAAACACATTTCAGAACGAATATCTTGGGATGAATCAACGGGAGGAAGTGGGAAGTAACCACCTTTAACTGCTGGACGATGGCCTTTATTGCCTTCTTCATATTTAGTACCTGAGTTCCAAGCGGCTTCGATATCATCAATATGTACAAAGCTACCTGACATTGGCGTACCAAAACGCACATCATCAAATAAGAAAAATTCTGGCTCTGGTCCAAAAATAACCGTATCAGCAATACCTGATGATTTTAAAAACTCTTCAGCACGTTTAGCGATTGAACGGGGATCGCGATCATAACCTTGCAATGTCGCAGGCTCTAAAACATCACAACGCAAATTTAACGTCACATCTTCAAAAAATGGATCAATTACCGCACTTGATGCATCTGGCATTAATACCATGTCTGATTCATTAATACCTTTCCAACCTGCAATTGATGAACCGTCAAACATCTTACCATCTTCAAAGAAATCAGCATCAATTTGGCTAACAGGAATTGTTACGTGTTGTTCTTTACCTTTTGTGTCGGTAAAACGTAAATCAACAAACTTAACATCGTTTTCTTTAATTAGTGTTAAAACTTTTTGTGTAGACATGTATCTTCTCCATTAAGGACAAATAATTGTTCAGTTTAAAAGGCATTTTTGCCAAGTTGTTTACAGTTATGCAAATATGATGCCATTTTTTAACCATGCTTAAGTGGTCAATAAGCTAACCTGATAATAACACAAATATTATTATTGCACCAAAATAAAGCAATAAGCACCAAAGTAATGCACCAAAACCAATCATTGCTACCTAATCAAAGATTACAAAAGCTTAAACTAAAACCAATATAAAATAAGTTATATACAGTTGCAGCTTTTATAAACTTTCAGTATTGGTGCATACAGATATTTTGTTTGAACTTTACTCCAGCATTTTTTAATGCCTCATGATAATTCAATAATAATTTTTAGTTTTGCTCAGTGTTATTTTAGTATTAGAAAAAGTAAGTGCTACTTGTTGTCTGTTCGATGGTTAATATTGAAACAAACCAGAAAAATTGGTCACCATGATATGCAAAAAATAGGAGAAACTAATAAAGATTCCTTGCGTTATTTGGAGGATATTTGATTGGAATTCATATCACTAAATTAGAAAAACGTAATCAATTGAGTAACCACTTATCAATATCATTCTGTTTAAAGTCATCTATTTTTAACTTAAAAATCGAATAATCATCATGACATTAATAATGTTTTCACATAATGGTACTATATTTCACCGCATAATATCGCTATAATCTTAGCTTATATCGAAAAAATCAGGTAATCACATAAGTATGGACTTTATTACACTCGAAATTATTCCTTTTGTAAAAAATCACCTTTTACTTTCACTCGGTTGGATTGTGTTATTCATTGCAATCATTGTATTAACGATTAAAAGCAAATTATCGAAAGTTAAGATTATTAATAATGCTCAAGCAATCAATATGATCAATAAGCAAAATGCCGTTATTGTTGATATTCGTTCTGCTGATAGCTTCAAAAAAGGGCATGTGACTGAATCTCATAATATCTTGCCGATTGATATTAAAAATGCAAGCGCCAAAACCATTGATAAATTCAAAGAGGATCTCATTATTTTAATCGATGAAAATGGCTTATCATCAACAAATATTGGTGAAATTCTTGTAAAACAAGGTTTTTTACATGTTTATGCCTTAAAAGATGGCATTGCTGGATGGAATGGCGAAAATTTACCATTAGTTAGAAAATAATATAATTTAAAAATAAATAAGGTTTTATCATGACTGAACAAAACAATACACAACAAGCCGAAACACAATTCGCAATTCAACGTATTTATACTAAAGATGTTTCGTTCGAAACCAATAATGTGCCAGAAATTTTTACAAAACAATGGCAACCTGACATGAATATTGAACTTAATTCATCATCTCAAATTTTGAATGAAAGCGTGTATGAAGTTGCTTTGCGCGTCACAGTAACAGTGAAGTCACAAGATGAAGTTGTGTATATATGTGAAGTTACTCAAGCCGGTATTTTTTCATTAATTGGCTTTGATGAAAACCAAATACAACACTGCGTTGGGGCTTACTGTCCAAATATATTGTTCCCTTATGCTCGAGAAGTCGTGTCAAGTTTAGTGACCAAAGGTACATTCCCTCAACTCAATTTAGAGCCAGTAAATTTTGATGCACTATTCCTTAACTATCTTCAACAACAAGCTGAAGCTAGTTCTGCTGAAACACTACAATAGTGGTTGTTTGGCAATAAATTTTTAATCAGTTTATCGGATTATTCATGAAAAAAAGCGCTGTAGTAACAGTCATTGGAGCAGGTTCCTATGGAACCTCTTTAGCAATATTACTGGCTCGTAATGGTCATCCAACACTATTATGGGGTCATAACCCTGATAAAATGACTATTTTGCAGCAAGATAGGCAAAATAAGCAATTTTTACCAGATATTGCTTTTCCACCTGAATTACAGGTTGAAACGGATTTACAAACCGCTGTTAGTGCTGCACCCATCTTACTTATTGTAGTACCTAGTCACGCTTTTGCTACTATTTTAAAGCAAATTAAACCTTTTTTACGTAAAGATTCAAAAATCGTTTGGGCGACAAAGGGTTTAGAAGCCGACACAGGACGTTTATTACAAGATGTAGCAAGAGAAATTCTAGGTAATGAAATTCCTTTAGCAGTCATTTCTGGTCCGACCTTTGCCAAAGAAGTCGCATCAGGTTTACCCACTGCGGTAACCGTTGCATCGACCGATGATTTGTTTTTAACTGAGTTACAGAATTTATTTCACTGTAGTAAAAGTTTTCGTGTTTATAGCAGTAAAGATTTTATTGGCGTACAACTAGGTGGCGCTGTCAAAAATGTTATTGCTATTGGTGCAGGTCTATCTGATGGACTTGGTTTTGGTGCCAATGCTCGAACAGCGCTAATTACCCGAGGATTGGCTGAAATGATGCGATTAGGTGCTAAACTTGGCGCTGACCCTGCCACCTTTATGGGGATGGCTGGGCTTGGTGATCTGGTCTTAACTTGTACTGATAATCAATCACGTAATCGTCGCTTTGGTATATTATTAGGTCAAAATAAAACCATTGAAGAAGCACAAAAAACGATAGCTCAAGTTGTCGAAGGATATAAAAACACCAAAGAAGTCTGGCTATTAGCTAAAAACAATCACGTCGATATGCCAATTACAGAACAGATATATCAAGTCCTATATGAACATAAAGATCCAAAACAAGCGGCAATGGCATTACTTGGGCGTTCGCAAAAAGAAGAATTAAAAAGTTAAGTTTTATATCGATAAAAGGCTATTGCTTACTTAAAAATTTGTGTAAAAAAATAGGGCTATTGCCCTATTTTATATTGTTAAGCCGATTGCTTTTTGTTTGGCTTTTAAGTAAATATCATAGCCAACGTAAACATCTAGCACAGCGGTACCAACGGTTTTAAATAACGTAATTTGCTGATCATTTTCACGACATAGCGTAGAGTCCATCACTAAATTGCCTAATTCTAAAAAATCATCTTTAGACACTAACTTTTGATTGATCGGATCGATGATATCGCCGGCTTCAGCAAAAACACCTGCTTTAGTATCAAGAACACGAATAGACGATTTTTTCACTACATCACTTGGAATTTCATGCATTTCTGGCGTATAAGCACCAACACCATTAATATGAGTGCCTGGTTTAACGTTAGCACCATTAAACGTCGCTACTTTTGAAGTCGTCACAGAAGTAATAATATCGGCTTGACTAATATCTTGATCCAAGTCCTGTGAGCAATAAAAATTAGCAGAGAAATGTTCAAATTGTCTTTTCATCGCTTCGGTGAACTGTTTGGCTTTTTCACTATCAATATCAAAAATGGCCACGTCTGTTAGTGGACGAACAGTTAGCATTGCCTCCAACTGAGATACAGCTTGTCCTCCCGTACCAATTAATACCGCGCGACGAGCATCTTTACGCGCTAATAAATCTGTTGCCGCGCCTTGTACCGCACCAGTTCGAAGTTGAGTAACATAAGTGCCATCTAACATTGCACAAACTTCACCTGTTTGTGGATTAAGCAATAAGACTTGTGCCGGTACTGATGGCTTACCTAAGGTTGGATTATCAGGAAAGACTGACACAATTTTAATGCCGACAATATCGCTCCCTTTTATATGTGCAGGCATAAATAAACTCTGCCCCTTTTGCATATCAAAATTAATCCGTAATGGTACCTCACTGTTACCCTCGGTATAAATTTTCAAAGCTTGCTTATCTGCTGCAATCGCATCTTGCATGGTATAAACTTTTTTAATCTCATTAGCCGTTAATATTAACATTTTATCTCCAGTCCATTTTTTAATGCTTATTTTTTTGAGCAACATCGATTGTCTAATTATTCAATAGCCCTAATGGCATTTATAATAATGTTTTGTTTTAATTGAAATAACAGGATAAATTGCTTATCTTGTATATTGCTTACTTTTTCACTATTATGACAAAGTGTAATTTTGCACGACAATTGAGAAATCAGATGTTATTTAAAATACTAAAATTTTTTCTTAAGATTTTATTTCATGTTAAAGTTCATGGCAATCTAGATAATTTAAAACAAGATAGGCTTCTTATCACGCCTAATCATGTTTCCTTCCTCGATGGCGTTTTAATCGGTGTTTTTTTACCAGTAAAACCTGTTTTTGCTATCTACGCAGGCTATATAGACCATTGGTTGGTACGTTTAGCAAAGCGTTATGTTGATTTTGTGCCAATGGATCCTATCAGTCCTATGGCAATAAAACGATTAGTTCGTGAAATTGAAAAAGGCCGGCCAATTGTGATTTTCCCTGAAGGCCGAATCACAATAACAGGTTCGTTAATGAAAATTTATGATGGTGCGGCTTTTGTTGCGGCTCGTTCTAAAGCGACTATCGTACCAGTTTGGATTGAAGGGGCGGAGTTTACCTTAACCAGTCGTTTAAAAGGATTATTCAAACGGCATTTGTTTCCAAAGATAACTATTCATGTTCTTGAGCCGACCTCTATTCCAATGCCAAATGCGCCAAAAGCCAGAGATAGGCGTTACATTGCAGGCGAAAAACTGCATGAAATTATGATGAATGCTCGCATGGCAAGTCGCCCCAAATTGACACTATTTGAAGCTTTACTTGAAGCACAAGTAAAATACGGGGTTAAGTCACGTATGGTGCAAGACCCGACAACATCGGAAGCGTCATACCGAAACCTTCTTAAACAAATTATTGGTGTTAGTTGCATCATTGCTAAAATAACGAAAAGAAAAGAACGAGTCGGGCTGTTATTACCAAATGCAACAATTACTGTTGCAACTATTTTTGGTTTATCGGTTAAAAACAGAATTCCAGCAATGCTTAATTATACAGCAGGCACCAAAGGCATAACCTGTGCGGTAACAGCGGCTGAAATTAAAACCATTATTACTTCTCGAAAATTCATCCAAAAAGGTAAGCTTGATTACTTACTTGAAGAAGTCAAGGGTGTTAAATGGTATTTCCTTGAAGATTTACGTAAAAGCTTAACCTTCAGTGATAAATTATATATTTTAATTCATCAATATATTCCACGTTTGGTTCAGCGTCGTCAATCTAGTGATGACGAAGCATTAGTACTCTTTACTTCCGGCTCTGAAGGTAATCCTAAAGGTGTGGTACATAGCCATAATAGTTTGATTGCCAATGTAGAACAAATTCGAACAGTTATCGATCCAACACCAGCAGACCGTTTTATGTCAGCTTTGCCACTGTTTCATGCTTTTGGTATTACTGCTGGTCTATTTTTACCGCTGTTTTCAGGCAGTCGAACCTTTTTATATCCAAATCCATTACATTATCGTATGGTTCCCGAAATTATCTATGACCAAAATTGTACTGTTCTATTTGGTACACCAACATTCTTAGCTAACTATGCGCGATATGCACACCCTTATGATTTTATGCGCTTACGTTACGTAGTTGCGGGTGCTGAAAAACTACCAGATTCAGTTCGAGAACAATGGAAAGATAAATTTGGTATTCGTATTTTAGAAGGTTATGGTGTGACCGAATGTGCACCGGTTGTTGCCCTTAATGTGCCTATGGCCTTTAAAGCGGGCACAGTTGGACGATTACTACCTGGTATGATTTCACGATTAATTCCGATATCAGGGATTACCGATGGTGGCGAACTACAATTAAAAGGGCCTAACGTGATGAAAGGTTACTTACGTGTTGAAAATCCAGGTAAACTTGAAGTCCCTGCTGCCACAGATGAAAACGGCAAGGTCGAAAAAGGTTGGTATGATACTGGCGATATTGTCGCTATTGATAACGAAGGTTTTGTTACCATTAAAGGACGCTTAAAACGATTTGCTAAAATTGCCGGTGAAATGGTGTCATTAGAAAGTGTTGAAGCTCTAGCCAAAAAAGTCGATCCCGATTCGATGAATGGCGCAACAGTGAAAACAGACTCAGCTAAAGGCGAAGCAATTGTACTGTTTACCACATCGTCTAACATTAATCGAGAATTACTCAATCAAGCCGCTCAAGAACTGGGTATACCAACATTAGCCATTCCACGTGATATTCGGGTTGTTAAAGAGTTACCATTACTTGGCACGGGTAAAATCGATTTTATCACGCTAAGAAAAATGGCCGATGAATAAGTCAGAATCTACTATGAAACAATATTCCCTATTAAGCAAAGGCATGGTAGCAACCATGCTAGCGCAGTTTTTTTCAGCATTTGCGGATAATGCAATCTTTTTTGCTATTCTTGCTTATATTAAAAATTTGCATTACCCACAATGGAGCCAATCAGTATTACAAATTAGCTTTGTTGTTCCTTTTATAATTCTTTCACCTTTTGTTGGCCAATTTGCCGATAGTATGTCTAAAGGCAAAGCGATGATGATAGCCAATGGTCTAAAATTAATTGGCGCAGCAAGTATCTGCTTAAATATTAGTCCCTTTATCGGTTATTTTTTAGTGGGTATTGGCGCTGCCGGTTACTCTCCAGCAAAATATGGTATTTTAGGCGAGCTGACATCGGGTGATAAGTTAATAAAAGCGAATGGTTTAATTGAAGCATCAACAATTGCAGCAATTCTGCTGGGTTCTTTGGCTGGTGGGCATATTGCCGATATGAATGTCAGTGCATCCTTACTTACTTGTGTTTTAATGTATGCACTCGCCGTAATTGCTAACATATTTATTCCCAAGTTACCTGCTGCAAGAAAAGATATTCACTGGAAATTTACCAGTATGGTGAAAGATTTTACCCGCACAGTCAAAATCATCTTCAGTAATAAACAAGCTTTATATACGCTATTAGGCACCAGCCTATTTTGGGGAGCAGGCATTACATTACGTTTTTTATTGATTAGCTGGGTGCCTGTGGTGTTAGGTATTGTTGACAATTCAACCCCGACCAATCTTAATGCCATTGTTGCCATCGGCATTGTAATTGGCGCTGGTTTAGCTAGTGCATTTATTTCGATTGATAAAACATTACGTTGTATTCCTGCTGGAATCATGATGGGCATTGCCGTTATAGCTTTTACATTGCAAAGCCATATCATTTCATCCTATATTTTATTAGTGATCATTGGTGCACTAGGTGGATTTTTCTTAGTACCACTCAATGCCTTGATCCAAAAAATGGGCAAAGATTTAGTTGGTGCAGGTAGTGTCATATCAATCCAAAACTTAAGCGAATATAGTGCAATGATGATCATGTTAGGGCTTTATACCTTAGCCGTTGCGCTCAACCTCCCTGTTATTGCTATTGGTGTAGGTTTTGGTTGCTTATTTACGTTAATAATATTTCTTCTATGGCTAGGATTAAGAAAACATGCAAAATATTAATTTATCTTCTATGTTAACCGAGAGCCGCAATCTCAATAGTGAACAAATTGATAATTGCTCTACATTAGAAATTCTTAAAATTATCAATAATGAAGATAAAAAAGTTGCCTTAGCAGTAGAGCAAGAATTAAGCAACATAGCTCAAGCAGTAGATGTAGTTAGTCACGCTTTGTTAAATCAAGGTAGATTAGTTTACATTGGTGCTGGCACATCGGGGCGTTTAGGCATTTTAGATGCCAGTGAATGCCCACCAACTTATGGCACACCGCCTGAACTGGTCATCGGCTTAATCGCTGGTGGTCAGCAGGCAATCTTTCATGCTGTTGAAAATGCTGAAGACAATCCACAATTAGCTGAACGTGATTTAACCAAGATCAATTTATCAGCCAACGATGTTTTAGTCGGAATTGCAGCTAGTGGGCGCACACCTTATGTTCTTGGTGCCATGCACTTTGCTAAATCACTGGGGTGCAAAGTTGTAAGCTTATGCTGCAATCCCAAAGCTCCCATGCTTGAATTAGCCGATATCGCAATCACTCCCATTGTTGGTGCAGAAGTGATCACCGGCTCATCTAGAATGAAAGCGGGCACGGCACAAAAGCTTGTACTAAATATGTTAACCACAGCAAGTATGATTAAAATTGGCAAAGTTTACGGTAACTTGATGGTAGATGTTGAAGCAACCAATGCTAAACTGATTGAGCGCCAAATATCAATTGTTATGCAAGCAACCGATTGTGACCGACAAACCGCGACTTTAGCATTACAACAAAGTAATCGACACTGTAAAACGGCTATTTTAATGATTTTAGCTAATCTATCTTTTACGCAAGCCAAAAAGGTCCTATCAGAAAATTGTGGATTTATTCGTCGTGCGCTAAAAGATCATGGTTTATAAAATAACGATTAAAATACCTTTAAAAAAGGTGATTTTTAGTTCAAATGTATTTTTAAAAAAAAGCAATATAGTACATTTGACGAAAATAATCTCAATTTAATTTTTACAGTTGCATTTGGTAAATCAAAAAACTAAGACAATCTAATTTAGCGTATAGATCACATCAGTTATCTTTGACATTGTTTGATGTGATCTAAAGTTGAGCGATAAAAAACTCCTTAAAATTAAATCAGCAGCAATATTGAGTTGCATGTTAGCAAAACATACCTGACGAAATGGACAAAAACCAATCAATTAGCTTTGAAGAAAATCATCTTAAAAGTCTAAAATGGTAGATGTTTTAGTCAACAACTTGTTGATTTAATATCAAAATCCATCATTATGGATTAAATAACTGATAATTAATTTTGCGTCAATAACCAGTAATAATCATCATATAATAAGATTAAATACTGATTATCAATAAGCATAAAATAACAGTATCCATTATTAGATGGATGATCAATAATTAGCAAAATTTCGTAACAAGAATAAATGATTTTTTAAAAATAGATAAAATTCTTCTATAAAAAAATAGATTATCTATACTTAACTTATTAATAAATGTTATGATTTAACAGTTAATTATATAAAAATTAGGAATATAAACATTTGTTTTACAAACAACTATGTACCTCATATTTTTTATAAACAGACTATTTATGTTCAATGTTTTTACATATGACTTAACTAAACCAAACTAGTTTTTGGTGCTCATTTAAAGTAATTTATTATTATCCAATGAGATAAATATTTGGAGGAAGATCTATGGTAGGAATTATTCTTGCAACTCATGGCGAGTTTGCAGAAGGGATTCTACAATCAGGAACAATGATATTTGGTGAACAAGAAAACGTTAAAGCGGTTACCTTGCATCCAAGTGATAGTCCTGAAAGTTTAAAAGAGAGAATGCTTGCTGCAATAGCAACATTCGATAATCAAGATGAAGTGCTTTTTTTAGTGGATTTATGGGGCGGAACACCTTTCAATCAAGCGAATAATTTATGTGGTGAACATAGTAATTGGGCGATTGTAGCTGGTTTAAACTTACCTATGTTAATTGAAGCTTACTCATCACGCTTTTCGATGGAAACAGCCAAAGAAATTGCATCAGCAATTTTAGAATCTGCTAAAGAAGGCATTCGCGCAACAGTTGAACCTGCCAAAACACAAACATCTAAACCCGCAGAAGCTATTCCAGAAGGTACAGTTGTCGGTGATGGAAAGATGAAAATTGTGTTAGCTCGTATCGATTCTCGCTTATTACATGGTCAAGTCGCCACTTCTTGGACAAAATCAACCAATCCTACCCGTATTATTGTCGTATCAGATTCAGTTGCTAAGGACCAGTTAAGAAAAAAACTGATTGAAGAAGCGGCGCCTCCTGGTGTTAAAGCAAACGTGGTTCCTATCAAAAAAATCATTGAAGTTTCGCATGATCCTCGTTTTGGCAATACCAAAGCTTTATTGCTATTTGAAAACCCTGAAGATGTATTAAGAACCATTGAAGGTGGTGTTGATATCAATGTTGTCAATGTTGGTTCGATGGCACATTCTGTGGGTAAGGTCATGGTTAATAAAGTGTTATCAATGAATGCACAAGACGTTGAAACCTTCGAAAAGTTAAAAGCTAAAAACGTCAAATTTGACGTTCGTAAAGTACCTAATGATTCTAACGATAATATGGATGAATTATTAAAGAAAGCGAAACAAGAATTAGCTGAGCAAAAGAATTAGTTTATTTAAGGGGTTATATTATGACATTATCAATTATTGCTATCATTTTGGTGATAGTTATTGCCTTCCTAGCTGGTATGGAAGGTATTCTGGATGAGTTTCAATTTCATCAACCTTTAGTTGCCTGTTCATTAATTGGATTAGTTACGGGTAATTTAGAAGTTGGTGTAGTATTGGGTGGTTCCTTACAAATGCTTGCACTTGGTTGGGCAAACATTGGGGCAGCAGTTGCACCCGATGCAGCTTTAGCATCTGTTGCCTCTTCAATTATTTTAATACTTGGAGGACAAGGTGTTGCTGGTGTTTCGACCGCAATTGCAATAGCGATTCCGCTTGCTGTAGCTGGGTTATTCTTAACCATTATTGTGAGAACAATAGCTGTTCCGTTGGTCCATATGATGGATGCTGCTGCTGAAAGTGCAAATATTAGACGAATTGAATTTTTGCAGATGTTAGGAATTTGTTTACAAGGTTTACGAATTGCGATTCCTGCCGCAGCTTTACTATTTATTCCAGCAGATATAGTTAAAGACTCATTAAATGCTATGCCTGAATGGTTAACAACAGGCATGGCAATTGGCGGAGGAATGGTTGTTGCGGTTGGTTACGCCATGGTAATTAATATGATGGCAACTCGCGAAGTCTGGCCATTTTTTGTGATTGGTTTTGTTATTGCCGCCCTAACACAATTGACACTAATAGCAATAGGTGCATTAGGAGTAGCATTAGCATTAATTTACCTTAATCTTTCTGAACGTGGCAATAACACAAACAGTGGTAACAAAGGCGATCCACTTGACGACATTTTAAATGATTACTAAGAACTTGGAGAAAAAAAATGACTGATAGAATTCAATTAAGCAAAAAAGATCGTTTAGCCGTTGCTTGGCGTTCGACTTTCCTCCAAGGTTCTTGGAATTATGAACGCATGCAAAATGGTGGATGGGTCTATTCAATGATTCCTGCGATTAAAAAATTGTACAGTTCAAAAGAAGATCGTGTTGCTGCATTAAAGCGTCATTTAGAGTTTTTTAATACTCACCCTTATTTAGCATCCCCAATACTCGGTGTAACGCTTGCATTTGAAGAGGAACGTGCTAATGGAGCTCCTATAGATGACGCTACTATTCAAGGTGTTAAAGTAGGAATGATGGGTCCACTAGCAGGAGTAGGAGATCCTGTCTTTTGGTTTACTTTGAGAATGATGCTTGGTGGACTTGGAGCATCATTGGCTATTAGTGGCAATGTGATGGGACCAATTTTATTTTTTTTACTTTGGAATATCATTCGCTGCTCTTTTATGTGGTATAGTCAAGAGTTTGGTTATCGTACTGGCTCAAAAATTATCGATAATTTATCTGGAGGATTGCTACCAAAAATCACTAAAGGTGCGTCTATTTTAGGGATGTTTGTGCTGGCGGCTTTGGTACAAAGGTGGGTATCGATAAAATTCCAACCAGTCGTTTCAACCGTAAAATTAGATAATGGTGCATTTATTGATTGGAATGCATTACCCGCTGGTGCGGAAGGCATTCAAAAAGCATTACAACAAATGCAAGCTGGATTATCTTTGACACAAGAAAAAGTGACTACCTTGCAAAATAACTTGGATCAATTAATACCAGGACTTGTACCATTACTTTTAACATTTTTATGTATGTGGTTACTACGTAAAAAAGTCTCACCTATTATCATTATCCTTGGGTTATTTGTTGTAGGTATTATTGGCCACGTTATTGGTCTTTTATAAAAGATAATGTTTTAACCAACGTATTTTTAAAATATACCGTTTTAGTTTAAAGCAACAAATTCTTAATAATCAAACTATCCTTTTCATCACATAACGATGATGAAAAGGATATCATCACTAATTCAAGTCTGGTTTAGGGACACAATAGATGGTTCAATCATTAAACACGAAGATTGATTTAACGGTAAAAGCAACAGCATTTACTGGTTTAACGGAATATGGCAATATTATAATCGGAGACAAAGCTTTTGAGTTTTATCATCAGCATGATCCGCGCAAATATATTCAAATTCCTTGGAATGAAGTCGATTTTGTTATTGCATCGGTACTATTTGGTGGTAAATGGATTCCACGTTATTCAATTCAAACCAAAAAAGATGGTACTTTTACCTTTGCTTCTAAACAACCTAAACAAGTACTTAGAGCTATTCGTGTTTATATTGATGGACAAAAAATGGTACGTTCACTAGGTTTTTTTGACGTGTTAAAACGAGCTTTCTTTAAGAAAAAAACAAAAAATTAAGACAATATTAAGTACAATATACAAATAAATTAATATATTAATTTATCATGTTATTATTCCTAATAAATTGATAAAATTTTTAAGCTGATTTTAGTAATTGTCGATCTCTTTGCTTAATCAGATAAACTGCTCTTTTGAGAAAGATGCCTTCAAATAAGATTATGGCAATATTGTCATGTTCAAATTGAAATAAGGTTAACCTAGTTGTAATACTAATCCCATGATTAACTGAAACTAATCCAATCATAAATGTCTACAGCCTAACTTCTATAGCATATTGAATGTTATAGCTGCGTCAATTGTTTTATTATAAATACAAATAATTATACCTTTTAAAAAAGCAATAAATTTATGCCTTTCTAACCCCTTTAATTCAACCGATTGTTTCTGCTCAAGAACATTATCTTTGTGGCAAATCAAATAAAACTCACCTGAAAACAATAAATCTGCATGAATATCTTTTAAAGTCGGTATTTCTGCTAATATTGTCATTACAGAACGAGTTGCCGATTTTTCGCAAGTAACGTTTAAACAAATAGCCAAAGATCATGTTACCGTCATGGGTGATGTGCTCGTAAAGCTGTCAAAGAGATTATTGCAATTGACTCAACGCTAATTGAATGACAGCTAGTCAAACAGTTATCAGCTATTTGGAGGTATAAAAAAATTGTGCAATCACCCGTGGCATAACTTGCTCTTTAGCGCTTGATATGCATGGAAAAGGGCTAAGTGCGGCATTAATGGGTAAAGATATAGATTAAAACGACTGTTAATGATTGTTTTTTGAACCGAATCAATCCCAGTAATTATTATTGGTGAGATTGATTATTTATAGATATTGATTAATAAATGTATTACCTTTTATCAGCCATAAACAGCCATTGCACTTTTTGCCAGAAAGAGTATAATTTCGGGGCTTTGATTTTGTCCATGTTGGACAAGATAAAGATTATTTTTTAATTTAAGAGGATGTTATGGTAACTATTCGTTTAGCTCGTGGTGGCTCTAAAAAGCGCCCTTTTTATCAAGTAGTTGTCACTGATAGCCGTAACCCACGTGATGGTCGTTTTATTGAGCGCGTTGGCTTTTTTAATCCAATTGCACAAGGTAAAGCGGAAGAATTACGTTTAGATCTTGATCGCGTAAATCATTGGGTAGGTTTAGGTGCAACCGTTTCTGATCGTGTTAATACATTGATCAAACAAGCACAAAAAGCTGCTTAATATTAGTAACTAATAGTAATTGTAATGATGAATACTGAGAATCTAATTGTTGTGGGTAAACTTGGTTCAAGCTACGGCATTCGTGGATGGCTCAGGATTTTTTCGTTTACAGAATTTCCAGATAGTATTTTTGATTACACACCTTGGTATATTCAGCGTGCTGGGCAATGGCAAGAAGTAATCGTAGAAAGCTTTAAACCCCATAATCAAGACATGATTGTGAAACTCAAAGGTGTTGACGATCGTGATCAAGCCAATGCATTAACTAATGCCGAAGTATTTGTCGATGCAGAAAAATTACCAGAACTTAATAATGGTGATTTTTATTGGAAAGATCTGATTGGTTGCCGAGTAAAAACAATTAATGGCTACGACTTAGGTCAGGTTACTGATTTAATGGAAACCGGTTCTAATGATGTGTTGGTTGTTAAAGCAAATCTAAAAGATGCATTTGGAGCAACAGAACGTTTAATTCCTTTTGTTGAAGAACAATTTATTAAACAAGTTGATTTAACAACAAAAATGATTGTGGTCGATTGGGATCCAGCATTTTAATTGGTAAGGTAAGAATATGTGGATTGGCGTAATTAGCCTTTTTCCCGAAATGTTCCAAGCTATTACCTGTTATGGTGTAACTGGTCGAGCCGTAAAAAATGGACTGTTAACAGTAGATTATTGGAACCCGCGCGATTTTGCGCATGATAAGCATAAGACTGTCGATGACAGACCTTATGGTGGCGGTCCCGGCATGTTAATGATGGTACAACCACTTAGAGATGCCATTCATGCAGCGAAAGCAGTAGCAGGTAACGATACAAAAGTAATCTATCTTTCCCCGCAAGGGCGCAAATTAAACCAACAAGGTGTTTGCGAGTTGTCACAATATCAAAAATTGATTTTGATTTGTGGTCGATACGAAGGTATAGATGAACGCGTTATCCAAACCGAAATTGATGAAGAATGGTCAATTGGGGATTACGTGTTAAGTGGCGGTGAATTACCGGCAATGACCATGATTGATGCTCTAGCAAGATTTATTCCTGGCGTGTTGAATCATGAATCATCAGCAGAAGAAGACTCTTTTGCTAACGGTTTACTTGATTGTCCACACTATACCAGACCAGAGGTGTTAGATGGAATGGCGGTGCCCGATGTGTTAATGTCTGGTCACCATGAAGCGATTCGTCGCTGGCGATTGAAACAATCACTAGGACGAACTTGGTTGAGAAGAGACGATCTTCTTGAAAATCTAGCTCTGACTGATGAAGAGCAATGTTTACTCACTGAATTTCAACAAGAATACCGTGATAAACAAAGCAACTAAAATTTCAGTATAACTAGTAAGAGATAACATTATGAAAAATGCAATTATTCAGCAATTAGAACAAGAACAAATGAAAAAAGACATCCCGTCTTTTCGCCCAGGCGATACGATTGAAGTAAAAGTATGGGTTGTTGAAGGTAACAAAAAACGTCTTCAAGCTTATGAAGGTGTGGTTATTGCAATTCGCAATCGTGGTTTACATTCTGCATTTACAGTACGTAAAATTTCGAATGGCGAAGGTGTTGAACGAGTATTCCAAACTCACTCACCAATTGTTGATTCAATTACTGTGAAACGTCGTGGTCAAGTACGTCAAGCTAAACTTTACTACTTACGCGAACTTCGTGGTAAAGCGGCTCGTATTAAAGAGCGCCTTAACTAATTCTTTATTGGTTAATGATTTAAAAAAACAATATAAAATATATCTGTCTAATGATGGTCACCTTTACGGTGACCGTTTTTATATTTAAAACATACTGTTTCCTGCCAACTATCTAGCGTTGACAAAGTTAAAGCAAATTTTATTATTCTTTTGAAGGTTATGCTATGGGTGACTATCTTTTCGAAATTCTTGCAACAACTATAAAATTGTTCGCATTAATGACACCACCAGCAGTTTTGAGCGCATTTTTAAGTGGCACAAAACAATATGATGAACAACTACGCCGCAAAACAGCACTTAAAACATCGTGTGCCGTTTTTATTATTGGTATTGTGTTATTCTTTTTTGGTAATACTATGTTTAGTGTTTTTGGTTTTACTCTTGATGCATTTAGAATTGGCTCCGGTGCGTTACTCTTTATTACAGCGGTTTCGTTGATGAATGATTCACCAGAAAAGAATAAAATAAGTAGCGATGAAGATATTAGTGTTGTGCCCTTAGCAATTCCTTTATGTATGGGGCCGGCATCCATTGGTACCATCATTGTGTTAGGTTCGAGTTCGTTGGGTGTTGTACAAAATTTGATTGGTGCAATTTCATTATTCATTGCATCTTCAGGTATCTATGCTATGTTGCTATGCGCTAAAACAATCGCTAAAGTGCTAAAAAATACCGGTATATCAATTTTATCAAAATTGACTGGATTACTTATATCCGCTATTGCGGCACAAGTTGTTTTTACTGGTGTAGCTGCTTTTCTAAAATAGTACAAACAAATTGAGATATAATTAATAAAACGTGATTATATTTGATTTCAACAATAATATAGTTTGCTACTAATAATCAATCCTATGTAATCAAGACAATATGTTTATTGACTCGATTACATACAAAGTGCCGATTAATGGCTTTTGTCGGGATTACGTTTTTTATAGAAAAAGTAAGAAATAAGAATAATAGCAATTAACACTAGTTCAGATAATAGAATGAAGTAACCTGACTCATCAAACCAAACCCCCATAATAATCACTGTATTTGCAATAATTGATATAATGGCTAACCAAGGAAATAAAGGCGATCTGAATTTAATCATCTCTTTAGGGTACTGACCAGTATTGACGCCTTTACGAAAACGGTACTGGCACCAAGCTATAACAATCCAAGCAAAACAACCGACCTGTCCGGTACCTGCAACTAAATAGATATAAAGTTTTTCAGCCGCAATATATTTAGAAAATAAGGATACTAATGCAATCAGTGCAATAAATAAAATCCCTTTTGTTGGCACACCTCGTTTATTCACATCTGAAAAATATTTAGGGGCTAAGTTATCTTGAGCCATAGACCATAACATTCTTGAGCTAGCATAAATTGCTGAATTAGCAGCTGAAATGGCAGCACAAAAAATAACAAACAGCATCCCATAAGAAGCAAAGCTAATACCTGCCTTATTAAATACCCATATAAAAGGGCTGATCTCGGTATGTTCTGTGCCATAAGGATAAACCAGTGCTAATACCGCAATCGCTAACACGTAAAACAAAATGATTCGAAAAGCAACGCCAGTAATAATTTTGGGTAATACTGCTTGTGGTGATTGCGCTTCACCAGCAGCATTACCAATTAACTCAACACCTTGAAACGAATAAGTTACAATGGTCATACAGACAAAAATCGATAAAAAACCATTCGGAAACCAGCCATGTTCTGTCTTAAGTGTTGGTAACACGTGGGTTTGGTTATATTCTTGACATAACAAATAAATGCCAATACAAATAAACGCAATAATCGCCAAGACTTTAATGGTTGAAAACCAATATTCACTTTCACCAAATGCACGAACAGAAGTTAAATGCACACAAGTAATAACTGTAAGGATTAAAAGACTAAAAAGATAAATAGGAATTGCAGGAAAAACTTGATGGGCTATCATAGCAGCAGCAGTCAAATCAGCTGCCATCGACAGCACCCAACTTAACCAATATAACCAACCAATGGTATAACTCCAAATTGGGTTCGGAATAAACATTAATGCATAATGTTGAAAAGAACCAGCGTGGGGAAAAGCACAAGAAAGTTCACCTAAGCATAACATAGTTGCAAGCATAATACTGCCAGCCATTAAATAAGCAATAATAGTACCTAATGGACCTACTGTACTAAGCGGTGCTGCAATACCAATAAATAATCCCGTACCGATTGATCCCCCTAACGAAATCATCAATAAGTGACGATTTTTTAGATTTTTCTTTAAGCTACTGGGATAAGGACTTTCTTGTGATTCTGATGTTGCCATGTAAACCGCCTAATAATTAATAACAGCTGCTGGCGTAACCAGCAGCTAACACGAATTAATAAATAAAACGTTTTTCTACACCATTTGTTTGGCAAGCCATAAGTAAGGCTGTGTAATCAAGTTCAAAACCAATGGTATCGCCAACACGCAATGTTTCAGTAACATCTTCAATATCGACAATAGTATGATCACTGGTCTGTCCTAAAACAGTAATACTATCATTAATCGGTACACAGTTTTCAGACGGTACATCTTGACGTCCAAAAGCGAGAAGTGCGCGTTTACGCGTACCATGATCAACAAAAGTTTTACTATTTAAAAACGCATCTACACCTAACTCACCAACAGGAACAGTTGGTTTACTATTGAGTTCAATAATTTGCGCATACAATTTATACAAATTACTGCATGCTTTATCGACAGGCTTATTTGAGTGATGGAATTCATCTAAATACTTCATATCCACATACTCAATACCAAACTCATGTAAACCACCAATTCTGATGTGATTTAAGCCTTCAGGCCAAACACCTTTATCAAGTAAATGATAACTCGTACAGTTACCCGCTGATAAATATTTGATCTTAATGTTACAAGCTTGCTCTACTTTACGCGCAATTTGTAAAAAGTCTACTCCATTTTTTACAGTCGGTAAAACCGTACCATAGCAATTGAAGTTTGTTCCAAGACCATAAAGTTCAACACCCGGTAACGATAAGATAAGCTTGACAGTATCGATGATATCATCAACATGTTCAAACCAAATACCTTCACGTAAATCACCCATATCCACCATTAATAAAACCTGATGAATTTTCTGCTGTTTAACCGCTTCATCAGAAAGTGCTTGGATAACTTGTTTTTCACTGTTTAAGCTAATGTCAGCATATTTAACAACATCACTAATTTCACTCAAACAAGGACTACGTAATAAACACGTTTTGCAATTTAACGCATCTTTAAGTTTTTTTAGATTGTAAGTTCTTGACTCAGCAATTACATCAATACCACCATCAAGCACCGCTTTGGCGGTTTCAACGCAACCATCAAAGACTTTATTGACCGCCATCACTTCAATGCCGTGCTTAGCAAGTATCTCTTTTTCGACTCGCGCATTATTCCTTAATTTGCGCAAATCAATTTCCAATATAGGTTTGTACATACTCTTACTCCTCTATGTTATTGTTGTTGCAAACGATTACGTTTTTGTGCTCGGTAATATATCCATTCAGCTAGGACAATTGCAAGCACTGCACCACCAACAATTTTCGCAATATACTCAACATAACCACCCATATCAATTTGTGCAGGTGGAATAAAGACTAAGATCACCGCAAATAGCGTAGATAAGAATCCTAAACCGGGTAAAACAATTGGTAATACTTTACCTGGTATCTTAAAGCTACGTGGTACATCTGGTTGAGTAATACGTAAACGATAGTAAGCAATAAACATCACTAAGTAAGGAATAAAGTAACAAATTGTTGTTAATGCGGTTAACATCCAATAAGCTGCCGCAATACTTGGTGATACAAACGTTGAGAAACAAAGTACCGTTACAATTATTGCTTGGATAACTAAAGCAAATGCTGGTGTTTGATATACAGGATGTAAACGACCAATACGTTCACCAAGCAAATTATCTTCTTTAGATGCTTCTTGTAACATATAAATAGGACCAACTAACCATGAGTTAATTTGACCTAATGCACCAAAGAATAAACAAATTGCCATAACCGGTAATAACCAAGGCATATGTAACTCTTTAGCCGCTGCTTCCATCGCTTGCATTACGCCAGCAACAATATCAGTATCAGCAGCAGGTAATAAAGTATTAATTGCCCAAGTACCAATCATGTAAATACCAACAATTACAATTGCCGATACCGCCATCGCTTTAGGGAAGTCTCGTTGTGGATCACGAGTACGTCCAGCAATCATAGGTGCCACTTCAAGACCAGCAAAAGCAAACATCATACTAGATAAAAATACGATGGTGTCCCAACTGCTTAAATCTGGGATCCAATCACTAACATGACTATAATCAGTTGCCATCGGGTGACCAGTTAATAACCAAACAATGGCTAATAACACAATAATTGCAGCAGGAATAAATACCCCAAGCCATGCACTCACACTATTGATAATTTTGGTCCACTGCATACCGCGAATATTCATCAGTGTCAAAATCCAGAATACCACCATCGATCCTACACCAATAAACACCTGATTTTGCGCCAAATCGGCACTAAACATATAGCCAATTGCGGTAAAACCAAATTGCAACATGAGTGGGAAAAACAGCACACAAGAAAATAAGAAGCAAACAACAACAATCCAACCAATGCGTTTACCAAACGCTTCTTTTACCCACACAAAGATCCCACCATCTTTCGGCCAACCTGTGGAAAGTTCACCACAGACCATCGCTAATGGGAAAAACAAACAAAATGCAGCAAGTAACCAAAGCACCATTGCTGATGCCCCATAAGGCGCCACATTAGGAATTTGACGTAAACTTAGTATTGCAATAACATTCATAAATACAATGTCTTTAATACCAAGTAAACTTGAACCTTTAGAATCACTCATAAAATAACCTCACATTATAATATCTGGAGCACGATGTGCCCCAGATAACTCATGATTAATACACGTCGTATCCAACCATATCTTCGTAAGTGTCCTCACGGCGAATCAATCGATCTTTGCCTTCTTTATCAATCATAACAACAGCAGTACGTGGGCGATTGTTATAAACAGTTTGGCTTTCGATGGTATAAGCACCCGCATCAAGGAAAGCGACAATATCACCAATTTGAGTATCTTTTGGCATTAAAAATTCTTCACCTTTAACCCCTACATGATAATAGTCGCCGCCATCACATAATGGTCCTGCTAATTTGATGTATTCATCATGTGCTTCGTTGATTCTTGAAGCATTGAAAACATAGAAGAACCAATCAAAATGTTGACTATCAGAAAGAACACTATAACCTGCATCAACAAATTTCCATTCAACATGCTCTTCGATGTTACCGTCTAAATCGTAATTAGTCTTACGTTTTTCACAAGCTACTTCGGTTAACAATACAGCAGCTGAACTTGTTACTTTACGTCCTGGTTCAATACAAATTTCAACATCTTTACGCCATTTGTGTACTTCTTTAATTACCGCATCAGCAAAATCTTGTGCTGTAATACCTGCGTACATGTTGTCTTCTAATGGGTTACCATTTTCTTCATCATATTTATATGGAACAGGAATACCACCACCAACGTTGATTAAATCAAATTTAATACCAAGTACTTCTTCTAAACGGCGTGATTCGTCAACTAATACTTTGGTTGCTTTAGCAAAAGGTTCTGCTTCTGGTACCTGATCGCCAACATGCATATGTAAACCACGAAGATGTACATAAGGCATTTCAAGAATACGACGACAAGTTTCTTCAGCTTGTTCAAGGTCGATACCTGATTTAGCATGATAAGCAGTGACTAACTCTGCATGAGTTGCAGAAGGTACATTTGGTTCAACACGGACACACACGTTTGCTACTTTTTTCAAACGCTGTGAAATTTCATCAATAATATCAAGTTCATATAAGCTATCAACATTAATAATATAAAGATCATTTTTGATAGCAAATTCTAAATCAACAGGTTTTTTAACCACACCGTTGAAAACAATTTGGCTTCCTGGAAAACCAATTTCCAAACATTTACGCACTTCAAACATTGAATTAGCTTCAGCGTAAATACCCGCATCTTTAATCGCTTTGAGTACGCCCATGACTGAACAAGTTTTAGATGCATAGAAAATTTTGGTATTTGGATGTGCCTTAAATGCATCTTTAATTTCTTGAACGTTACGATCAATTTCTTTTTCAGAAAACACATAAAAAGGGGTTGGATATTTTTTGGCTAAATCGACTAAATCAATGCCATCAAAACAAAGTTTGCTACCTTCCGCACTAAAACGACGATCTTTGGTTATAAGATTGGTGCGTATTTTGTTATAATTAGACATAATTGTGTCAGACATATGACCTCCAGTTAATTAGTACATAAAAAAGTACACAATGAATAAGAAAAAAGGCTTTTCTCAGGTAATGCAATCAGCATGCCAACTTAAAAACAATTAAAAATCAATAAATTAAATATATAGGCATAGAAATAATATTAGTCATTTAGTAAAAAATATGTTTTTATGACGAATATTTGTCATTATTAGTGATGGTTGAACAAACTAAAGCTAGTTATATTTAGCAAATAATCCTAATTTCAAAGGTACGGATATCATGATAATCGATCCTGAATTATTAAAAGCATTAGAACTATTTAAACATTTTTTTGATTTAATGCATCAGCCAATGGCCATTATTGATAAAGAAGGTAAATATATTTATTACAATCAGGAAAGCGCAGATCTTGATGGTTACTCAGAAGAGCAAGCTATTGGTAAACCATTGCTCAAAGTTTATCCTAATTTGAAGAAAGAAGATAGTACAATGTTACAAGCATTACAACAAGGTAAGGAATATCAAGATAATTACCAATCTTACTATAATCATTTAGGTAAACTTGTTGATTATTTACATACTACAGTACCACTTTACAACAGTAAAAAAGAGATTATTGGTGCGGTAGAAATAGGCCGTAATTTATCTGATGTAAGGCAACTTCAAGATCAAGTCTTCACACTCAATAGAAAACTGTATCAAAATAAAGAACAACCTTTACCTGAAATTGTTTTTGTTTCGAATAAAATGCAGGATGTTATCGATCAAACTAATATTTTAGGTCGAAACGACGTTCCTGTACTGATTGTAGGTGAAACAGGCACGGGCAAAGAATTATTTGCTCGATTAATTCATCAAACCAGCCATCGCCGTGATAAGGCTTTTATTTCACTTAATTGTAGTGCATTACCGACAACGCTTATCGAAAGTACTTTGTTTGGAACCGTTAAAGGGGCATTTACGGGTGCTGAAAATCGACAAGGTTATTTAGAACTCGCCAACGGAGGCACACTATTTTTAGATGAACTTAATGCTATGCCTTTAGATATGCAAAGCAAATTATTACGATTTCTTCAGGAAAAAACCTATTGGCAATTAGGGGGGAATAAAGAGATACATTCAGATGTTCGAATTGTGGCAGCAATGAATGAATCCCCAGCGGAACTGTTACAAAGTGGTAAAATGCGCAGCGATCTTTTTTATCGTTTAAATGTTGGTTTAATTAAATTACCCGCTTTACGAGAACGAACAGAAGATATTCCGGTTTTAGCGCGTTATTTTATCGATAAACATAAAAATGATTTTAACGTTATTATTAGTGGTATTAGTGAACATGCACTTAAACAGTTAATGTCAGCACCATGGCCTGGCAATGTAAGAATGCTAGAAAATGCAATTGTACGAAGTATGGTATTACAAAGTGAACCGGGCGAATTACAACAAATAACCTTAGATGAAGAATTATTTGATATTAACAGCCCATATGCCGTAGTTGAAACAAATAATCAATCCGACAAAAATAATCCAACTACCCCACCTAACGGTAATAATTTAACTGAACAAGTGGAAAATTATGAACGTCAATTAATTATTGATGCATTAAATCAAGCCAATGGCAAAATTATCACTGCGGCTAAATTATTGAATATTTCCCGTACAACTTTACAATATAAAGTCAAAAAATATCATATTCAAATGGGTGTTATCGATAGTTAGATAACAATATAAAATCAATTAAAGCTCTGTGCGCAAGCAAAAGCGCTACTCCAAGCCCACTGAAAATTATACCCACCTAGCCAACCAGCAACATCGACAACTTCGCCGATAAAATACAGGTTTGGTTGGGTATTGGCTGCCATTGTCTTGGATGAAAGTGCATCAGTACTCACGCCGCCTAAGGTCACTTCGGCTGTTCGATACCCTTCAGTACCATTTGGAATAATGCGCCACTGGGTTAACTTTTTATACAATTCAAACTGTTGTTTTGGATTAAGCTGCTTAACAATAGTGTCAGAAATGAAATTAAGTTGTATTAATACCTCAACCAATCTTTTAGGTAGAATTTGTGCTAAACAGTTTTTTAGACTTTGATTACGATTATTTTCCAGTAAAGGCTTAAATGCCGATTCAAACTCTAAATCTGGTAAAAGATTAATAACGATTTCTTCTCCTACTTGCCAATAACTCGAAATTTGTAGAATCGCCGGTCCTGACAATCCACGATGAGTAAAGAGTAGATTCTCTTTAAAACTGATTCGTTCATTAGATACTTCAACTAAAACAGCAATTCCTGATAACGAGGATAACACGTCTAACAAAGGCTTATGTAACGTAAATGGCACAAGCCCCGCTTTGACTGGCACAACAGGAATCGAAAATTTTTCGGCAATTTTATATCCAATAGCGGTCATACCTAGTGCTGGCATCGACTGTCCACCGGTTGCAATAATTAGTTTATCAGTATCAACAAAGCCTTGAGAAGTAGATAACTTAAATCCTTGCTGTTTAGCCTCCACATCTTCAAGTTGTGTTTTTAACATAAACTTAACTTGCCCTTTCTGGCACTCTTGAATAAGCATATCAACAATATCTTGAGCTGAATTATCACAAAATAACTGACCATGATCTTTTTCATGATAGGCAATATGATATTGATTAACGAGTTGGATAAAATCCCATTGGGAAAATCGTTTTAATGCAGATTTACAAAAGTGGCGGTTTTGCGAAATATAATGTTTTGCCTCAACATCGAGATTAGTAAAATTACATTTACCGCCACCAGACATTAATATTTTACGTCCTAATTTTTTACCATTATCAATGACTGTTACATCAAAGCCTTTTTGACCAAGTAATCCCGCACAAAAAAGCCCAGCAGCACCAGCACCGACAATTGTTATTTTGGTTTGCATAACTGATATGTCCAAAAGAAAAGGTGCTAGATTATAACAGTATACAATTGCCACTTACAGTCGTCATTTTATACTTGATTAAATGCATTAGCTGAAACTTATTTAAAACACCAATATAATGGTTCATAATCGTATAAGATTAACTTCTCTTCTAACTTTTTCATTTCGTTAGACAATTCAATTTGCTCCGGTGTTAATTTCTTGTCGGGGGCATCTTTATAATCAGCGGGAAAACGCTCATAGTCTCTTCTTTGTTGATTCTCATTGTCAATAAAAACTAACTGAGAAGTTTCTTTTTTTATGCTCATAAGACATTAATATCAG
>NZ_JAFNOO010000020.1:0-8207 GCF_026536185.1 Gilliamella sp. B2838
GCTTAAGTTCATTACTGGCATGCTCAGTATCCCGACTTAACTCATTGATATCCTGCTTTTGTTCATTCTCATTGCGGATGATGATAGTGCCTTGGGACACCGCTGAATGCGTTATCGATTGTTCATTGTCTTTTTTATTATAACCGGCTGGCATTGATGGCATGCCAATGGTGCTGACGCCAACACTGCTGCTGCTGACTTTATAATCCGCTTTATTTTCGATATCAGTAAAGCTAATTGTGCCCGTATCAAGTTTGTTTTTACCGGTATCTTCCGCTTCCGATGCAATCACCGCCCCTTTTAAGTCAGTATTATTACCAACTTTAATATCATACCCACCTTTACCTGCAAATATGCCTGACTGGTCTGTAACACTTTTCCAGTTGCTGTCCATTTTGGAGGTAGAATTAGCCGCATTAATACTGCTTGTACCGCCAAGTGAAAAACTGCCGCCTACTGAGCTTGAGCTGTTTTTCATATGATATTCGTCACTATCTTGTTGTGAGGTAATATTCAGGTCATGACCAATATCGGCAATAACGCTGTCGCCTTTTATCTGGCCAGCATTAATATTGGCATCATTGCCTGTTATCATCGTTAGCTTATTGCCGGCTTCTATAACACTTTCTGTCCAGTCTGTTCCATTCCCTTTTTCTCGGGATTTACTTTGACTGCCGCTGGCTGATATATTAAATCCATTCTTTTGACCACCAAAGTTATACCCGACACTTACCGAACCACTGCTACTTTTTTCTTTAGTATCGGTTTTAAACGTGTTTTCTTGGCCGATAATATTAATATCATGATTAGCGTTAATGGTTGCGTTACGGCCTGCTTGTACTTGACTGCCAATGACATTTATATCACCACTATTGCTTTCACCATTGCCTGTTGCAATGATAGAGACATCACGCCCCGCTGCAACCGATGAGCTAACCACGGTATGTTGTTCTTGATTAACCGTACGTTTGGTTTTTTCGCTGCCAAGGCTAATATTAATGCCCACCGAAGCCTCAGGCACACCATCTTGTAAATTTGCTCCTGTTTCTAACGCCGCATTACCCGCTTGTAAGCCCGCTTTAATTTCCATTAATGCTTTGGTTTTATCATTGGTTTGCTGTTTGGCTTGTTGTAGTGTTTGAGTTGCGTTGTATATGTTACTGGCTGTACCCGAAACAGCAACGGTCACCCCAGTTTTTTGATATTTATACTCTTCTTTATGGGTAGTTTTGGCATCTAACGCTTCAATATTGACATTTTCACCTTGCATTTTAATATTTTGCTTAGCAATAATATCACTGCCTTCAACGTTAATATTTTTGCCTGCATGAATATTGACACTGCCGTCGGTACTGCCAACGACACTACCGACATAAGCTTGTTCGGTATCGGTTTGTTTTAGTGACTCTTTCTCTTTACCAACGGTAACACCAAGACCACCACTGCTCATTAACCCTGATTTTTTCTTTTTTGTTTCTTCTTTTCGGTAATATGACTCTTCTGCGGCATTAACCGTAATATCTTTATCGGCATAGAGATTGACATCATGGGTACCAACTACCTGACTACCGGTTACGGTTAAATTATTGCCAGCACTAATAGTCACACTATCACCATTGAGCATACTCCCTTTTTGAGTCGTGTTATCAATTACGGTGTGTGATGTACTTGTGGTTTTGTTTAAAAACCCTTTTGATTTAGTTTTATGAAATTCATCTAAAAAGGCGGTTTCGGTTGAAGAGCCTATTTCAATATCATTGTCTGCAATTAGATTTAATCGATTCCCCGCTTCAATATCGACTGTTTTGGCATTGATGTTATTACCTGCAATAATATTTACATTATTGGCCGCACTTATTCCGGTGCCAACCACGCTTTTTTCATCTGTGATGCGATAATCTTTTTTTCTTCGGTAATCAAATTTTTCTTCAATGTCAGCTGTGGTAAATTGGACATCATGGCCCGCTTGTAACCAGGTTGTGCCTTGTTCGCCACTGTTAATTATCCAGCCAGCCTGGGATTTAATGTCATGTCCTGCATCGATTATTATATTGCCGTCATTTACCTGAATAATGCTGGTTTTATCAATATTGGTCAGTGAATTTCTTGCTTTTGTTTGGGTTCTTGTGCTGGATAATAAATTAATATCATTATCTGCTGATAAGTAAACTAATTTATCCCCCACCAACTTACCATAATTGGTAATATCATTTTCAGCCGTTACCCCAACTTTATTACCGTAAATAGATCCGGTATTGTTGACATTGTATCCATTTAATAAAACATTTTCTTTTGCCTGTATTAAACCTTTATTGTCAAGCTGTTCACCTTTTATAAATACATTTTCGCCTGAAATAAGTGCACCATCAGTACCTAGCTGTTTTCGATTAACAATATAGACTTGTGGAACCAACACATCGATGTTTTCACCATCAACGGTAATGGTTTTTTTCATTAACAAGATCATATCGGTGGTTATGGCTCTCATCTGCTCTGCCGATAGTTCAACACCCGGTACAATTCCATATTGATTAGCAAAACTTATCCCTGCATCCATTAATGCCTGATATTGTTCAAGATCTGAACGATAACCCTGAAGATAGCGATTACCAGTTAAGCCAATAATCTGCTCACGAATAAGTTGCTGTTCGTAATAACCATCACCTAATCGTTTTTGGATTGAGTTTGGATCCACTTTTAAGCGATTAAGCATATAGTCAGAACTCAGCCACTTTTTACGTTGCGTAAAACGTGGATCGGTTTCAACGATATAACTTGGATTATATTTATTGACAATCCATAAACTATTATCAGGCAGGGTAATAGTTGGATCATATGTACTAATAGTTTTGATTGGAGCCATTATGCTATCAGCTTGAGCGGATTCTGGCTCTTTGATTGGTGTTTTATCCGCTGTATTGTTGTTTATATGATCAGTAATAATATCTTGTAAATTATTATCAGGTTTTTGACTAATAGCCGTTACATTATCAAATTTATTTGTAGGTACTGCAATATTCGATATTTTGTCAACTTTCTTATCATTCGGGGTTAGTTTAATATCAGTATTGTGTATTGGTTGTACAGGCTTTGTAGCGACCTCTTTAATGTCATTGTTCACTGTAATTGGCGTCGGGGTATTTTCTACCTTAACTGTTTCACGAGGTACCTCTTTTAATTCAGTTTGCTCAAAGATTTTATGATCTAAAATATTAGAATTTAAACTATCATCATTGAATATTTCATCAGGTTTATCATAAGGGGTAGAGGTGGCTCTATAATCTTTTGTGTCATTTTTCCAATGCTCTATTTTATTGCCCGAATACACATATTTTGAAATAGTTTCTTGTGAATAATTATTTAATTGTTGCACATTAATATTAACGGTTTTACCGGCTACAATTTTACTATCCTGATTATTTAATATTTGCCCCTTAATGACTATATTATTTGCAGCCGTGATTTTACCAGGATCTGTTTCCAGTACTACAGTGCGATATTTTGTTTTAATGATTTTGTAATGCCAAGAATTTGTACTTGTATAACCATCTTTTTTAATTTGAATTCTTGATAAAGCACCAGTCGGTCTTAAGTACTCGGGAATGTCTTTCCATAAATACCAACAGCCCTTATCGTGCTTTTCACAACCGTATGATTGAGGCCTTTTCCCTCTGAAGTGTGTACTTCTGATACGATATAAAATCTCATCAGGTGAATACTTTTCAAGTCTACCGCCAGCGATAAAATACTCCTCCATTTCTGGGGCTTCATCACTTTTGCGCATTTCGGTTATGATATGATCATTAATGTTATTAATTGCATTAGCATTAATATATAAATCGCCATGAGACTCAATATTTGCCGAGTGATTGTTGATGACATCTGCATTACCTGTCACATTTAAATTCTCATCAAGATCACCACCAATAATAAAATTGCCTAAGCTGAGTAACTGAGCGTGAGTATAATTATTTAAAGTATTAACGCCTAAATGAAAATTTTGCCGAGCAGCAATCACCGGTGCCACACCATTTTGTGCACGATTATTAAGTATTGAAGCTTTTATTGCTAAATTATCAGCATATATTCGCCCACTTTCTAAGTTATCTAATACATTGGTGCGAATGACTGTTGTGTCACCATTAATTAAACCATAATTATTAATGGTTTGATGATTGAGTGCTAAATAACCAGCGCTAATTTCTGATTGTTTTTCGTTAATTAATTGCTTACTTTCTAATGAAATTTGTCGGCCAGCAGTCATTTTATTTTTATTAATAATGTCTTTTTGCGTACGAATAGACAGATGACCATTGGTGGTTATTTCATTTTCATTAATAAAACTTTCATCTAAATCAAGCGATAACTCATTTTGACTTTTAATTACACCATCACCATGAAATGATTGTGTTTTTAAATAAATACTATCAGCAAGTAAACTTGCTTTACTATTGTCAAAATCTTTTGCGTTAATAATAAGGTAATGACTAGCATTTAATTTTGCGAATTGATTATTTAAATGGTCACTTTCAAGCATAATATTTTCTGCTAAATAATCTGATTGCTGATTATCCATACTTTGTGCTTTTATGCTTATGAGCCCATTAGTTTTTAATGTAGCTGCTTGATTATATAAATTTACGGCTTCTAATAAAATACCATTATTAGATAACAAGTTAGCATAGCTGTTATTGATATTATTTGATGCTTTAAGATTAATCAAGCCATTAGCTGTCATGCTGGCAGCGCTATTATCGATATTATTGGCAGCATTTAAAATAATATCTTGTTCTGAATCCATTTTAGCTTGCTGATTATTGATTGTTGTCGCATCAATATTAACCGAAGCTTTTGCTTGTAATTCACTATTTTGGTTATTGAATTGATTGGCTTTAATAGTAAGTGATTTTTCACTAACTAATTTAGCATATTGATTCATCAAGTCTTGTGCATTAATCGCTAAATCGCCTTTTGTAAATAATTTCGCCTGTTGATTATTCAGCGTACCTGCATCAATTGTTATTCCTTTTAGCCCCGATAATAGTAATGCCGATTGATTATCAAATTGGTTGGCTTTTAAGGTTATTTGCGCTTGTGATTGTATTGTCGCATTATTATTCTTAAGATTATCACTGATTACTGTAATTGCTTTTTCGGCAACTAAAATGGCATCACTATTGTCAAATTCTGGACTATTAATCGTCATTGAATCATCAGATTTTAGTACCGCTTCTTTATTGGTAAGGTAATGACTATTTATGTTGATAGATTGATTGCTAAATAATTTTGAGGCAGTATTATCAACATTTTCACTCGTGATGTTGATATTTCCTTTACTACTTAACATCGCTTTTCGATTATCTAATTGCTTTGTATTGATAGTCAGTGATTGCCCACTCCCCATTTGGCTGCCGGCATTATCAATTTGTTCACTATTAATAATCATATCTTGATTAGCAACCCATTTCGCATTGCTATTTTTAAGAGTATGCGCATTAACGTTAATTTTACCTTGAGCACCGAGTTCTGTTGATTCAGTATTAAGCTTATCAGCATAAATATTGATATCATTATCACTTATTAATGTTGCATTATTATCAATCAATTCTGTCGTTGAAATATCAAGGTTGCCAACACTATTTATTGATGATTCAGAACCCGTAATTGTGCCAGATTTCACACCTAAATATTGCAACGACGTTAGTACTGCTTTTTTGATATTCAATGCCTGTTGATTATCAATATTTAGATTACCTTTGCTTGTTATTTTAGCTTGATTAAGCGATGCAATTTGGCTTTTTAGCGTAAAATTACCTTCTGTAACATATTCTGCAGTGTCACTCATTAACTGCTTAGTATCAATATTGATATCACCTTTACTGGAAAGTTTGGCTTGGTTAAGTGACAAGTTTTGGCTGTTTAAATCTAAATTGCCTCCACTTACATATTGAGCATTATCACTTGCTAGCTCATTAGTTTTAATATTAATAGCTTGCTTAGCTTTAATTTCACTGTTTTGATTATTGACACTAGTAGCCGTTAATTCAATCTTATCATTAGATAAAATAACGCTATGTTCATTATTAACATCACTGGCATGAATATTAATAAATTGGTCTGCCCAAAATTTTGCATTAGTGTTAATAAAATTGTCTGTTGTAACATCAATAGCACCATCAGTAATCAATGTCGCATTAGCATTTTTTAGTGTATTATCTGCATTAATTTTAATACCAGATTTAGTTTGTATTTGCGCCGAAGTATTGTCTATATCTTTAGCATTAATAACTAAACCACCATCAGATAATATTATTGCATCGCTATTATCAAGTTGCTCTGTTTCGATATTTAATTGCCCGGATTGTAGCGTTGTTTTTTGATTATTAATTTGCTGCGCGGTTAAACTAATTGTTCCCTCGCTGCTCCATTTGGCGTTTTGATTATTCAGTTGAGTAGTCTGCACTTTCATGCCACTTTTCGCATACATGGCCGAATTAGCGCTTTCAATTTGTTCTGCGTCAATCGTTAATTTTTGATTAGTAACTAGCTGAGCGGCGTTAAACGCTGCAAATTGTTTTGCATCAATCGTTAACTCTTTTTCTGCTTTTATCGTTGCATTATTGGCTTGGAGAGTTGTTGCATTAAATTGAATTTGGCCAGTTGATAATATTTCAGCATTATTATAAGTTTGTTGTTTTCCTATAATTGCTATGTCACCTTTAGCACCAACATTTGCTTTAGTTAAGTCAATATTCTGACTGTTAATTTGCATGTACTTTTGAGAATATAGATTTGCAGCGTTCGCAACAAGTTGTTCAGTTGCCGTCAAAGTGATTGCTTGATCTGACTGTATAACACTATTGTTACTTAATAATTTAGTCGTACGAAGGGTTAAATTTCCACCAGCAAAAAGTTCTGCCTCATCATTAACCATCTCTTGTGTATCAATATTTAATTGATCTTGCGATAACATTATGCTCGTTTTGTTATCAAACAATTTTGTTGCAAGAATATTAATATTGCTACCACTTTGCCATTTTGCATTTTGGTTATATAAGCTATTGCCTGAAAATGTTAAAGATTGACCAATTAATGTTGAGTTATTGTTATTTAATTGATTAAATTGATAATTTATTGTTCCAGTTGCTTTTTGTTGACTTGATTGATTATTAATAGAGTCCGATTTAACTGTAATATTTTTACCTGCTAACCATAGTGAACTACCACTTTGTAATTCGTGACTATCAACATTAATATCACCCAACACATTTAGCTGGGAATTATTTAGCTGTAAATAATGACTGTTTAAAGATAAAGATTGTTCAGTGATTAATTGAAGGAAATCGGCGAAATAATTATTGGATTTAATATTAATCGCTTTTTTTGCCTGTATATTGGCTTGATTAGTGAATAAATTTTGAGCGCCAATATCGAGCTCTTGCTCAGTAATAAGCTGAAGTTTATTAGCATTGATTTGATCTGCAGATAAAGAAATAGCACCTTTAGCACTTAAATTCGCATTTTGCATTGCAATATCTGCTGCGTGCATAGTAATTTTTTGATTTGTTGCGAGTTTAGAATCGTTACCTTTAATATCATTAGCAGTAAAAGTTATGTCGCTTTCTGATATTAATTGGCTATTTTCATTAATAATTGAACCACTGGAGAATGTGATCCCTTTTTTAGTGATAATCGTTGAATTAGATGTATCTATGCTGTTTGAATTAATTACATCAAGTTGCTGTTCTGTTTGCAGCTGTGCAGCTTTAAGTGAAAGGCTGTTGCTAAACAATTCAATACGATTAGCATATGTTTGGCTATTATCGAGATTTAAAGCTTCTTTTGCGTTTAATAAAAGTTTTTCACTTGCGCTATTTTTACCATTAAAATTAATATTATTGGCTGATGCAAAAATAGTTCCCGAATTAGTTAGTTTTCCTTGATCGTTGACACCAGACACAACACGACTCTTTTTACTACTATTTATTTTGTTAGCGTCAAGTGTAATATTATTTTGAGCAATTAAAGAGCCATCATTAACAATAGTTTGTTCACTTTTTAATTTAATATTTTGTTTGCTGTAAATTTGATTCTGGTTATTAATATCTTGCACACTATTGATATTAATACTTTGTTGAGCCTGAATTGCACCTTGATTGGTGATTTTACCATCAGCACTGATAACAATACTGCCGGCACTGGCACCG
>NZ_JAFNOO010000021.1:0-7924 GCF_026536185.1 Gilliamella sp. B2838
CATTGCATTGGCGTTCGGCTATTGTCCCGTGATTTACTGGCAAGAATCGCTAACATATCAGACTCTGACACACCTTCGGCAATTTATTGATTTATTGCTGTAAGGCGAAACATGCAAAATCATTAAACGACAATTAGGCATTAGCACTAATACGGCAGTCAAATGGCAGCGCTATTTTATGTGGTTAATGAAGTAAAAACGATTTTTATTGTTGGTTAACTATTGCCAAGTAAAGCGGCGCCAACGTTATCTGCAAATTTGGTTAGACAATAAGTAAGAAAGCAAACATTCTAAGTTTAAATTGCATGAATGTTTATTCATCGAAAAAATAGATCAAACGGTAAACACTCCTAAATAATTTTTTCACAATTAACTGTATACAATAATAGTAAATAAATTAAGGCATAGGATAGAATTATTAATTTGTTCCCCCTTTTATTTATCTTATATTCCATGTAATTACTTATGTTGATTGTTAATTATTGTTCTGTTGCTCTACGTTTTATTGATGCTTCAATGGTTTTTGCCATTTGGTAGATTTCATCTTCTGTTAAGGGGATTTTTCCTTTTGCTTCACTTTGTTTGCCAATAACAGATAGCTGTAACCATGGGTGGTTGGTTTTGCTGTTTGGCGTGTTTCGGGAATAGTAAGACACTACGCCGTAATAACCATAGTCGGACGGTGATTTATCTTTATAACGTATTTCAACAAAACCCGCTAAGCCATTACGTCCGTCCATTTTGATATCACGATACTTTATAGGAAAGCCTAGTAATTTAATGTTTTTAATATTGAGATTACTTATATCGTAATTACTGTTCCAAAATAGATTGATTTCGTCTTTGGCATCAAAGCGCATAAGATTGGTAAAAGAACTTGTACTTTCGGTAAATGAAATAACGATATCAGGGTGTTCTTTTAACCGAAAAGAGACGGTTAAAATAAGGGGTAAGGAGGCATCATTACCGGCGACAAAGCCAAAGGGAATACATTTTCCTGCGGTATGCGGCACTTCAAACAGTTCACGGGTAGAAAAACCATTAATAATTGCTTCGGCGTTTTGTTTATAAAATTCAAGATTTTTATCTTCACCTTGATGACTATTAGTTGTAAAAAATGAATATATTGTATTATTCTCAAAAAAAGTTACACGCCCCCCTTTTTTTGCATAAAACCCCAACATATTGTTTTCATTCAACAATTTCACTATATCATTAGAATTATTAGTTTTAATATTCTGATTTTCTAAAGCTATTTGTTGTTTTGCATTTTTTAACTCTTCATCACTCCATTTTGCAGTAATCGATAAATTATTTTGATTATAATTAAATGTAGATAGAATAGCCCATTTACCATCTTGAAAATAAACAGGAAAACGGGATTTTGGCTTAAAGTACTGATTTGTCGGATAAAGTGCCACTTCAAGATTATCGGGTAAATCTAAGGTATAGGATCCAATACACTCGGTTTTATAGTTGATCTCGGCCGCTTGACCTACATAACTAAAAAAAGTAAGACTGACTAATAAAAAAATCTTTTTCATGATAGGGAATCCTTAAGTTACTAACCGAATATGATAAGTGATAGCGTTATTTTCATCTTCTGTCCAATGGAGGGGGACTAATGTGATATGACCTCTAATGTTTTTTAATACATTAGCATCATTAATAGAATAATTTTGCCAAAAAATTTTATTAAAAGGCATTAATAATTTTTCTGTGAAATATTCCTTGTTATACATTCTTTTTAATGCTTCTTCCTGATTTGCAATAGGCTCTTGATTCGTGGCTCCGAATATCCCGTTATATTTATCAATCTCTTCGTCTAGAGACTTTGACTCTTCCAATTTTTCATTATCAAATTTTCTTAATTTATTATAATTTAATGCAGGCCAAATTGATGCAAATACATTTTCATCTTTCGTATCATCAACATATTCTAAACTTAAATAATTCCTTGGTATAAATGGAAAAACCGATTCAAAAATATCAGTATTACTTTTAGCTCGGGAGCGGATTTTGTTAACACTACTGGCAAGTTCTGGGACTTCAATCGCCTTTTCTAAACCTTGGCCATATAAACCTTGCCAAATTTTGGTTCGTAATTCATAAGCAAATTTTCTAACTGGTATAGGTATGCCGCGTTCGGGGCAATTAATGGTTTGTGAATCATTATCAACAATTAATGCAGCAAGTTCGGAATCTCGCCCGCCTAATAAGCTACGGTCATTAATATTGGCACTGCCGACTAATACATACAGGTCATCAACAATAGTTAATTTGCTATGTACATAAATTTGTTCAGTGAGAGTGCGATCCCCTAACTGAATCCAACTGCGCAAATTAAGTAAGGTAACATATTTATCACACTCTTCTAACTCTATTGTTTTGTAATCTTCACCCATATTATCGTAATAGGTAGGTCGCAATTTTTGCCAGTTTTTTCGTGGTGCTTTATCTTTAACCAGCTGTTGATATACCCATAGATGTTTGCGAATACGGTTAAGCAGACTATCACTACCAAATACAATAGTTTGCATGGTTTGATGAATGGTAGCCATAATAGAGCCCGTATTTAAAAGCCCTTCCGGATGTACAGGTAAAGTTATATAGACATGAAATGGTTCGGGTTTAAATGCAAAAATGACACTGGCAATTTTATCGCTTAATGCTTGTACAATTTTATTTTCAGGCAAATCATTAGCCGTAATAGATAAAAATTTTGTTATCCAAGGTTTGATTGGTGTTTCTATTTTTGCTGCCTCTGATAGTGCATCATTTAAAGAAGCGTGGGACGGACGACCATAATCAGAGATAAAAAATTGGTTTTCCAGATAAATATAGCGTTTGGCTTTGTTAATTAATTTTTGCATCACCTGATAAATATCAGATTGTGGTTTTGATGTAGTATTAGTATTTAGACGAACATTCGGTGCTAATTTATTTAGACCTTCAACACCATTATTTAAGTCTACATCTTTACTCAATATGGCTGACATTGCTTCCCAATTACGCATATATGCTGGCGCACTTCTTAATATTTGTACACTAATATTACCTTTATCAACTATTCCATCATATTCTTGTTGTGTGGGTAATGAAAGTGATTTATGTATGCAATAATCAGATACATTATTTCTTTTGTATTCACTATTTGGTGAGTCAGCTTGATTCCAGCGTAGTACAAAATTTAAAGTTAAGTCAAATACTGCTTTACCTTCAATTTTAACGTGAACATCTTGCCATGGCATAATGGGTTGATTATCCGCTAGTGTTGTTTGGGTTGCGTCAAAATGCTTTTTATCAAATATTTGTGATTGCCAAAATGTATTTTGTTTAATCGTAGAATGATCTCTTGGCTTAAATGATAGGCTTATTTCTTTTTTATTATCCCCCATCAATCTCACACAAGGATTATAACGATTTAACACTTGTCTATTATCAGCTTTCGGATCGAGATTATAACCATGGCAGTAACGTCCATAAGCTAAGTCTATTCCACCTACGTATGCTTTTTTTCTATCAATGATGATACACTTTTGATGATGAGAGAAAAACATTTGCGTTGCATAACTCCAGTATGGTTCGTCATTTTTTGAATCATGCAATCGGACAAAAATCACTTCACGCCCAATATATTCATTTATGTAGTTTCTTAAAACGTTTCTGGTATCTTGATCATTGGTATCGACGGCGACAGACTGCGATTTCCAAGGTAAAATAAAAATTTTTAATTCTGCATTTTTCTGCACCACTTCAAGTAATAAATCAACTAAACGTAAGTTTGGTGTTAGCATCGCATCCCAGTTAACTTGCCAGCCTGTGATATAAATTTCTTTTTCAGCACTTCGAATATCAGCAATTAAATCCTGAAAATAGTCATAACCTTGCACATAAGCTTTTACACTATTTTTATGTGTTGGTTCGGCAAAATTATTTCTAATTCCACGCTCATTAATATCATATAGCCAAATATCCTCTGTTACTGTCGATGTGTAGTTTTCTTCACCTTCTTTATCAAGTAAAAGATGTGTTTTATTATGTTCCGCCATTTATATACCATTATTTCTTTATTGAATTTATAAGTTGATTCTTTTTAATTTGCGAATTATTTTCTACCGCACTTAAAAATTCATCTTTTTGCTTTAATACTTCGTTTCCATAACCCATTGCTCGTGCTGCTTTAATATTTTTATTTTCATCGGTTTTATCTAATGTCGAAAATTGCAACTGGTAGGCAATATTATTATTCACAATCCATAAATATCCTGGACTTTTGTTGAAACGCTTAATAAGCTCTTTTGATTCATCGGGTGATATTTCTATTTCGCCTGTCTGAGTTGTTTTACCTTGAGTAATAATTTCATCGGTCATTAACGCATCATCAGCACTTTTTGCCGATACGATTCTCCATTCTGAACTCCCATAATTGATACCATTTTTACCGGGGATATCACTGATTTGTAAATTCAACTGGTACTCTTGTTCATCTAAAAGCATTACAGGGCTTATCGGTAATTCAGTAGTTGGTAAAAATAGTGAAGCAGGTCCCATTTTTTGCATGGCGTTGCATTTGAGATAAACATTACCGGATGTTCCCAGTTCAATACCTTCTTCGCTGATTTTGATGTAAGAGCCGCCGCAGATTAGGGTTATCTTTTTTGATGCGGTTAACTGAGTATCGCTGTCAACACTGTCAATGTTAATGTCTTGTTTAGCTGCCATAACCAGATTGTCATTTTGTGCTTGCACTTCCACGTCACTCTGATTGGCAAACAGTTTCATACCCGATTTATGGGCAAACAATCCCAGTGAGTCACCACCGGATAAGGTAATAGTTTTGAGTGCCGTGATATCGGTCTGGTTTTCACTAGTGAGTGCGATGCTGTTACTGGTTGAGAGCTGGATGTTCTCCGGACTGGTTAAGGCGATACCTTCATCGGCATAAGCTAAGAAGCCACTTTGTGATAATTGTGTCAGTGAGCTTTTCAGCTGGTCCTGACTGTCGGTATCGGCGCCGTGTGCTTCAGACTCTTTGGCGGCATTTTGCAGCGCTTTGGCAATTGATAAGGCATTTTCTAACTGGCTAATTGCACCTTGCATATCCAGTTGTTTACCCTGTGCTTTCGGCTCAGTTGCGGTGGTGAGGAATAAGCCTTTAGCCGCAGCAATACTGCCCCATTCATCTGTCCTTAACTCAAACCCTTCACCCCGTTGTGATTTGTTTTGATTAACTAAGTGACCAATGTTCAGTTGCGTTTTACCATACTCCGTCGATAGCTTAATATGCTCCTGACCGCGTTTATCATCCATCCGTAATTTATTATTCGCTGGTGTGCGTATCACATTACGGTGTTTGTTGGCGGTTGCCACATGGTCTGGGTGGTTGCTGTCATGCATCGCATAAGCAATATAAGGACGGTCAGGGTTACCGTTGGTAAATGCAATCGCCACTTCCGTGCCGTCAATTAACGGAAAGTGGAAACCGTAACTGTCACCGGCATAAGGTTTCGCCAGTCTCACCCATAAGCTCTCTTCACCATTCTTCCAGCTTTTCAGGTCAAAGTTAAACTTAACCCGGTATCGTCCCATCGTGTCAATATAACCGTATGTGTCATTATCCGGACTGGTAATTCTTGCCGGTAAGGTGCCACTGATTTGTGGCCAGTCTGTTGGTTTGGGTCGGTATGGTTTTAATGTCTGATACGGTATGGCGGTAAACTGCACTTCATAAGCATCCGTACGGTTACCACGACCTTCCACACTTAAAATCAAAAAACCGTCCTGTGTATTAGCTAACGGATTACCAGTAATATGAATATGCTGACCCGGTGATAACTGACCGCGGTTACTTTTACCGCTGACGATAACCTGACGGCTTATCGCATATTCATGGCGAATACAGGCATACCATTCGCCACTCTCAATGCTGTTATCACTGTGTCTTCCGCTGTTGCCATTAAGCTCTCCTTCAACAAAACTATTGCTATTGACTGCATTGCGGTCACTGCCTGCTCTGTTATCAGCATCGGTATCAGCACTCGCGTTGCCGTTATCATTTAGTGCGTTATAATGCTCTTCATAACGGTAATCTGTGCCGTAAGTGGTTATATTGGTCGGTTGGCTGTTTACGTCAGTTTGTAAATCCTCACCTGCTGTACGGTAATTATAGTCCTGAACTTTAACCGAAGTTTCAACCGTTTGACTGTGTAAGCTGATATCCCAAACACTGTCCACACCCGCATCTAAAGTGCCACTCAGTTGTTTATAGTCAATATCTTTTGCCTGCTGATAACCTTGTTCATAATCACTCAGCACCATCACATCACAGCTGTGCTCCGGATGAGGTTCAAAGCGGAACCAGATACCCACATCGGCTAAAATCCGCTGGATAAAAGCAAGGTCACTCTCCTGCCATTGAGTGATAAACTCCCTGACCGGATAGGTGTCTTTTAATTCTAAGCGGTAATCAATACCGGTAAAACCATGACCTCGCAGCACTTCCTCAACCACGCTCACTACATTTTGATTTTGAAAGATAGCGCTGTTATGGCTAAGTGCCAGTCTTGCCAGTGATGAGGAGAGAACCACCTGATAATGTGCTTCATCTTTATTGACCGATAACTGACTAAACTCGGTAATGACCCCGTACACAATGCGTGCATCGTCTGACGGTAATAGTGAGGTTTATGAAGAGTCCAACGGAGCAAAGGATTTTAATACATTCACTGCAGTTAATGCCTTTGAGGCAATATTAGTATTCGCAGAATTAAAACGAAAGGAGGCTTTTTTTATTTAGTACTGAATCAAGGGAGATCTGTTTGTTGCTGCAGGTAAAGGAGATAAGGTAATGCCACGGTTGATTTAGCACTTCTTGCGTGGTGACATCTAACACCGATATCGCTGAGCCTAGTTCTTCAATATTTAATGTGTAACGATTATGGCTGATTCCGCCATTAATCCCATCATCTACACCTTTACCAAATGGAGTAAAGAAAGTAGCTAATTCTTCCTTCATAATTTCCTCTTTTCATACTTCATGTGAACAGCAATGTTATATCGACTATTATTATAACTAATTATTTAATTTTATTTTTTAACTAGACCACATGTGGGCGTACTACTAAGATTACCCACAGCTTTCAGGCTACGAAATTAATTCATATTAAAAAATAACCTAAAACAGATTATAAAATACCTTTTTTTGGGTTGTTTGCAAACTTTTTTAAATCTTTTTTCAATTAAATTATATAGATAAGTTATCAGGATTAGTGATGAATTAAAGGAAGGACACCATAGTTTTATCACGATAATGTTAGTGAAAATGCTTTTTATTTAGTTAGATTTCGGTCGTTAGTTTCAAACAATTTTAAAAAAACGTAATCTTAAATAGATTACGCTTTTATAATCGTTTTATTAAAAAAACAATATTTCCTTTAATCCGTTTCGTGCAACAAATACGTTGCTTCATAAGGCTGTAATACCATTTCACCTTCGAGCACTGTTTGATTTGAGTAATTACTTAACAACTTTTGCCAAGAACTATTTTCTAATGCTTTAGGTAATTGCCATTTAACCCTATTTTCGGTCAGATTGGCTATCACAAGTAACGTTTGATTATTCCAATGTCTGACATAACACCAACAATTAGCAACATCAGGCGTTAGATCTTGATAGTCACCGAAAATAAAGATCGGATATGTTTTGCGTAATTTGATTAAGGTTTGATAGCAATAAAAGATTGAATTGGGATCATCAAGCGCTGCCTTCACATTGATTTTTGGGTAATTGTTTGCCACCTCAATCCAAGGTTTACCTTGGCTAAATCCTGCATTGGCAGTGTTGTCCCATTGCATTGGCGTTCGGCTATTGTCCCGTGATTTACTGGCAAGAATCGCTAACATATCAGACTCTGACACACCTT
>NZ_JAFNOO010000022.1:0-6651 GCF_026536185.1 Gilliamella sp. B2838
CACTCGTGGCTGCAACCCTGCTTACTCAAAATCTATTCACACATGGTTACGTTTTGGGGAAATTATGAGGGGATCTCTCAGTGCTCAGCATGTTTGAGTGCTTTACTCGCCGCGGGTTGAGAAATATGTAAAACTTCAGCCGCACGCGTTAAGGAACCACAAGTCATTACAGCATAAAAGATATCGAGATGTCTTAATTTCATTCCATGTAGCCTACTGATTATTTATTTCTACGGACTATTCTAACGAATAAAGTATAAATAATCAGATATACTCGTCATAATTCAAATTTTGGTTTAGTTGTCACGAGAATTAATTCGTAAACGTGCAAGCTAAATAGATTGACTAGGGGAATATACGGGGTAAGAAAGCGGCTCGGCATACTGCCCTATAATAAATTGTTAGGAGAAGTACGCCGAGTAGTGTGTAGCTATTAGGTAAAGTATGTACCAATTTCAATAAATATTTTAATTAAGATACTGTTTGAAATATCAACAATAAAGGCACCGACCATAGGAACGACAAGGAAAGCTTTATGTGATGGTCCAAATGCTTTTGTGACTGTTTGCATATTCGCAATTGCTGTTGGTGTTGCTCCCATACCAAAGCCACAGTGACCCGCGCTGATCACGACAGCATCATAATCTTTGCCCATCATTTTGAAGGTGATAAAGCAGGCAAATAGCACCATGACAACAGTTTGTACAGCAATGATAATTAATACTGGCCCTGCCATGCTTGCCAATTGACCAAATTTTAATGACATTAACGCCATTGCCAAGAAAAGCGATAAAGCAACGCTACCTAATACATCGACGGTCGGCTCAAACACTTCGTGTTTAAATACATGAGTCAGTGTATTACGGATAATAATACCGACAAATAAACACCAGACAAAAGTAGGCAGTTGCAGAAAAGTATCTTTAAACAATGCACTGATATAGCCACCAACAACAATACAGATAATCAGCATTGAAATGGTTTCAATAACGTTATTTGCATTGATTTTTCTTTTGACGCTTGGTTGCTCAAAAGCTTCAACGATAGTGTCGCGCTCTTGCTCGGTTGTTTTAGGAATAGAGACCTTTTTCAAAAGATGACGGGCAACAGGGCCGCCAACTAAACCACCCAACACTAATCCAAGTGTTGCACAAGCCATCGCTAATTCAACGGCGCCTGTTACACCATATTTATCAGCGAGAATAGGGCCCCATGCTCCGGCATTACCATGACCACCTGTTAGAGTAATTGAACCTGCAATTAAGCCAATAAATGGACTTTCATTCATCATGACAGCCATACTCATGCCGACAGTATTTTGAATGGCGATTAGGATCGTTACTGCAATAGTTAATAGAACTAACGGCTTTCCTCCTTTAATCAGTCGAGAAAAGTCAGAACTTAGCCCGATAGAGGAAAAGAATGTGAGCATTAATAAACTTTGCAATGAAGCATCAAAAGTAAACGAATAACCTGATGTTTTATCAATAATTAACAGAACAATTGCAACAATAAAGCCACCAACGACGGCTTCTGGTATGTGGTTTTTTTGTAGGAACGGGGTAAATTTTACGACAAACATTCCTATGAGTAGCGCGATACATGCGACTAATAATGTATAACTGGCATCTAGGATCATTTTTTTACCTCTATTAGTTTACCAGAATTTTCACTATAACAATTTAACAATAGTGAAAAATGAAGTTACTTTGGTTAACTAATCTTTAACAATGAGTTTTATTAGGGTATCCATAACTTTTAGTTAATAGGGTCATAATTTTAGTGTGATCTTAATCATGAAATATTAAAAAGATTAAAATAACAACAATGGTATTTAATGATGGGTAAACCTAAATACCATGCGGGATCCGCACTATTTTCGGTGATAGCAAAAAATAAAAAAGTATAAATAATAAACAAAATTATAAGAGAAGGAGAACATGATAAGCGCAGGCCGAGCAATTTAAAGAAGTGTGATATACAACATAAAACAGCAGCATGACCTTTCTATATTTCGTTGCTTATCGAAGTGTTAATTTTCGGGTGGATTACTCTGTTTGTTGATTAATAACGGAGAAAAATATGATTGCTGTAATATTTGAGGTGCAAATACAACCCGACCAACAAACTCGCTATTTGACTTTAGCTGAGGAGTTAAGACCACTATTAAGTCATGTAGCTGGTTTTATTTCAATTGAACGTTTTCAAAGTCTAGCTACAGAAGGAAAAATGTTATCGCTATCTTGGTGGGAAAACGAATACGCAGTTCTGCAATGGAAAAATCATGTTTTACATGCGAAAGCTCAACAAGAAGGGCGAGAGTCAATATTTGATTTTTACAAAATTAGTATTGCTCATATTACTCGCGAATATTCATTTAAAAAGGACAAGGATAATGTTTGATGTTCACGTTGTTTTAGATAATCAAATAGGACAATTAGCATTACTAGGAAAAACATTAGGTAATAAAGGTATTGGATTGGAAGGGGGAGGGATATTTACGGTTGGTGATGAATGCCATGCTCATTTTCTTGTTGAACAAGGAAAGGAAGCTAAAATAGCGCTAGAGCAAGCTGGACTGTTAGTACTTGCGATCCGGACACCATTAATTCGTAAGTTAAAACAGGAAAAACCGGGGGAACTTGGCGAAATAGCACGAGTATTGGCGGAGAATAACATTAATATTTTAGTGCAATACAGTGACCATGCTAACCAACTGATATTAATAACGGACAATGATAGTATGGCTGCATCTGTTACGCTCCCTTGGGCAATAAAGTGAACTTGCGATGGCTAATTTAATACGAAAAGAGGTTACCTTTGAGTCCTCAATAGCCGCGATAGGGGCGGCTATGTCTGACATTTCACGAGTTAAAATACTCAGTGCTTTGATGGATGGGCGAGCTTGGACGGCCACTGAGCTAAGTTCTGTGGCGAATATATCAGCTTCAACGGCGAGCAGTCATTTATCTAAATTATTAGATTGCCAGCTAATCACAGTAGTAGCTCAAGGCAAGCATCGTTATTTTCGGCTAGCAGGAAAAGATATTGCTGAATTGATGGAAAGTATGATGGGGATCTCCTTAAACCATGGCGTACATGCCAAAGTTTCCACGCCAGTGCATTTACGAAAAGCACGTACTTGCTATGATCATTTAGCTGGCGAAGTTGCCGTTAAGATCTATGATTCCCTTTGTCAACAGCAATGGATCACTGAAAATGGTTCAATGATCACATTAAGTGGTATTCAATATTTTCATGAAATGGGAATTGACGTTCCTTCCAAACATTCACGTAAAATCTGTTGTGCGTGTTTAGATTGGAGTGAACGCCGTTTCCATTTAGGTGGGTACGTTGGAGCCGCATTATTTTCGCTTTATGAATCTAAAGGGTGGTTAACTCGACATCTTGGTTACCGTGAAGTTACCATCACGGAAAAAGGTTATGCTGCTTTTAAGACCCACTTTCACATTTAAGTTGTTTTTCTAATCCGCATATGATCAATTCAAGGCCGAATAAGAAGGCTGGCTCTGCACCTTGGTGATCAAATAATTCGATAGCTTGTCGTAATAATGGCGGCATACTATCAGTAGTAGGTGTTTCCCTTTCTTCTTTAGCGACTTGATGCTCTTGATCTTCCAATACGCAACCTAAAGTAAAATGCCCCACAGCGCTGAGTGCATATAATGCATTCTCTAGTGAAAAACCTTGTTGGCATAAAAAGGCTAATTGATTTTCGAGAGTTTCATACTGTTTTTCTGTAGGCCGTGTACCTAAATGTACTTTTGCTCCATCGCGATGACTTAGTAAAGCACATCTAAAACTTTTAGCGTTATTACGTAAAAAATCTTGCCAGCTTTCCCCTTCTAAAGGGCAAAAGTGAGTATGGTGCCTATCTAACATCTCAATGGCTAAGGCGTCGAGCAAAGCCCGCTTATTTTTTACATGCCAATACAATGTAGGCTGCTCTACACCTAGCTTCTGGGCGAGTTTACGGGTTGTTAAACCTTCGATTCCGACCTCATTAAGCAGCTCTAATGCGCTGTTAATCACTTTACTTTTATCTAATCTAGACATCATTAATTCCTAATTTTTGTTGACACTCTATCATTGATAGAGTTATTTTACCACTCCCTATCAGTGATGGAGAAAAGTGAAATGAATAGTTCGACAAAGATCGCATTGGTAATTACGTTACTCGATGCCATGGGGATTGGCCTTATCATGCCAGTCTTGCCAACGTTATTACGTGAATTTATTGCTTCGGAAGATATCGCTAACCACTTTGGCGTATTGCTTGCACTTTATGCGTTAATGCAGGTTATCTTTGCTCCTTGGCTTGGAAAAATGTCTGACCGATTTGGTCGGCGCCCAGTGCTGTTGTTGTCATTAATAGGCGCATCGCTGGATTACTTATTGCTGGCTTTTTCAAGTGCGCTTTGGATGCTGTATTTAGGCCGTTTGCTTTCAGGGATCACAGGAGCTACTGGGGCTGTCGCGGCATCGGTCATTGCCGATACCACCTCAGCTTCTCAACGCGTGAAGTGGTTCGGTTGGTTAGGGGCAAGTTTTGGGCTTGGTTTAATAGCGGGGCCTATTATTGGTGGTTTTGCAGGAGAGATTTCACCGCATAGTCCCTTTTTTATCGCTGCGTTGCTAAATATTGTCGCTTTCCTTGTGGTTATGTTTTGGTTCCGTGAAACCAAAAATACACGTGATAATACAGATACCGAAGTAGGGGTTGAGACGCAATCGAATTCGGTATACATCACTTTATTTAAAACGATGCCCATTTTGTTGATTATTTATTTTTCAGCGCAATTGATAGGCCAAATTCCCGCAACGGTGTGGGTGCTATTTACCGAAAATCGTTTTGGATGGAATAGCATGATGGTTGGCTTTTCATTAGCGGGTCTTGGTCTTTTACACTCAGTATTCCAAGCCTTTGTGGCAGGAAGAATAGCCACTAAATGGGGCGAAAAAACGGCAGTACTGCTCGGATTTATTGCAGATAGTAGTGCATTTGCCTTTTTAGCGTTTATATCTGAAGGTTGGTTAGTTTTCCCTGTTTTAATTTTATTGGCTGGTGGTGGGATCGCTTTACCTGCATTACAGGGAGTGATGTCTATCCAAACAAAGAGTCATCAGCAAGGTGCTTTACAGGGATTATTGGTGAGCCTTACCAATGCAACCGGTGTTATTGGCCCATTACTGTTTGCTGTTATTTATAATCATTCACTACCAATTTGGGATGGCTGGATTTGGATTATTGGTTTAGCGTTTTACTGTATTATTATCCTGCTATCGATGACCTTCATGTTAACCCCTCAAGCTCAGGGGAGTAAACAGGAGACAAGTGCTTAGTTATTTCGTCACCAAATGATGTTATTCCGCGAAATATAATGACCCTCTTGATAACCCAAGAGGGCATTTTTTACGATAAAGAAGATTTAGCTTCAAATAAAACCTATCTATTTTATTTATCTTTCAAGCTCAATAAAAAGCCGCGGTAAATAGCAATAAATTGGCCTTTTTTATCGGCAAGCTCTTTTAGGTTTTTCGCATGTATTGCGATATGCATAAACCAGCCATTGAGTAAGTTTTTAAGCACATCATCATCATAAGCTTTAAGTTGGTTCTCTTGGATCAATTTGCTGACAATGGCGTTTACCTTACCAGTAATGTATTCAAGGCTAATTTTTTCAAGTTCATTCCAACCAATGATAGGCATCACTTCTTGGATAGGGATAAGGTTTTTATTATTATCAATAATATAATCAAGATAATGTTCAAATATACTTTCTAAGGCAGACCAACCATTTGTTAAATCAGTTTTTGTTGTGATGTAGGCATCAATCATAATTAATTGCTGCTTATAACAGGCACTGAGTAATTGTTTTTTATTTTTAAAGTGATGATAAAAGGCACCTTTGGTCACCAACGCTTTTCCCGAGATCTCATCTATTGAAACAGCTTGATAGCCTTTTTCAACAAACAATATTCGTGCTGAGTTAACCAGTGATTGATAGGTACTCTTAAAATTTTCTTGTTGATGATTTTTATTTTCCATGATAGATTTAAAATAACATACCGTCAGTATGTTTATGGTATCATGATGATGTGGTCGTGACAATCTTAAGAACATTTAGGTTATTTTATGTATATTGAACAGCATTCTCGCTATCAAAATAAAGCTAATAACATCCAATTAAGATATGATGATAAGCAGTTTCATACAACGGTTATCAAAGATGTTCTATTATGGATTGAACATAATTTAGATCAGTCTTTACTGCTTGATGATGTGGCGAATAAAGCGGGTTATACCAAGTGGTATTTTCAGCGGCTGTTCAAAAAAGTAACAGGGGTCACACTGGCTAGCTATATTCGTGCTCGTCGTTTGACGAAAGCGGCTGTTGAGTTGAGGTTGACGAAAAAAACTATCCTTGAGATCGCATTAAAATATCAATTTGATTCCCAACAATCTTTTACACGTCGATTTAAGTACATTTTTAAGGTTACACCAAGTTATTATCGGCGTAATAAATTATGGGAATTGGAGGCAATGCACTGAGAGATCCCCTCATAATTTCCCCAAAGCGTAACCATGTGTGAATAAATTTTGAGCTAGTAGGGTTGCAGCCACGAGTA
>NZ_JAFNOO010000023.1:0-5572 GCF_026536185.1 Gilliamella sp. B2838
AAGTCACAATGCCTGCTTTAAATTTAAAGTAATTCATAAGGGCAACTGGATGCATAAACCAAACCTCACCGTTTTGGCTTAACGTAGCAGGTGTTGAAGTTTCTGCATGTTTATTTGAGGTATCAGATGTTTGAATTTTTTTTTAGTTTTATGTGATTTAGTCTTGGGTTATAATTCTTCAATGCTTGTTAAAATTTGCGTTTCCTAAATAACCAGATATTATTTCATATAAGCAGAAAAATTCATTTATCCATGTGACTTGCCAATAAGTTATTACTAACCTATTTCATTCTAATTCCATATTGGATTAAGTATATAAGGTTCTACACTTTCATTTTCACATTTAAGAAATGTAATATTCTCGTTATTTTTTTTTATTAAAATTCCTGCATTATCTGGATATGTATTTACTTCATAATGCCAAATATTTTTTTTAAAAACTAACGGATTTATTGAAACTTTATGGTCAGAAATTTCTTTTCGCAACTCTAATTCTATTTTGTTTTTATTGCCAAATCTATATATTAGATCACTTTTGTTAAAATAATTATAACAAATAGATAATTGTTTATTTCCTATTTGGCAACCAAAAGCATCCATTTCAATTAGATTTTCATTATATGTACATAAAGAACGATCTTTAAAAAAGATTTTTTGCCTATAAAAATTATTTAAATCTGGATAATTAGCTAATTTATCTAGTAATCTATTTATATCATGTTTTGACAAATTTTGTTTAAATTGATCGGCTAAAATAAACAGAAAGCTCTCATAGTAATTTAAAAAATATTCCCCCAAAATATTTTTTTTATTTAATACAAATATATTATCGATAATTCTAATGGTTTCATTACTTATATTTTCTATAATGGGCTCACCGATTATATTTCCCATACGTCGTTCAAACGTGATTTTTCCCAATAAAATTAGATTATTATCTTTGATGTTTAAATATGTGATTGTTAATGGTGAATTACCTGTATTTGATTCGATTAAACCGAATATACCTAGTTTTGAATAAAACATTTCCCCACCAAAATATTCATTGCCAATCACATTATTTGTATAGGTGAATGAATTGTTATCAACGTTAATCGTTAATAATTGATATCCATCATAATTCTTTGATTCTTCGTTATTATACCGGCAATATTGGTATAATAAATTCATATTGTCCCCAGAAAATGTTGTTATATTTATTTTTTTAACCGAATCTTTATCACATTTTGTTGTATTAGCAAATGCAAAATTAATTGATAGTATAAAAATAATAATAATTTTCTTCATATTATGATTCCTTTATTTTTCTTCTTTATAGTTTTTCATATATTTCTTTTATAAGCACATCATAATTATTTTTATTATAATTTCTTCCATTATAATAAAAAGCAAATGTGTCCCATTTTTTTAACTTTAATGGTTCTAATACATTGTTATTTTTTAATAAATAACCTTTTAATGTAATTAAATGATTTTTTTGAACGGCTAATTTCATATAGAATATCTTCAATACTTAATTCATTTGAATGCATATTTGCCCCCATGACTTGAAATTTTCCCCAAGAAGCTGATAGTAATGCTTCTCGAGGTGATAAATTATATGCTTTTATTAATCGTTCATATTGTTTAGCATAAGTACCATACTTAGCAAATGAAGAACTACTAGAAATTTCAGGATCATCATCAAATTTACCATTGGTTAATTTGTGAAAATAATTTCTTTCAAACAATATTTTAGGGACATGATCTCCTAAATAAGTATAAAAACTTTCATCCTTTGTTTCTTTTATAGCTACAGCTTTAAGAGCTTTTGCTTCACATACTAACTCATTTGCAACTTGTTCATAATCGAAGTCGGTTAATAAATCCATATTCATTCTTAGTTCTAAAAAAATAAGTTCATATTCTTTATTATTTAATAAAATAATTGGATGTTTTTTAATCGTTGGATTTATCATCGTAATCAGATGCATAAACCAAACCTTACCATTTTGACTTAACGTGTCTGGCGTTGATGAAGTTTCAGTTTGCTTGGTTGAGGTGTCTGATTATTCTTTATATAAGCGACTATACGTAAGATATTTATCATTCAAAAAAGATTCTTAAAGTTCCCTATTTTTACTTTCTGATCAAATACAACTTGAAATTTACACCAGATGCCAGTCTAGTAAGGTGTAATCAATGGCATATATTCATGTAATTGATAAGTATGTTTATTCATAATATCCAGCAAACACTTTTCGTTAGTACATAAATCTCTTTTCTGAATAAATTTTTTTTGATTACTGTATATTTCTTCAAACTCTTTCTGATCATTATCGTAGTCATAATATTTTTTTATATTATGATAAATATCATGAATACTCCTATCTAATCCTGATAGATAAATATTTTGGCAAATCAGTTTTTTCAGCTACCTTCTTTGCTTTTGAACAAGAGAAACTTGGAACAGTATTTTGATACTTTATTCGATTTATTTCTAATATAGAATCATTTGTATTTATTATTAAATATGCATCAGCATTTTTTTCAAATAGTGTCCATGTTTTTTGAATATTAGGGCAAAAAATATCTATTTGGTTTATTGAATGTTTGATATTTATATCAAAAGAGTCAGCACTTAGCATTTCTTTGTTTAAAATCTCATCAAAATTGATAATAAATTTATTTATTTTATAATTTGTACAAATCTCAATAAGATCACCAGAATAAATATTAGTTTTAATAACATTTTCATCCCATTGAAAAATTCTATTAAGATAAATTGGATCATTATAGGACACTTTTTTTGTATATGGTCTATCACTAATATATACTTTAGTCACTATCCAATTATTTGTTAAATCTGCTTTTATTGAAAATGACAAAAGCAGGCTGAATATTAAATAAGTATTACGAAGCATAATCTTTCGCCTAATAAATCTCTGTCGCATATATACCATTTTCAAATATTTCCCGTTCTTTCTCTCGCCTTTTCTTTAAACCGTCTAAAACTTTACCTCCAGATTTATTATATTGTACAAAAACATCCATTGCTTTTTTCTTTTTGCCTTCATTAAGATATTTTGATAAATCACTATCACTCTTAATAGAACCAAAATTATAAACAAAAGAAACTAATGCATCATATTCATGTTGCTTCAAATCAATTTTTATAACTTTCTCAATTTTATTTTCATAATCGGGAATTATTTTAATTAATAATAATTTTTCTTGTTCAATAGTTAATGTAATAACGTCTTACATTAAAAAGAATCTCAAAATGATTAAACTTAATTATTTTGCGATAGTTTAGAAAAATACTGGTAAGGATATGAGTATTTGCTATTTTTACAATCAAAGTTAGTTGTAGAGCATGATAACACTTCAAATCTTTCTCTATTTTTCATATATATAATATCTAATAAAATAAAATCAAAATTGTTTTTGTTTAATATTTTGTCTGATTTTATAAAACCAATAGTGTGAAATTCTTGATTGATTAGTTTGATTGCAACAAAATAAAAGGGAGGTTTATACTCAATGACCTCTAAGGTCAATCCACCATTATAGCAATCAACACTAGGAGTAATCGGCATAGTCTTAACGCTTTTATTCAAATCATTCTTTTTATAAATATCAACTGACCACCACTTTTCTGCAGGGTTTAAATAAGCAAATCTTAAAGCCATTTTAAGTGCATCGATAGAATCATCATAAAAAATTCTTCCCTTAGTTAAAGGGACACCTGTACTAGATGAAATTAAAATACAATAGTTAGGTTGATTATTTGACGTAATTATTAGATATTCTGAATCCTTACCATTATAAAATTCAATCCACTCATTATTATTTTTAGAAATTAATTTTGTTTCGCCAAAAGCATAACCACTTAAATAACATAATGTTATGAAAAATAGATATTTTATCTTCAATTTTCTTTTCATTAATAATCTACCTCTAACCTATCTGAAACATAATAATAGTGTAAATCCCTTGCTGAAAAATAAAATTGGATCTCCTGCATGTAAGCATTTGGTATTATTGAAAATATATAATTTTTTACAGTATTTGCTATGTCTATCGATATTCTTGTTAAACCTAGAGTTACAAAACCAAGATATCTGAGCAAATCATCAACAAATGTCATGCAACTATTTGAATAAATTGAATATGGTTTTCTTTCAGGGTCATCATTTTCTCTTATTTTTTGCTCACAATACTCGACTGAAATATCGTAAATATTTTCTTTTCTAAGAATAGCTCCTCTAATATTACCGCGTTGACCTGAATTTGCAGATATTTGCCGTAGTAACTTTTTGAATGAAGATATTTCAATCATTTTTGATGAAGTTATTTTAACATTGTTAATTGAGACTTTTCTTGTTCTTTCTAAATCGCCTGGTGGATATCGACCGTATTCGTAATATTTTGTTTGCCCACTTTTACCATTAATTATCAAAGCTCCTGCATACCCTAACAAAGGGACTCGAATTGTTGAATCCAATATATCTATCCTAATTAAATAATCGGGAAAAACCAAAGGAATTATATAATCTTCTGAACCACTAATATATGCTTCTACAACATCGTCTTCATCAATTTTATTCATCTGGAAATTGTTTACTTCAATAGCATAATTCATAATTATATTCACTCACTCAATACAGTTATTTATTCCTCAATAAAGATAGGTTTAAATACTTTTAAATTAGTAATTTTATTTTCCAATGAAATAATTTTTGAAGTATATCCTTGTTCATCTGATATTCCTTCTAATTTGGTATTATCATCTAATGTTATTTCATATCTCGTATTTTTTAGCGGTTGTTTCGTATCTGTATCTTTTAATAAAAATTTTATATGATATAAACCACTATCGCTTGCACAAGGTAAATATTTTTTGTTATTTAATATTTTATTTGCCCCCATTTTTTGCAAAGCATTGCTTTTTATATACACATTACAGCTGTACCGAGTTCAATCCCCTCTTCACTGATTTTGATATAAGAGCCACCACAAATTAAGGTGATTTTTTGACTGGCTGTGATTGTCAGCTCACCATCAACACTGTCAATTTTGATATCTTGTTTGGCGGCCATATTCAGGTTGGCATTTTGCGCTTGCAGGTTTATATCACCCTGGTTAGCAAAAACTTTCATCCCCGATTTGTGGGCAAATAATCCCAATGATTCACCACCAGACAGGGTGATGGTTTTTAATGCAGTGATGTCAGTCTGGTTTTCACTGGTTAAGGAAATACTGCTACTCGTAGATAGTTGGATGTTTTCAGGACTGGTTAACGCAATGCCCTCCTGTGCATAAGCTAAAATGCCACTTTGCGCCAGCTCAGTTAAGTTTGCCTTGAGCTGATTTTGACTGTCGGTATCAGCACAGTGTGCTTCCGATTGTTTAGCCGCATTTTGCAGGGATTTAGCTATCGATAAGGCGTTTTCTAACTGAGTAATTGCACCTTGCATATCCAGCTGTTTGCCCTGCGCTTTCGGCTCGGTTTGGGTGGTCAGATATAACCCCTTTGCCGCCGCTAAGGCGCCCCATTCATCAGTGCGCAGTTCAAACCCTTCACCTCGCT
>NZ_JAFNOO010000024.1:0-5497 GCF_026536185.1 Gilliamella sp. B2838
GAAAATCATCTATCTGATCTCGCCATTCATTGTAATCCCAAGTTACAATTTTAGTTTTCAGTATTTCCAAATAATCTAATGCTGCCTGTTTTCCGGTTGGGGTAAGCATTTGTTCTAAACGTTGTTGGATTTGCTTGTTATATTCCCAAACCGGTGGTAGTTGATAAGCATGCCACGCTAAATTGTTGCCTATCTCGGTAATTTTTTGTTTTGCATAATCACTTAACAGCGACCAGGCATAAGCTTTAACCGGATCTTGCTCCCGTCCTAAACCATAGAAATAGGCTTCAGTCATGCGCAATATACCTATAATTGAGCTATGCTCTGCCATTAGCTGCGCATAATCTATTGCCTGTTTTAAATCGTCTGATTTTAATGCTCTGCGGTATTCAGTTAATTTATTCAGTTGCTCATATTTCTGATCTTTATATTGACGCCCTTGTTGAAATAATATTCGAGCTGTCAAAGCTTCGTAGCAATGATAACCACCTTCAATGGCATAGTTTAAATATTCAATACTTTTTTCTAATTGTTCATCTGGACTTGGCCGCGTCATTCCTTGTTCATCAAACCGACGAGGCGCGTAACTAAAAGACTTGTTATATGCAAAATACGGGTATTTTAAATCGGCAAACTTATCCCATAAATAGCCTCTTATTTTAATGCTTTTAAATATGTCAGGTTCAGACAAGGGATTACCTGCATTATCCACAAGTTGATTCCGATATTTTTGCATAAATTCATTAAAAGACATCATAACAATATCATATTCCTTTCCTTTTTCATCATACGAATCCGCCCAAAAGACAAGCTTATAATAATACGGCATGGCATTTTTGTCCCATTGCCAAGCATGTTTAACCAGCTTGACTAATTTTTCAGGATTGGTTACACCAAAAAATGTACCATCCTCAAATGAGGAACGATAAAGCTCCTCAGCTTCGTGGATGCGTAATAATTGATTTTCAGGAATGGTTGAGGGGTAAATTGTAAGGTCCCTAATTAAATTTTCGGATTCAACAAAACCAACATTAACTTGGTTATCGGATGATTGATTAAAATATAATTGATAAAGGCTAATAACCATTATCATAATCATTACTAGTATGACTATTTTCAACTTTGAACGTTTCAATTTGCTATTCTTCACACGCTATCCAGATTAATCACTATTATTCAACCTTAAACTCACTACAATATAGTCAAATAAATTACGGTTTAGGATGAAAATCATCTATCTGATCTCGCCATTCATTGTAATCCCAAGTTACAATTTTAGTTTTCAGTATTTCCAAATAATCTAATGCCGCCTGTTTTCCGGTTGGGGTAAGCATTTGTTCTAAACGTTGTTGGATTTCTTTGTTATATTCCCAAACCGGTGGTAATTGCTCTGCATCCCACGCTAAATTATTGTCTATCTCAGTGATTTTTTGTTTTGCATAATCACTTAACAGCGACCAGGCATAAGCTTTAACCGGCTCTTGCTCTCGACCTAATCCATAGAAATAGGCTTCAGTCATGCGCAATATGCCAATCATTGAGCTATGCTCAGCCATTAACTGCGCATAATCTATGGCTAGTTTTAAATCATCTGATTTTAATGCTCTGCGGTATTCGGTTAGTTTAGTCAGTTGTTTATATTTCTGATCTTTATATTGACGCCCATGTTGAAATAACATGCGGGCTATTAAATATTCGTAGCAATGATAGCCGCCTTCAATGGCATAATTAAAATACACAATACTTTTTTCTAATTGCTCATCAGGACAGGGGCGCGCCATACCTTGTTCATCATACCCACAAGTACCTATTACGTAACCATTTTGAAAGGCAAAATAGGGATATTTTAAATCGGCAAACTTATCCCATAAATACCACTGTATTTGACTATTTTTAAACACCTCAGGTTCGACTAACGGTTTACCTGCACTATCCACTAACTGATCCCGATATTTGTGCATAAACTCAGCAAAGGACATAATGATACCGTCCTCTTTTCCTCTTTTATCATAAAAATCTTTACAACTAAGAACATCGTAATAATACGGCATGGCATTTTTATCCCATTGCCAGGCATGTTTAAGAAATTTTATCAATTGTTCAGGATTAACCACACCATAAAATACGCTATGGTCAAAGGCTGAGTTATACAGCTTTTTAGCTTCGTCTATGCGTAATAATTCATTTTCGGGGATAGTTGAAGGGTAAATGGTAAAGTCCATAATTAGATTTTCCGGTTCAACAAAACCAACATTAACTTGGTTATCGGATGATTGATTAAAATATAATTGATAAAGGCTAATAACCATTACTAGCATGACTATTTTGAACTTTGAACGTTTCAATTTGCTATTCTTCACACGCTATCCAGATTAATCACTATTATTCAACCTTAAATTTTACTCACTACAATATAGTCAAATAAATTACGGTTTAGGATGAAAATCATCTATCTGATCTCGCCATTCATTGTAATCCCAAGTTACAATTTTAGTTTTCAGTATTTCCAAATAATCTAATGCCGCCTGTTTTCCGGTTGGGGTAAGCATTTGTTCTAAACGTTGTTGGATTTCTTTGTTATATTCCCAAACTGGTGGTAGTTGATAAGCATGCCACGCTAAATTGTTGTCTATCTCGGTGATTTTTTGTTTTGCATAATCACTTAACAGTGACCAGGCATAAGCTTTAACCAGATCTTGCTCTCGACCTAATCCATAGAAATACGCCTCAGTCATGCGCAATATGCCAATAATTGAGCTATGCTCGGCCATTAACTGCGCATAATCTATGGCCAGTTTTAAATCATCTGATTTTAATGATCTGCGGTATTCGGTTAATTTAATTATTTGTTTATACTTTTCATCCTGATAATGGTCACCTTGTTGAAATAACATTCGAGCTATCAAATCTTCGTAGCAATGATAGCCACCCTCAATGGCATAATTTAAATACACAATACTTTTTTCTAATTGCTCATCAGGACAGGGGCGCGCCATACCTTGTTCATCATACCAACAAAAACCCATTCCCCACCCCTTTTTATATGCAAAATACGGATATTTTAAATCGGCAAACTTATCCCATAAATACCACTGTATTTGCTCACTTTTAAATACGTCAGGTTCAACCAACGGTTTACCAGCACTATCCACTAACTGATCCCGATATTTGCGCATAAATTCTGTAAATGAGATCATCCCATCATCTTTGTAACCATCATTAAAGAGTTCCTGCCAACTAAGGAGAGAGTAATAATATGGCATGGCATTTTTATCCCATTGCCAGGCATGTTTAAGAAATTTTATCAATTGTTCAGGATTAACCACACCATAAAATACGCCATCGTCAAAGGCTGAGTCATACAGCTTTTTAGCTTCGTCTATACGTAATAATTCATTTTCGGGAATAGTTGACGGGTAAATGGTAAAGTCCATAATTAAATTTTCCGGTTGATTAAGTTCATAGTTTCGTTTTTTTGAATTATCAGTATTTAAATATATAAAGCCAATACTAATAATAAGACCTAAAATAATGACAAAAATGATTAATTTTTTCCGTATTGATTTGTTTTTTTTGGTAGTATAACTCATTAAATATATTCCAAATCATTTTGATTAAACACATCCACCTCAACAATGCGCGCTTCTAACTGACCTTTATTAAATACTCGGCAAGGTAGAATTTGATTTTTATCGGATAATTTTTTAATTTCTTGGTAAATAGGATATAACTTAGGTAATGTAGTAGATGCTTTAATTTTTTTATTTTTTTCATAATTCGCTTTTAAAGCTAATACCCTATCTTTTGTATCGCCTGTCAGTAAAGCATATCCCCACAAAACAGGATCAGCCATATAAAGAGCTACTGCATTGTAATATCGATTAGGACGATAACCATATATTTTTTGAATATCTTCATTAGTTAGATAAGATTTTGGTATATCTGGCATATAAATGCCATTTGTATCCAATTCCCAATTTTCTTCAAACTGTTTTGAATTAGTTGCAAAGCTTCCAAAAGTAACTTGCCCTAAACAGCGTGTTTTTTGCTGCTCTGAAATGGTCTTAGCTAAGCAGATTTGTTGTTTTATTAGTGTTTCATCAAGAGTATCTTCAAAAGCTGCTCCCCGACAGGAGTGTAAAACAAAAATGCCTTCATTTGGATGCCATGGTAGACGTTCCATTTTATCATAAAAGTCAAAATATATTTTACCGCCACCAGTAAAAGTCAGGGAATTTTCATTGCCATGACCAAAATAATGAACTTGCCACAAAGCATATTTACAAGCCGTTTCTGAGTTAGTTAATTCATTATATAGTTTTGTCCATTCCGCTTTAAATTGTAATGGATACTCAAAATCTTTTATGATTCTAACTTCTGCATCGGGGTATTTAAGTTTTAATTGTTGTTCTTTAAATTTTGCCGCTTTAAAAAAGGTCGTTTTTCCCGCACCACTAAAAGAAAATAATATAAAAAGAGGCGTTGGTACGTTTTTTAATATCACTTCCTCAGTGGCAACCTCGCCATTTTCAAGCTTACTTGTTTGAGCTGTAAAAATTTTACATTTTTGCGTGTTTTCATTTGGCATATTGATTAACTTACCTACTAATTAATTCCAGTGTAATTGTTTCATTTTCATTGGTAGAGTGGAATGGTTGTGTATACCCATTTTTATCGGTTTGCCCTTGTATCTTTCTACCATCAGGTAGCGTAGCAATGTAACGTTCATTGGCATAAATTTTTCCAGTTTCATCTTTACAGATAAATTTAACAGCATAATCACCAATAATATACGGTAGTGCTAATGGATTAGGTGCTATTGTTTTTGCCCCCATTTTTTGCAGGGCATTGCTTTTTATATACACATTACCAGCTGTACCGAGTTCAATCCCCTCTTCACTGATTTTGATATAAGAGCCTCCACAAATTAAGGTGATTTTTTGACTGGCTGTGATTGTCAGCTCACCATCAACACTGTCAATTTTGATATCCTGCTTGGCGGCCATATTCAGGTTGGCATTTTGCGCTTGTAGGTTTATATCACCCTGGTTAGCAAAAACTTTCATCCCCGATTTGTGGGCAAATAATCCCAATGATTCACCACCAGACAGGGTGATGGTTTTTAATGCAGTGATATCAGTCTGGTTTTCACTGGTTAAGGAAATACTGCTACTCGTGGATAGTTGGATGTTTTCAGGACTGGTTAACGCCATGCCCTCCTGTGCATAAGCTAAAATGCCACTTTGCGCCAGTTCAGTTAAGTTTGCCTTGAGCTGATTTTGACTGTCGGTATCAGCACTGTGTGCTTCCGATTGTTTAGCCGCATTTTGCAGGGATTTAGCTATCGATAAGGCGTTTTCTAGTTGCGCAATCGCGCCTTGCATATCCAGCTGTTTGCCCTGCGCTTTCGGTTCGGTTTGGGTGGTCAGATATAACCCCTTTGCCGCCGCTAAGGCGCCCCATTCATCAGTGCGCAGTTCAAACCCTTCACCTCGCT
>NZ_JAFNOO010000025.1:0-5191 GCF_026536185.1 Gilliamella sp. B2838
TATGCGGCGACCGAGTTGCTCTTGCCCGGCGTCAACACGGGATAATACCGCACCACATAGCAGAACTTTAAAAGTGCTCATCATTTGATCGGCTATAATCGCCGCGTGGACGTAGTCAGTTTGACAACCTGCGTTTTGATCATCGCGCGCCCGCTGAAACAAAGCTGCAAAGCGATCCCGGATCGGGAGAAGGGCAGAAGGCAGGGGTTCCTCAGATGCGGCATACAGCTTCGCCATTAGTTCCGCTGCAATTTCGGTCGCCTGGTAGTCGCCGTGCTCGGCAACGATGTGAGAGAGCATTCGCTCCCCGGCATATTCGAGCAACATCAGATTGTTCTCACGACCGAGCAACCGGACTGCTCCCCTCCCATTGCGCCATACCAGATAGTCGGCCCCGCGCAGTTCATCAGCAATGTCTTCTATAGGTTTCAATCCCTTGACGATTGCAGGAGTCCCGTCTGGCAATGAAACTTTCCAAACGAGGCTGGAAAAGGTGTCCGCAATGAGAACAGGTTGCGAAACGTGCCAATGAGCAGGAAAAACAGGCGGCATGAACATCAACCCCAAGTCAGAGGGTCCAATCGCAGATAGAAGGCAAGGCGTTCGCGGTCGGGGGCTTCGATCCCCAATACATTGAATAGGACAGCGAAGGCGCGCTCTGCTTCATCTGGCGCTGCCCAGTTCTCTTCGGCGTTAGCAATCATGAGTGCCAAATCGGCATAGCGATCTGCTGTTCCGAGCCGCCCAAGGTCGATCAGACCCGTGCATTGAAGAGTTTTAGGGTCCACCATGAAGTTCGGCATGCAGGGATCACCATGGCAAACAACCATATCGGTGCGCTCTTGGTCGAGCCGCACCGGTAGCTCTCGTTCGACACGAGCCAAAAGATCGAGCTGCGGCGTACTCTTGTCCTCGTCCGGTAAGAAGTCGGGATTGACGGCATTGCGGGACACCACATCAACGGCGCGTCCGAACATTCGCGACAGCCTGCGCTCAAACGGACATTGATCAACCGATAGGCTGTGAACAGCGCCAAGTTGCTGCCCCATTGACGGCCACGCTTTGAGCAAATCCGCTCCAGACAGATCAGCCGCCGGTACTCCCGGAATTGCCGTTATCACCAAGCATGCACCCTCCTGTTCCTCCTGCCAGTTGATGACCTCGGGGCAAGCCACACCTCGACCTTTGAGCCAAATGAGGCGGTCACGCTCTCCAGCGAGCTCACCGCGGCGGGAAGCAGGTGCGATTTTCGCGAAGGCATGCCCGTCACCACGTCGAAAAACAAAATCACCAGATTCTCCGCCTCTGACAGGCAACCAGTCAGAATGCGATTCACCAAAAAAAATATTAGTTCGATTCAATGGAGGTTCCTTCAGTTTTCTGATGAAGCGCGAATATAGAGAAATATCCCGAATGTGCAGTTAACGAATTCTTGCGGTTTCTTTCAGCGCCGCCAATACCGCCAGCCCGTCGCGCAAGGGGCGCGGCTCGTGTGTGCGGATGAAGTCAGCTCCACCTGCGGCGGCGGCAAGCTCTGCAGCGAGTGTCGCGGCCCCGACATCCCCCGAACCACGGCCTGTGAGCGCGCGCAGAAAGGATTTGCGCGAAACAGACAGAAGCACCGGCAAATCGAAGCGCAGCCGCAATTCATCGAACCGCGCCAGCACCGAGAGCGAGGTTTCGGGAGCAGCCCCCAGAAAAAACCCCATGCCGGGATCAAGGACAAGGCGGTTGCGTTTGATACCGGCACCCGTCAGCGCCGCGATGCGCGCGTCAAAGAACGCCGCAATGTGATCCATGATGTCGCCAGCGGGTGCCTCGCGCCGATCTGCCTGCCCGTCTTGCACCGAATGCATAACGACGAGTTTGGCAGATGATTTCGCCAATTGCGGATAGAACGCAGCGTCTGGAAAACCGCGAATATCATTGAGATAGGCCACACCACGCGACAAGGCATAGGCTTGCGTCGCGGGTTGATAACTGTCGAGCGAGACGGGAATGCCATCTGCCTTGAGCGCGTCCAGCACCGGCGCGATACGCGCGATTTCTGTGTCGGACGAAACAGGCGCGGCGTCGGGATTGCTGGATGCCGGACCGAGGTCGATCACATCTGCCCCCTCGGCCATCAGCTTACGCGCCTGCGCAATGGCTGCGTCTGGCGCCAGATACCGGCCTCCATCGGAGAAACTGTCCGAGGTTATGTTGACGATGCCGAAAATGATGAGCGATTTATTCATGGGGGCTTCTATAATAATAATAATCGAGCATGAGTATCATACGGATGCTCGGGTCGAAAGGGAATCCCCAGGCGAGTAACCTGTTTGCGGTGATCCATTAGCTGCAGGAGCAGAATAGCATACATCTGGAAGCAAAGCAAGGAAAGCGGCCTATGGAGCTGTGCGGCAGCGCTCAGTAGGCAATTTTTCAAAATATTGTTAAGCCTTTTCTGAGCATGGTATTTTTCATGGTATTACCAATTAGCAGGAAAATAAGCCATTGAATATAAAAGATAAAAATGTCTTGTTTACAATAGAGTGGGGGGGGTCAGCCTGCCGCCTTGGGCCGGGTGATGTCGTACTTGCCCGCCGCGAACTCGGTTACCGTCCAGCCCAGCGCGACCAGCTCCGGCAACGCCTCGCGCACCCGCTGGCGGCGCTTGCGCATGGTCGAACCACTGGCCTCTGACGGCCAGACATAGCCGCACAAGGTATCTATGGAAGCCTTGCCGGTTTTGCCGGGGTCGATCCAGCCACACAGCCGCTGGTGCAGCAGGCGGGCGGTTTCGCTGTCCAGCGCCCGCACCTCGTCCATGCTGATGCGCACATGCTGGCCGCCACCCATGACGGCCTGCGCGATCAAGGGGTTCAGGGCCACGTACAGGCGCCCGTCCGCCTCGTCGCTGGCGTACTCCGACAGCAGCCGAAACCCCTGCCGCTTGCGGCCATTCTGGGCGATGATGGATACCTTCCAAAGGCGCTCGATGCAGTCCTGTATGTGCTTGAGCGCCCCACCACTATCGACCTCTGCCCCGATTTCCTTTGCCAGCGGTTCGATCTGCTCCGCTAACTCGTTGATGCCTCTGGATTTCTTCACTCTGTCGATTGCGTTCATGGTCTATTGCCTCCCGGTATTCCTGTAAGTCGATGATCTGGGCGTTGGCGGTGTCGATGTTCAGGGCCACGTCTGCCCGGTCGGTGCGGATGCCCCGGCCTTCCATCTCCACCACGTTCGGCCCCAGGTGAACACCGGGCAGGCGCTCGATGCCCTGCGCCTCAAGTGTTCTGTGGTCAATGCGGGCGTCGTGGCCAGCCCGCTCTAATGCCCGGTTGGCATGGTCGGCCCATGCCTCGCGGGTCTGCTCAAGCCATGCCTTGGGCTTGAGCGCTTCGGTCTTCTGTGCCCCGCCCTTCTCCGGGGTCTTGCCGTTGTACCGCTTGAACCACTGAGCGGCGGGCCGCTCGATGCCGTCATTGATCCGCTCGGAGATCATCAGGTGGCAGTGCGGGTTCTCGCCGCCACCGGCATGGATGGCCAGCGTATACGGCAGGCGCTCGGCACCGGTCAGGTGCTGGGCGAACTCGGACGCCAGCGCCTTCTGCTGGTCGAGGGTCAGCTCGACCGGCAGGGCAAATTCGACCTCCTTGAACAGCCGCCCATTGGCGCGTTCATACAGGTCGGCAGCATCCCAGTAGTCGGCGGGCCGCTCGACGAACTCCGGCATGTGCCCGGATTCGGCGTGCAAGACTTCATCCATGTCGCGGGCATACTTGCCTTCGCGCTGGATGTAGTCGGCCTTGGCCCTGGCCGATTGGCCGCCCGACCTGCTGCCGGTTTTCGCCGTAAGGTGATAAATCGCCATGCTGCCTCGCTGTTGCTTTTGCTTTTCGGCTCCATGCAATGGCCCTCGGAGAGCGCACCGCCCGAAGGGTGGCCGTTAGGCCAGTTTCTCGAAGAGAAACCGGTAAGTGCGCCCTCCCCTACAAAGTAGGGTCGGGATTGCCGCCGCTGTGCCTCCATGATAGCCTACGAGACAGCACATTAACAATGGGGTGTCAAGATGGTTAAGGGGAGCAACAAGGCGGCGGATCGGCTGGCCAAGCTCGAAGAACAACGAGCGCGAATCAATGCCGAAATTCAGCGGGTGCGGGCAAGGGAACAGCAGCGAGTGGCCGGAGGATCGGCTCATGGCGGCAATGGATGCGTACCTTGAACGCGACCACGACCGCGCCTTGTTCGGTCTGCCGCCACGCCAGAAGGATGAGCCGGGCTGAATGATCGACCGAGACAGGCCCTGCGGGGCTGCACACGCGCCCCCACCCTTCGGGTAGGGGGAAAGGCCGCTAAAGCGGCTAAAAGCGCTCCAGCGTATTTCTGCGGGGTTTGGTGTGGGGTTTAGCGGGCTTTGCCCGCCTTTCCCCCTGCCGCGCAGCGGTGGGGCGGTGTGTAGCCTAGCGCAGCGAATAGACCAGCTATCCGGCCTCTGGCCGGGCATATTGGGCAAGGGCAGCAGCGCCCCACAAGGGCGCTGATAACCGCGCCTAGTGGATTATTCTTAGATAATCATGGATGGATTTTTCCAACACCCCGCCAGCCCCCGCCCCTGCTGGGTTTGCAGGTTTGGGGGCGTGACAGTTATTGCAGGGGTTCGTGACAGTTATTGCAGGGGGGCGTGACAGTTATTGCAGGGGTTCGTGACAGTTAGTACGGGAGTGACGGGCACTGGCTGGCAATGTCTAGCAACGGCAGGCATTTCGGCTGAGGGTAAAAGAACTTTCCGCTAAGCGATAGACTGTATGTAAACACAGTATTGCAAGGACGCGGAACATGCCTCATGTGGCGGCCAGGACGGCCAGCCGGGATCGGGATACTGGTCGTTACCAGAGCCACCGACCCGAGCAAACCCTTCTCTATCAGATCGTTGACGAGTATTACCCGGCATTCGCTGCGCTTATGGCAGAGCAGGGAAAGGAATTGCCGGGCTATGTGCAACGGGAATTTGAAGAATTTCTCCAATGCGGGCGGCTGGAGCATGGCTTTCTACGGGTTCGCTGCGAGTCTTGCCACGCCGAGCACCTGGTCGCTTTCAGCTGTAAGCGTCGCGGTTTCGGGGTCTGACGCTCAGTGGAACGAAAACTCACGTTAAGGGATTTTGGTCATGAGATTATCAAAAAGGATCTTCACCTAGATCCTT
>NZ_JAFNOO010000026.1:0-3219 GCF_026536185.1 Gilliamella sp. B2838
AATTTAAAAGTCTGGCGGCACCCTACTCTCACATGGGTAATACCCACACTACCATCGGCACTACGGCGTTTCACTTCTGAGTTCGGCATGGGGTCAGGTGGGACCACCGCGCTATTACCGCCAGACATATTCTGTCTTCTCTTTCTCTCAATTGATGAATCATTATCACATATCTTCACCAATCGCTCAATCCGGAACAAACTGTTTTATCAATCTTTAACCATCTTTCGATGACTTCTTACTCTCAACTTCGCGTATCCAAAACAACTCCGAGTTGTAAGGTTAAGACTCTCGGTTCATTAGTATCAGTTAGCTCAATGTATCACTACACTTACACACCTGACCTATCTACGTCTTAGTCTCAAACGGACCTTACTGAATCTCTTCAGGGAAAACTCATCTCGAGGCTAGTTTCGTGCTTAGATGCTTTCAGCACTTATCTATTCCGCACGTAGCTACCGGGCAATGCAATTGGCATCACAACCCGAACACCAGCGGTGCGTTCACTTCGGTCCTCTCGTACTAGAAGCAAACCCTCTCAATTTTCCTACGCCCATGGCAGATAGGGACCGAACTGTCTCACGACGTTCTAAACCCAGCTCGCGTACCACTTTAAACGGCGAACAGCCGTACCCTTGGGACCTACTTCAGCCCCAGGATGTGATGAGCCGACATCGAGGTGCCAAACACCGCCGTCGATATGAACTCTTGGGCGGTATCAGCCTGTTATCCCCGGAGTACCTTTTATCCGTTGAGCGATGGCCCTTCCATTCAGAACCACCGGATCACTATGACCTACTTTCGTACCTGCTCGAGCCGTCACTCTCGCAGTCAAGCTAGCTTTTGCCATTGCACTAACCTCCTGATGTCCGACCAGGATTAGCTAACCTTCGTGCTCCTCCGTTACTCTTTGGGAGGAGACCGCCCCAGTCAAACTACCCACCAGACAGTGTCCCTTACCTCGATTCAGAAGTATAGGTTAGAACATCAAACATTAAAGGGTGGTATTTCAAGGGCGACTCCATGCATACTGGCGTACACACTTCTTAGTCTCCCACCTATCCTACACATTAAGGCTCAATGTTCACTGTCAAGCTATAGTAAAGGTTCACGGGGTCTTTCCGTCTTGCCACGGGTACACCGCATCTTCACGGCAATTTCAATTTCACTGAGTCTCGGGTGGAGACAGCCTGGCCATCATTACGCCATTCGTGCAGGTCGGAACTTACCCGACAAGGAATTTCGCTACCTTAGGACCGTTATAGTTACGGCCGCCGTTTACTGGGGCTTCGATCAAGAGCTTCTGCTTACGCATAACCCCATCAATTAACCTTCCAGCACCGGGCAGGCGTCACACCGTATACGTCCACTTTCGTGTTTGCACAGTGCTGTGTTTTTATTAAACAGTTGCAGCCAGCTGGTATCTTCGACTGATTTCACCTCCATCCGCATGGGACTTCAATTAACATCAGCGTGCCTTCTCCCGAAGTTACGGCACCATTTTGCCTAGTTCCTTCACCCGAGTTCTCTCAAGCGCCTGAGTATTCTCTACCTGACCACCTGTGTCGGTTTCGGGTACGATTAACTATAACCTGAAGCTTAGAGGATTTTCCTGGAAGCAGGGCATCAATTACTTCACTACCTTAGTAGCTCGTCATCACGCCTCAGAGTTTCAGTGACCGGATTTGCCTAATCACACCCCTACACGCTTAACCCACCATCCAATAGGTGGTAAACCTAGCCTTCTTCGTCCCCCCATCGCAGTTATAGCCAGTACGGGAATATTAACCCGTTTCCCATCAGATACGCCCTTCGGCCTCTCCTTAGGGGTCGACTCACCCTGCCCCGATTAACGTTGGACAGGAACCCTTGGTCTTCCGGCGAGCGGGCTTTTCACCCGCTTTATCGTTACTTATGTCAGCATTCGCACTTCTGATACCTCCAGCATGCCTCACAACACACCTTCGACGGCTTACAGAACGCTCCCCTACCCAATACACTTACGTGCACTGCCGCAGCTTCGGTGCATAGTTTTAGCCCCGTTACATCTTCCGCGCAGGCCGACTCGACTAGTGAGCTATTACGCTTTCTTTAAATGATGGCTGCTTCTAAGCCAACATCCTAGCTGTCTAAGCCTTCCCACTTCGTTTCCCACTTAACTATGACTTTGGGACCTTAGCTGGCGGTCTGGGTTGTTTCCCTCTTCACGACGAACGTTAGCACCCGCCGTGTGTCTCCCATGATTAAACTTGTCAGTATTCGGAGTTTGCATCGGGTTGGTAAGCCGGGATGGCCCCCTAGCCGAAACAGTGCTCTACCCCCAACAGTTACTCATGAGGCGCTACCTAAATAGCTTTCGGGGAGAACCAGCTATCTCCCGGTTTGATTGGCCTTTCACCCCCAGCCACAGGTCATCCGCTAATTTTTCAACATTAGTCGGTTCGGTCCTCCAGTTAGTGTTAACCAACCTTCAACCTGCCCATGGCTAGATCACCGGGTTTCGGGTCTATACCCTGCAACTTAACGCACAGTTAATACTCGGTTTCCCTTCGGCTCCCCTATTCGGTTAACCTTGCTACAGAATATAAGTCGCTGACCCATTATACAAAAGGTACGCAGTCACACATACCCAACGGTACATGCTCCCACTGATTGTACGTACACGGTTTCAGGGTCTATTTCACTCCCCTCCCGGGGTTCTTTTCGCCTTTCCCTCACGGTACTGGTTCACTATCGGTCAATCAGGAGTATTTAGCCTTGGAGGATGGTCCCCCCATCTTCAGACAGGATATCACGTGTCCCGCCCTACTCTATAAGCTTCCACATAATCCACTTTCATGTACGGGACTTTCACCCTCTATCGTGCGACTTTCCAGACGCTTCCACTAATACATTATGCTACCCGCTTGGGCTGCTCCCATTTCGCTCGCCGCTACTTTGGGAATCTCGGTTGATTTCTTTTCCTCGGGGTACTTAGATGTTTCAGTTCTCCCGGTTCGCCTCACCTAACTATGTATTCATTAGGTGATAGTGCAGTCGCCTGCACTGGGTTTCCCCATTCGGACATCAACGGTTATAGCGCCTTTTATCGGCTCACCGTCGCTTTTCGCAGATTAACACGTCCTTCATCGCCTCTGATTGCCTAGGCATCCACCGTGTACGCTTAATTTCTTAACCTTACAACTCACAGTTGTCTTGGTTTCAATTACGCTTTTTTTC
>NZ_JAFNOO010000026.1:3315-4936 GCF_026536185.1 Gilliamella sp. B2838
CGCTTCGTAAGGAGGTGATCCAACCGCAGGTTCCCCTACGGTTACCTTGTTACGACTTCACCCCAGTCATGGACCACACCGTGGTAAACGCCCTCCCGAAGGTTAAGCTATCTACTTCTGGTGCAACCCACTCCCATGGTGTGACGGGCGGTGTGTACAAGGCCCGGGAACGTATTCACCGTGACATTCTGATTCACGATTACTAGCGATTCCGACTTCATGGAGTCGAGTTGCAGACTCCAATCCGGACTTAGACGTACTTTCTGAGGTCCGCTTGCTCTCGCGAGGTCGCCTCCCTTTGTATACGCCATTGTAGCACGTGTGTAGCCCTGGTCGTAAGGGCCATGATGACTTGACGTCGTCCCCACCTTCCTCCGCTTTATCAACGGCAGTCTCCTTTGAGTTCCCGACCGAATCGCTGGCAACAAAGGATAAGGGTTGCGCTCGTTGCGGGACTTAACCCAACATTTCACAACACGAGCTGACGACAGCCATGCAGCACCTGTCTCACAGTTCCCGAAGGCACTCTCGCATCTCTGCAAGATTCTGTGGATGTCAAGACCAGGTAAGGTTCTTCGCGTTGCATCGAATTAAACCACATGCTCCACCGCTTGTGCGGGCCCCCGTCAATTCATTTGAGTTTTAACCTTGCGGCCGTACTCCCCAGGCGGTCGATTTATCGCGTTAGCTTCGGAGCCCATCACTCTAGGCAACAAACTCCAAATCGACATCGTTTACAGCGTGGACTACCAGGGTATCTAATCCTGTTTGCTCCCCACGCTTTCGCATCTCAGCGTCAGTATCTGTCCAGAAGGCCGCCTTCGCCACCGGTATTCCTCCACATCTCTACGCATTTCACCGCTACACGTGGAATTCTACCTTCCTCTACAATACTCCAGATAACCAGTTTTAAGTGCAATTCCTAGGTTGAGCCCAGGGCTTTCACACCTAACTTAATTATCCGCCTACATGCCCTTTACGCCCAGTCATTCCGATTAACGCTCGCACCCTCCGTATTACCGCGGCTGCTGGCACGGAGTTAGCCGGTGCTTCTTCTGTAATTAACGTCAATTAGTGCACCTATTAGATACACTACCTTCCTCACTACCGAAAGTACTTTACAACCCGAAGGCCTTCTTCATACACGCGGCATGGCTGCATCAGGGTTCCCCCCATTGTGCAATATTCCCCACTGCTGCCTCCCGTAGGAGTCTGGACCGTGTCTCAGTTCCAGTGTGGCTGGTCATCCTCTCAGACCAGCTAGAGATCGTCGCCTTGGTGAGCCCTTACCCCACCAACTAGCTAATCCCATATGGGTTCATCAAATGGCGCATGGCCCGAAGGTCCCATGCTTTGGTCTCTCAACGTTATGCGGTATTAGCAGTCGTTTCCAACTGTTGTCCCCCTCCATTCGGCAGATCCCCATACCTTACTCACCCGTCCGCCACTCGTCATCAAGTGCAAGCACTCATGTTACCGTTCGACTTGCATGTGTTAAGCCTGCCGCCAGCGTTCAATCTGAGCCATGATCAAACTCTTCAATTTAAAGTTTGATGCTCAATAACTGTCTCTGACATATTCAAATGAATCTTCAGTGTCACTTATCAAGACTTAATTTTTT
>NZ_JAFNOO010000027.1:0-4189 GCF_026536185.1 Gilliamella sp. B2838
TAAAACCTGCCAGTAAGTCTGGATTTATATATTTTCGAAAAGTTTCTTTAAGTTCATATTTTATAATTACACCACTACTTTCATAGTTAAGACTATCCGGCATTCGGACCATTTGGGCTTCTTCCTTCTGCTTTTCATATAGTTTCCATACATCTCCTTGTTCGTCATGATGTCCATATTCAGCAATATTCCCATTAGTCATAGTTAGTCTTTCATAAATACTTACACCTGCTTCTATTTTTATCCATTCATGAATATCACCATTTTTGTATTTCGCTTTAGCCACAATATACCCATCACTAACGTTAGTTTTAGTTTCCTCCACAGTTCCATGATCTGGATAGTTAAATGTTTCTCTAGGAGAATCTACAAACTTTTTCTTATTAATGGTATGCCATTCACAAATACAAATTTCATGCTCGTTTTTATGTTTATCATGATAAACATATTGATATTTTCGCTCAAAACCAGGGGATATTTTTTCGGGTATATGCTTTTCGATTTTTCCATCCTGATAGATATGATAAGTCACAATGCCTAATCCCGAAAAATAATCCACTATAACAATCAGGTGAATAAATTAGGCTTTGCCGTTAGTGGATTGATTCTATATGTATCGGTCGATATCCCATAAATAGATAATCATATTCAGAACGGCTTATAATTGGCTGTAAAACTTCGGGATTTATATCCCTAAATTGATATAGCACTTTACTCAATTAAAACAAGCTGACTATTTATTTTTAAAATTTTTATTTTTACAAACCAATTTAAGACCGCCATTTTCGAACTGACATTTTATTTCATCCAGCAAATTAAACTTTCCTTTGGTATTAATTTTGTAATGTTGCCACAAAGTCGCAGATGCGCCTTCTTCTACTAACAGATGTTCAAATAACCAAATATTTAATTGTTTATCGATGTAAAAATCTAATGTCACTTGAGCCATATCACTTCCATAATCTTCATTATAATAAACAATAAGTTGATTTATTATTTTGCTCGATGATTCGATAAACATCGTAATAATAAACTTGGTGGGTGAAATTGCACATTCACCTTCAAGCTGTTTTTCTTCAACAAGACAAATGTCTGTATCGGTCGTTTTTTTTAAATAAATATTAAATTGCTTGGATTGATATAAATAGACAATTTTATTTTTTTGTAGTTCTTCAAAGATTTTTTTAAAACTTTGATTTGAAGAAAAGGTCGATAATTTGCATCTTTTACGATATTTTTCCCAGTCTTTGTCTGTATAAGAAAAATAACCGTCAATCCAACAATTATCGTTAATATCCTTAACCAGCTTCTTATTTATAATTTGAGGCGTTCCCACAGGTAATAAATTAGTATGAGTTAAAGCGTTCTACGAATGTGAACATGCTAAAATAGGTAAAAATAATAAACCATAAAATAAAGACTTTATCTGCATCATAGATAGACCTAGGCTATTTCGTATTGAAAGTTCTCAAAGTGCAAATGATCATTATGTAATTCATCACCATTTTTTCCACCAAGAGTGATTAATTTCCCATAGTGAGGAATATAAGAAACATATCTTTCATCTGTTGTATTAGGGATAATAACTAATTATTTATTAAAATTAAATTTATGCATCGCAGTATTAGTACTTATTTTTTGAATAATTAGCCTATTATTACCTTTCCTTAGATAGTATTGAAACCTAACCAAATTTTTTATCTTGTATGTCTCTTTGGAACAAATAGTGCTATTGTGTATTTTTCAATAACTCAAATTTTCCAGAATTTTGATTTACTTTATACTGTTTCCAATTTTCTGCTGTTGTTGATTCTAAATCATAAGTAAAATCCAATGTCCATAATTCATAATCTTTTAAATAATATAATTTCTCTGTAGCCAAACTGTCATTGGGATCATTTTTATATTTGTAACATATTATAGAATCTACCTTTTCATTATTTTTATAAGATAATAATTCTATTTCTATAAAAAATTGATTGTCATTTTTTATTTTTTTCAATTTTAACTCAACATTATTTTTTAGTTTAGAAATTGTTATTTCATCATCATCTAACTTACTAAATTGAAGATAATAATTGTTTTTTATTTTGACGATTGTGCATAATTTAGATTCGCCTTTACAAGTTTTATTAACAGATAATATAAATTTTTTACTTGATATCAATTTTTCTCCTTGTAACTCACTAAATGATAATAAATCTTTGTTTTGATTTAGTGCATTTACAAAATTAATATTAAACTGAGTAAATATTACAGTTATGAACAATGCTGAAATATAGATTAAATTTTTCATATTATTTTATTTCCTTTACAGAGCTATCATCAAAACCTGAATGTAAATGAGAATCATGGAGAGTACCTTTCGTTTCTTGTGTTGCATTATCAAATTTCTTTTTATTTTTTCCTGTTATTTGTTTATTAAAATTAAATTTATGCATTGCGTTGATAAAATTTTGCTCATCATCATTCAAATATAAAGTAACAATACTTTTTCCATTTACATGTTCATAGCTTGTAAAACAGGATGCCTCAACCAAACAATTTCCAGTTGTTGTTAGCTGTAAACCTGTTTCAGCTAAAGCTCCAATAAAACCAGCTAAAATAGCTGGTCCATTATATCGTCTTAGTTATGCCAGTCCCTCTCTAACAGTTTAGATATAAAATCTTTCTTTACTTCTTTCTTCTTCAAACCGATCATCTATATCATTCCACTTGTTTAGCTCCTCATCCGCATACCAATCACTTTCATATTTAACTAACAGATGTTCTATACTTTCTGCATATCCAACTTTTTCGTAGTGCTGATTATAAATATTCATTCATCAATGGAGGCAATGTTTTGTACTAAACAGCTGAGTAGATCAATTTGATTATCATATGATGAAGTTATTAACAATAAAACTAAAACCAAAAGTTTTGTTACAAATTAGTTGCATATATTTCTATCAAGATTATTATCAAAATGACACTCAAATGAATCCTCTAATGTAAACTTTCCATTATTATTGATTGAATATTTTTTCCAAAAATTAACTAACGGTCCATATTCATCAGCACCATAATTTAAAACGTATATAAAATTATCAATATAATATTTTTGATACTCTACATAAAAACCATCATAGTCATTTTTTTGATAATAAATGGTAAGATTGTCTTGTATTTCATCATTGATTTTTGTAAAAAGCTTCATTTCTTCGATAGTTATACTTTCTAAGCTTTTAGGATCAATTTCTTTCATCTTTTCAAAATAAAGATCAATGCCATTTATTGAATACAAATATACTTTTTCTCTTAATTTCATTTGACTAATCATTTCATCAAAATCATATGTCATCTTCGATAATACGCATCTTTCTCTTCGTTCATTTATTTCTTTTTTTGTCGCACTAAAAGAATGTTTAATCCTACAAGAATCATCTATTTTTCTTGCAAAATTCTTAATTGATATATGCTTATCTCCCTGATATTTCTCTAATACTTTACTTAGCTGTTTAGAATAGATATCATTATCCTTTGTTTTAGCATCCACCGAATTTAAAACAAGACAACTAAAAAAGAAAATTATAGTTAAATTAAATCTCATAAGTAGCATCCTTATATAATAGTTTATATTTTTATAATCAGATATTTATTATCTTCAGTTTTGTTTCATCAAAATCGCCTGAATGTAAATGAGAATCATGAAGTTCATCAAGATGTTCTGCATTAGATAATTTCTTACAATATTGATTTATACCTATCAATCTTTTTATAAAATGAAATTTAGCCATAGCATCTATAATTTTCTGATCTTTATCTACATTTTTAATATAAATCGTATCAACACTAGTTCCATTAACATGTTCAGAACTAGGAAAGCAAGAAGCTTCATAAAAGCAACTTCCTGTCGTTGTCAATTCAAAACCGACCTCAGCTAAAGCACCTATAAAACCAGCGAAAGGAGCTGGTCCTGTATATCGCCTTTTAGTATTACTAAATTGATATTTAATTATAATGTTACCTTTCACATAATTAATCTCATCAGGCATTCGAACTATTTCAATTTCTTCATCTAACGCTACATACTTTCGCCAAATCAATCCTTTTTTTGGATGCCGCCCATATTCAGCAATATCACCATTCTTATATTTAACTCTTTTCTGGGTATCTCCTTCATTAACATTCTCTTTATACTCAAGAATGT
>NZ_JAFNOO010000028.1:0-4170 GCF_026536185.1 Gilliamella sp. B2838
TTTTTTTCATTCCCTTTATCCTTCTAATTTAAATCGTCGACTATTCAATTATTTTAATGGTATTAAAATCAAAATTTTCTGTATGCAAATGGCTATTATGTAATTCGTATCCAAATATTACTCCTGATATATCTTTAAATAAGTTATAGATTGCCTCTCCTATTCGAAACGTTCTAAAATGGAATTTAGCTAAAGCGTTAACAAATTCTTTATCTTTTTTGTAATCAGTTAAATTTTTAACTTTTTTAATGTACTTTGTGTCAATACTCAGACCATTTATGTGTAAAGAACTAGGAAAACAAGAGCCTTGTTCGTAGGCACTACCCGTTACAATAATATTTTCTTTAATCTCCGCCAGAGCGCCTATAAAACCTGCCAGTAAGTCTGGATTTATATATTTTCGAAAAGTTTCTTTAAGTTCATATTTTATAATTACACCACTACTTTCATAATTAAGACTATCCGGCATTCGAACCATTTGGGCTTCTTCCTTCAGCTTTTCATATAGTTTCCATACATCTCCTTGTTTGTCATGACGTCCATATTCAGCAATATTCCCATTAGTCATAGTTAGTCTTTCATAAATACTTACACCATCTTCTATTTTTATCCATTCATGAATATCACCATTTTTGTATTTCGCTCTAGCTGCAATATACCCATCACTAACGTTAGTTTTAGTTTCCTCGACAGTTCCATGATCTGGATAGTTAAATGTTTCTCTAGGAGAATCTACAAACACTTTCTTATTAATGGTATGCCATTCACAAATACAAATTTCATGCTCGTTATTATCTTTATCATGATAAACATATTGATATTTTCGCTCAAAACCAGGGGATATTTTTTCGGGTATATGCTTTTCGATTTTTCCATCCTGATAGATATGATAAGTCACAATGCCTGCTTTAAATTTAAAGTAATTCATAAGGGCAACTGGATGCATAAACCAAACCTCACCGTTTTGGCTTAACGTGGCCGGCGTTGCTGAAGTTTCGGTTTGCTCAGTTGAGGGGGGCGATGTTTGACTTTTTTCTGTTTCAGTGTCACTTTGTTCTATCTGTTGACTTTGCTTAGCTAATCCTTCAACTACATCGTCCCACCACAGCATTTTTGTCGCTTTTTCTTTGGTTTTTTCCCATAATTCTGCCTTCTCCTCTAACTCTTTTATTATGCCAAATAAGTTAAGTTGCTCCGGTGTTAATTTCTTTTCGGGGGCATCTTTATAATCTGCTGGAAAACGCTCATAGTCTCTTCTTTGTTGTTCTAAGCCTTGTTTTATTGATTCTTGTTCGCTTGCATCAAACTTACTAACATATGCATCACGTTTTGCTTCATCACCGTATTTTATATAACCCAAATAGTTTTCCGCATCATCCGTCATTTCACTGTTTAATGCTTCCCATTTCATCCGTTTATCTTCAGTATTTACCTCGGCATACCATTCTGAAACTAGAGTTTCTGCATAAAAGTTGTTTGTATGGTTAAATAAGATTATTTAATGGTATAAATTCCAAATTGAAGCCTTAGATTGGTTCTGCTTGGAGTATTTAATTTTTACAGTAATTCTGGTGTAAACTTATAAAAAATCTGAAATAAATTATGACTAACTTGAAATTAAATTCCATTTATTCCTATAATAACCTCCAATTTGAACACTATTGTTCTACATTAATAGTGTAGTTTTTTTCAAATTCTTCTGCCGGTTGATGCAGTGTATCTAAAGTAATACCATGCATTTTAATTACTATGGTTCCTGTTACTATAGGAGTTCCCTTAATAATAAGATGATTATATGCATGCTTTGCATCTAAATCGAAAGGCGCTAATTCAAGACCGGAATTTTTGGGCTCAATTCGATAATCAAAAATTCTATCAATTACAGGACCAAGGTGAATATAAATTTCAGCATAATAAGGTTTATTTAATGTGGCATCAGGTAAATTTTTCGGTAAAATTTTCCCTTTTGATACGCAACCAGCAAGCACAAAGATCAAAAGTAGTTTGATTAGTAAGGTTAAATAATATCGTGATTTTTTCATATAATTTATTCCAATTTAAATACTATTGTTCAACGTTAATAGTATAAATTTTTTTAAATTCTTTTCCAGAGAACATTGTACCATAAGTACTACCTGCAATTTTAATCTTAATCATTCCGGTTACTTTAGGGCTTCCTTTTACAGCAAGATGATTATATGCAGCAGGTGAGTTTAAATCGTAAGGCGCTAACTCAATTCCTGAATTTTCAGGTTCAATTTGATAATGAAAACTTCTACCAATTACAGGACCTGGACCAACGTAAATAAAAATTTCAGCATAATAAGGTTTATTTAATGTGGCATCAGGTAAATTTTTCGGTAAAATTTTCCCTTTTGATGCGCAACCAGCAAGCACAAAGATCAAAAGTAGTTTGATTAGTGAGGTTAAATAATATCGTGATTTTTTCATAGAAACTCCATGCTTAGGTTTATTTAATTTTTGTTAACTAAAGTATTTTTTTAAGGAATTTTACTCACGATAATAGCAGCAAACGAACATTGCACAACATCTTTCAAAAAGATTCCAGCTCTCAACCAATTTTTCACCTTTCTCCATGAAAATAGCTCAAGCTGAACTTCTTCCGTTAATGAGGTTTGTTCAGTTATGTCTTGACCATTAAGTAATTTTAATTTGTCTGTCCAAACTATCCAGTGATCTTTAGTTGTAGATTCTTCGCCATATAAAAGTAGCGATGCGGCTATTAGTACAATAACATGGGTATCCGGGCGTATATAAGAATTTAAACGACATAAATCGGCCAAAGTTAAATGTGGTCCAGTAATCTGTGTCATTATATTTGTATTAATATCATATAAAATTTTAGTACCAGACTTTTCAAACCATGTTTTAAGGTCACCGGCGGTGCTAATACCTTGAGCTTGATCATCAGGTGAGTCGTAATCAAAAAGATTATTTTCTGAATCCCTTAAACTCGCTAAGGTCATCCAATCTATGGGAGGTATTTTTGGTTGATTATCTTCTTTAAAAAACTTACTGGGGTGACGACAACCATAACTTGGTTTTATTTTTAAAGTGCCAATTTTAGTTTCACCCGATTCCCAAAGTTCTTTTACAACCTGTTGATATAAATCTGATCTATCCATTAATAAACAATAAAAGAACACTGCCGGTCCACATAAACTAGCCTCACCTTGATCAGGAAAATCATATTTTTTTTCAATCTTTCTTTTAAAGCTCTTTTAACTTTAGTTTTATCAAAAGGATCTAACAGAACATCTGGTGGGAGTTCTTTAACCTCAAAAGCTTTTGATTTGAAAGTTATTTTAACTTCATATATAGGTACGCCTCCATATTGAGTTTTTTCGGTTGTTTCATTGTATTCAAACTCCCTTGATATACCCCACTTTTTTTCTGACGTGACAAAACCCTTAAGCGGAATAATTGCTGTCATAGGTTCAGGTAATACTTCATATTCATCCTCACCTAGTTTATGGTATAGATTTAGCTCTAATATATAAGATGTAGTATCTGGATCTGAAATATCTAGTGAAGGATGAACTAGCGTTTTCTTATCAGATTGTAATGGCTGTTTGCCTGTAGATTTTAAAGCATAAATTTTATTACCCTTATCATCTATTTTATATAACTCCATTTCATAAATAATATATTTATGATTGGTATTTGTCTTTATACTTGTGGAGATGTTGTATACTGTCATTTGAGTTTGAACCATTATTTTAATCATTTATTTTTATAGTTAAAAAATAACCATCTAATTATTAATGTTTTACAGGTTAATAATTTCTCCTTTACTCGTTTTACTTAGAATTAAGCGAATAGTAATTTTTTCTTCTTTTTCAGTATAAAACCTTTCTGTATAACCGTTATCATCAGTTTCACCGCATATAACTGAACCATCTTCCATAAAAGCTAAATATTTAGTCTTTTTATATGGTTCCGCTTCATCATTAACCATAAGAAACTTTAAGCTATATTTATCATTTTGGTCTAATTTATTTGGCAAGAATTCAGTTACAATAGTCTCAGGTAATGTTATCTCTGATCTATTTTTTTGTGCAGTGCCCATTTTTTGCAGGGCATTGCTTTTTATATACACATTACCAGCTGTACCGAGTTCAATCCCCTCTTCACTGATTTTGATATAAG
>NZ_JAFNOO010000029.1:0-3353 GCF_026536185.1 Gilliamella sp. B2838
TGCCGGAAACTTAATTACTCATGCGATTTTAGGCGCTGTGGTTGCCGAGCTACAAGGCAACTCAGGACTTGTTGGTGGTGCAGGTGCTGTTGGGGGTGAACTGGCAGCGGATATCATTCGTAAACAACTTTATGGCAAGGATGTAAAAGACCTAACTGAAGAAGATAAACGCACTATCAGCGCACTGGCCCAACTGGCCACCGGACTGGCTATTGCCGTTGCTGGAGGCGATGTGGGTGATGCCGGCACCGCTATTGCAGCGGGTAAAAATATGGTGCTCTTATAAAAGATGATGATGGTTCATCAAATGACAACTCTGATAGTCAAGCATCAACAGGAGCTCAAACTGGCTCAGGTACTGCTAGCGGTGGTGCGAGCTTACCCCCTGATGACAATGATAAAGATAAGTCCAAAAATAACTCTTCTAATAATGGTGATAAAAAAGGTGTTGGAGGTAACGGTGCAGCTTCAGATCTACCTAGTTTAAATGGTAAATTACCTGACGATGCAAGGAAATTACTTGAAGAAAATGGTTTTAGTGGTGGTAAAATTAGTCCTAATGGTTGGCAAACATTTAGAGGTAAAGATGGTTCTAAAGTTGATATTAACTGGAATACAGGTCGAGTAGTTAGGACTGCGGCACCAAAATATGGTCAAAATGGTTCTACTATAAATAAAGGACAGAGATTGGATTCAAATGGCTCTGAAATTCCTAGAAATTTACCTCATGAGCTACATCCAACAGAAACAATAAATTTTAGAGGGGGTAAATAAATCATGTTAGATATAGGAAAGTTATCAATTAGCTGGATTTGTGAATTAAATGTATCGAATAATCAATTAAAAATTAAAGCAATTGCTTTAGATAAAATTATACATATTGAATTTAATGTAATTTTGTTTATGTCAATAGAGAGCCAATATAATGAAATTCAAGAGATTGGAGATACAATTGATGTTTCACATGAATATAGAATACTTAACCCTAAAGATATAGAAAGCTATCCATATAGTTATAATTCTGGCGAACCATGTCACATCATAAATATTCATGGTGATTACATGATCAAATTAATATGCAATGATATTAATGTCATAGAATTAAATGATTTAAATTATAGCATTAGCTCGGCTATACGCCCAATGTAGCAGAACTGGATCAATTATTTATCAACTATGAGACCTACTTCGCAAGTTGGACAATTAACTTACCTTTTTAGTAGTAATGGTGACGAATTGTCCGGTTGTAAAGCCAGTTTGTTCTAGCCAATTACCTTTTAGATATAGAACTGGGTGTTTGCCGTAGTGAGTGTGGTGACCGATGAACTGGCAGCACAAGTCATTCGAAAAACATTTTATGGGGATAAAAACGACAACCAATTAACCGAAGCAGAAAAACAAAACATCAACGCACTCGCCCAACTGGCCACCGGTCTGACTATTGCCGTTGCAGGGGGAGATGTAGGTGATGCCGGCACCGCTATTGCTGCGGGTAAAAATGCGGTTGAGAATAACTATCTGGCTCAAGCTACAATAATTGCTTGGCGAGTTCTTCGACCTGAAACATTTGGGCAACAAGTAACAATTACAGCAGTTGATGTACGAGTTGCAAAAGGATTAAGTATTGCTGAAGCCGAATCTTTTTTAACCAGTCTAACGTTCGAACAAAGGAAATTAATTGATCTTGCATTAGTTGATCCGATGGGAGATAGTAACTTCGAAAATGCAGTACTAAAAACTTATGAAATTTATGGTGGGTCTCATCAAAATGAAGGGTATCCTATCTCAGAACCATTACCTCCTTTACCTGGTTCGACAATTCAAGAACAAGATAAAGATGATGGAAAGCTAGTTACCCCAATTCCTGAACAAAATAAAGACAATGGAAAATTAGTCACACCAATAGTGGAGCAAGATAAGAATAGTGGTATTTTTGAAGGTCCTGAAATAGATGTTGGTGATTGGCGGGGTTTTATTCTTACTAATCAAGATAAGTCTTTTGTGGACTACAAAGGTGATTTAAATAAAGGTGACCAAATTGATTTAAGTAAATTTACAGATCGAAAAAAAGTATCTGATGGTAAAACAAATTATGTTGATCCAAAGACTGGTTGGATTCTTTCTCCTGATAGGGCTGGAGCTAATTCTCATGGTGGAAGTGCGTGGAAGCTTATGGATAAAAAAGGTAATCGGATTGCAACATTAGATGAAAATGGGAATGTACTAAGAAAATGAATAAATTAATTGATAGTTTTTTATCGATAGATTTTGATGATGATAGTTTTATGAATAGCTATAATGTAATAACTATTTCTCATTTTGACCATTATTTGAATGAAGATGAATATTCTAAAGCAGAATTAATCTGTTATTCTGATATTAAAGGTAACATTGAAAAAGAAAAGTTATTCAAAAATATTGAGGGTAAATTTATAAAATTATATGAATCATTATATTATTTATCAGACAAACAAGAAATGGTATGTATTGATGGTAATTTACTCTCATTAAATTTTGATGAGTATTTGTTGGCTGTAAGAAATGCAATGAAAGAAAAGCCACTATGTCAATTTTTGTATCCTTCATTATTGATGTTTTCTGTTGCTGGTTATGATTTAACTCATCAGTTTTTCTTTCTAAAAGATAATCATGAATTAGTATCACTTCAAAAAACAATAAAAAAAATAGTAGATAATATAGGACTTTATATTATCCAGTAAATTAAGCATAACCGGCAAATAATAATTCAGCTCAGTTCTGCTATAGAGATAGCGGAACTAAGTTAATTATTTATCACTTATGCGATTTACCTCACAAGCTCGACAATTAACTTACCTTTTTTAGCGGTAATGATGACGGATTGGCCTGTGGTGAATCCGAGTTCATTTAACCGGTTGTCTTTAATGGTAAATTAAGGGGGAAATACCTCTACCAACGTTAGAGCGATCCCCAACGGTGTAATAGGTGGTTCATCTTTAGCAGCGCTGTTTTTGGTTTAGAATAGACCTTAGTTAAAATAACTACCTCTTAGTGTCGGGTTGTTGTGATTAGCAGATTGGTTGCCGAGCTACAAGGCAACTCAGGACTTGTTGGTGGTGCGGGTGCTGTTGGAGGTGAGCTGGCGGCGGATATCATTCGTAAACAACTTTACGGCAAGGATGTAAAAGACTTAACTGAAGAAGATAAACGCACTATCAGCGCACTCGCCCAACTGGCTATTGCTGTTGCTGGGGGCGATGTGGGTGATGCTGGCACCGCTATCGCTGCGGGTAAAAATGCGGTTGAGAATAATGCTTTAAATCGTGATGATTCATGGCAGAAAAAAGGAATCGAAGGTAAGCTTTCTTTCACAG
>NZ_JAFNOO010000003.1:0-350109 GCF_026536185.1 Gilliamella sp. B2838
GGCGGAGTTGGTGCAGCGGTCAGTGAGCGAGGCGCAGAAGTCATTGCCAGTATTCTTTATCCGAATAAAAGTATAGATGAATTAAATCAGGATGAAAAACAACAAGTCAGAGCACTCGCCCAACTGGCCACCGGACTGGCTATTGCCGCATTAGGTGGTAATGCTCAGGATATCAATACCGCTATTGCCGGTGGTAAAAATGCGGTTGAGAATAACTATTTGAGTGCATCGGAAGATAAAGAAAGAAAAGATGCACAAGCTAAATTAGACTTGATAAATAAAGGTAGTCTAGTTGTTTCAGACGAAAAGAAACAGGAATTAGAAGGCCAAGTTGCTATTTTAAATGCACTAGATGCACAACGAGATGAAATTCTAAAAATTGCTTGTCAAAATTTAAGCTCATCAGAATGTAATGCGGTAAGAATAGAATTACAGTCAGCATATGCTAGCTATTTTAAAACGTTATCTCCCGAAGATTATTTAGCTTATAATGATGCCTATGCTAATTACACTAAATATTATGATGGATATAAGAAAATACTAAGTCAACTTACTGAGTTAGAAGGAAGAGACTTAGCTGCCTATAATGAATATAAGGCTCAGAATTTATCAGATAGTTTAGGGATAAGTATTGAATCCGCACGAAATTTAGTCAAGTTTGATAATGCAATGCATTCCACAGCTATGCTTGCCGCGATGATAGTTGGCCCCAATAGTATTGCTGGAAAGGGGAGTGCTGTCGCACAGGCGGATAAAGTCGCAGCTCAAGCACAAAAAAATTTACTTGATGAAATTAATAGCTTTACATCGAAATCTCAAGCTAATAAAAATGCAACAATGGTCGGTGCATATGACCCTGTGACGGGTAAAATCGCTATAGGCAATAGTAACGCTAATATAACTGCTGAAGCATTACATCCTAAAACAGTAAAGTATATTGAACAGCAATTAGGTGTTAAAATCGGAGAGTTTACAAGTTTTTGTAAAAATAAAGCAGGGGCATGTGCTGAAGTTTCAGCAGCAGCTCAGTTAATTCGTCAAGGAGTTGCTCCTGAGAGAATTAAGTTTACTGACGCAGTTAGACCAAGAACGGTCTATGAGCAAGGTAAAATTACACAAGATTCAATTATAAAGCCTTGTGAAAATTGTCAGATAACATGGCCGAAGGATAAATAGATATGAGTATTTTAAATATACATTGGAAACCCGAATTTGGAACCATATACACTTGGTTTGCTATGGATAAATTCGGTCGAATTGCTGTGATGGTAAACAATTGTTTTGGTAATTTACCTAAAGCTCTTCTGTCAATCAATAATTTAGAATTATTATTAGACCAATTAACTGATTATATGTGGGAAGAATCAGAAATATTTAAGTCCTACCCTAATAATAAATGTGGTAGGACTGTATTAGATCTTTATTCAGGTTTAAGATTTGATTATTTACCAACTAGAAAAGATGTTGAACAACTTATACAAGAACGTTCTCACTATGAACAAAAACCAATTGAATGTAACTTACCATCAAGGAAAGGCTTTTTTGTTTATCATGGAATTGAAGGTAGTTTTGAAGGTGAAGATTATCCTGTTGGCTTTAATGGTAATACTAAAATGGGGGACTATTTCCGGTATTTGATGCCAACCGTCTATGCCTCAATTGAAGATTTTCCTGAAGAATTACGTCATGGAATAGCCGTTTCTGACATGGTTGATTTTACCACTGATAGATTGCTTGATAATGATAAAATCAACGAATATTTCCCTAGAATGTATCAGAAATAAATGATAGATCCCGCATTTGTAGGGTTTTATTTTTTTAAATTTAATTTAACGCTGGAAAGGGAACGAGTGCGAATAAAGGTGGTGGAAATCAAACCATTTCTAATGAGATCTTAGATAATCCAAGAGTTGGTTATGGTGAAAAAGGCTCAGGTAGTGGCAATAAGATTGATCAAGTAACTAATAAACCGGTATTAGATATTGATGGTTAACAAATAACAGTTTATCCAGGTAAACCAAAGCCAGGAGCTGTTCAAGAATTCCCTCCTACAGCTAAATCGCATGGATTTAATGATATTATTGACAATTATGCAGGTCAAGCGACAAAAACAACCTTAAACAACGGAGCAACCCTTCATCAACTGGAAGGAAGCCTAAATGGTGTTCCTGGTAGATTTGAATGGATAGTAGATCCTAAGTTAGGTGGCGTAAGTCATCGTATGTTTGTACCAAATGGAAAAATAAATGGGATACCATCTAAACCATGATAAATAAAATATTTAATGAATTTGAAAAACTAAGAATAGTTGACTGGGGAGTGGTTTATTTAGGCTGTAAAGGCCTCCCCATAGGTACATTATCACCGAATAGTGTTAGCGATTATGCATGTGAACAGTTAGCTATTCTTGAGCCAGATGATGCTTCTTTTATATTAGTTTCTGAATTGTCTTTTTGTACAGAAATAAACGATGAGGTTATTGATATACTTAGTAAGCTTTGTGAGTTTAGTAATGTTAATTTAACCCTTTCAAAGAGAAAATGGGTCGTGTTCTCAATAAAAAAATTACTAAATAACTTACCAAAAGATAGTTTGTATGGACCGCTGGAATTAAATAATTTCTGGAATGAATGGGGAGAACCCAATAGTGGTCCGAATATAATTCAAGGAGTTAACAACGTAATGACTCTAAATGAGTTCTATTCTGATAAAAACTATCTCAAAATTATATCAGATCATAATTTGTGGATAAAAAAAGAATTAAATGAATTAGGTATTTAATTTAATCCCCCGTTCCTATATCGGGGCTCTTCTTATCTCTTTTTAGATCTGCATCGCAAGTTCAATAATTAACTTACCCTGCTCGATTTTAATGATCACAGGTTGTCCAGTATAAAAACCAAATTGCTCCAGCCATCTATCCTTAATCGTCAGTTGTAATCTGGGGTTGGATTTTGTGCCTTGTGGCATGTAACCGACGGTATAAAACCACCTAGCCTCCACTGCGGATAAATCCAAAAACCGGTTAGATACCGGCACAATCAGTTTTAGTGATATTGAAAACAAAGCCGACTTTAAGGTGACACCGGTATCGATAAGTGGCGGTACGGTAGTACTCGATGCCTCAGTGGCATATTAAAACAGTGATAAAGACATGCGTACCACTAAATCAGCGGTGGAAAAAGATAGTTAATCATCCACAATCAGGCTAGATTTTTATTTTAATTAGAAGCCTTAGCTAAAATCCCTTCTCCTGTATAACAATACGCTTTAGCTTGATAAGCAATAAAAGCTGATTCACCTTTGCTAAGGACTACTGATTCAAATTCTGTGGTCAAGCAAATCTTTCCTTCAAGGCATAATACTATTTGTGCGCTAGTTACCTTTTGTTCTTGTTGTTGATCATTACTGTATATAATTTCGAAATTAAAATCGTCAACTGGAACCGGAAAAGAGGTTCTATTAGCTTTGATTATTGGTTTTATTAGTAAATTATTTAAACTTAAGCTATCAAAACTTGTATTGTTTACTAACTGCTGTATATCAATGTGTTTGTGCGTTAAGCCTGCTCTAAGTACATTATCTGAGTTTGCCATTACTTCAAGTCCTGTTCCTTTGATATAAGCATGAGGCGTTTGCGCATCTAAAAACATAGCTTGCCCGGGTTGTAGTTCAATAACATTTAAAATTAATGGCATAAATATACCGATATCATTTGGATATTCTTGAGCAAGCATCTTGATTGTTGAAAAAGGCTCAATTTCTATATCGTTTATGCTATTTAGTAATTGATTAATTAATTGTAATTTTTCTTTTTCCGAAAGATTCAATAATGCTGTAAAGAACAGTTTCAATTGCTGAGGTGAACGATTATTTTTCAATTTTACGATTTCATTTTCAAGTATCGAAACGTTAATTTTTGCAAACAGCATAAGTATTTCATCGATAGGTCGAAATGATCGCATCGCTTTAAAGGGGGTTAAGGCGTAAATTAATTCTGGTTTATGATTAGGATCTTTATAATTTCGCTTTGGATCATTAAGGGCAATGCCTAATTGATTTTCTTTTTCAAAACCACATTTAGCCGCGGTTTTTGTTGGATGAACCTGTATTGATAAGGCTTTATTCGCGGAAAGTATTTTAAAAAGATAAGGTAAACCAGCAAATTTTTTGTATGTATCTTCACCTAAAATAGCTTGCGGGTTATCATTGATCAATTTATCAAGTTTGACTTTGTGATTGTCAATTTCAATGGCTGTTGAACAGCCGATTGGATGCGCTCCCATCCAAATTTCCGCCATTGGTTTTTGACTGGGATTACTGATCCCCAAAATTTTTGTTATCTGATCCATACTACCCCAATCAAAGTGTTTAATTGGGTTTTCGAGTTTCCATATTGTTTGTTTCATCGTTTTTACCATTAACAATAAAAAATTGGTGTTGAAATCACTAAGTAATTGTAGGTAACTATACCCTTGATAAAAAAACTTGCAAACTAATAAATATAAGCCAGCAAATTAAATAACTAAACTGGCTTTTATTACTAATTAATAGAAATATTTAAACCTTACACGTGCACCATAGCGATCATCGGTATTATCACCATGAGATTTACTTCTATCCAATAGTGAATAATAGGTACCTAAATAAATATTAAAATTGTCCATATATAATACGTTATTAATTAAGTAAGAAGCATTAACTGTATGGATTTTATATTTTCCTTTATTATTGATATGACCGTCTTTGATACGATTTTCTAGGTTAAATTTTTTAATATCATTATTGGCAAAAATGTACCCAAATCCAATTTGTTCCCAAACTAGATTGGTACCTATAGTCATATCTTTTTCATCTTTGGCATTCATATATGCAAAGCTAGTATTGATTTTAAGTCCTTTATTCGATGCGTTCCAGTCACCTTCGCTATTCCATGAGAATGTTGCGCCATAGCCTGTTCGTTTAGATTGATCTCGAAATTTTTCATCATTGTCATAGTAACCATAAGCATTTTTAACAACATTGGTTTCGGCTGCAATTGCTGTTGATATACTATCATTTTTCCAAGATAAAACAGGGCGAACATACGCAACATTTTTCTTTTTGTCGATGTTATAGCCATGATAAGTCGACTTATTAAACATCTTCTCACCATTGTTAATTAATCCATTTAATTCGAAATTAAAATTAGTTAAAAAGGGTTTATTTAATTGAATACTCCCGCCATTTTTGCTCCTACCTCGACCTTCTTTCATCATATAAATATATCCAAAACCGTCTTCATAAAGATCATTGGCGGTATTGCCTGAATATTCGATAAACGTATCTTGACCCAGTGGAAACATGTCATAAGCTTCGTAACGACCAATTTTAATATTCCACTCCTTTTTTTGCCCAAAGTAAAAAGCTGCATCATCAAGGTTCATATCACCACTTAAATCAGCAAGAGGTTGTACTGTAAAACCAGCATAATTAGAATGGTTGATTTCTCGATAACCATCTAAACCAATCAAAATTCGCCCATTGATATCCCAGCGATCTTTGTCGGCAGGTTGATTTTTTTTATCAGCGGTTTGTTTTAATGAACTTAGTTGTTGTTTGCTGCTTGCTGCATCGGTATTGAATTCAACATCACCATATAATTTTAATTGCCCTTGTTGTGTATCCCATTGAATTGCAGCATTGGCAATAGAACTTAATCCCAATAAACTTAATACAAAAAATTTTTTCATGATTGCGACTCCTTAAATAGTTTAAAATTAGTTTATGTATACGATAACATTTAATTATTATATGATTTATATGTTGTTATTTTTTATATTTTCAAAATAAATGATAACGTTTACATTTATATGTTATGAGGTGATTCAATTTTTTAAAACTTGAAAAAGCGATTTATGTGACATGCGCAACATTTTTAGTAGATTGATTTTTTATGGATTAATTTTTGCCGATTTTTATCAAGGTTATTTAACTAAGCAGACAACAAGCTGAAACTGTATTTTGCATACAATAAAGTATATAATGCCCAGCAAATTTAATTATTTATCGTTAAAATTATACTTTTTATGAAATCTTCTATTATCAGCAAGTTAGAAACCCTGCAAGAGCGCTATGAAGAAGTTCAAGCATTATTATCTGATGCTTCGGTTATTGCCGATCAAAATCGTTTTCGTACGCTTTCTAAAGAATACTCTCAATTATCTGGCGTGGTTAAATGTTTTACGAGTTGGAAGCAAACACAAGAAAACATTGAAACCGCTAAAATGATGTTGTCAGATCCTGAAATGAGTGAAATGGCTCAAGAAGAACTCGATGAAGCATTAGGTCAAGTTGAAGAACAAGAAAGACAATTACAAGTTCTATTATTACCTAAAGACCCTAATGATGATTACAACTGCTTTGTTGAAGTTAGAGCAGGGACTGGAGGTGATGAAGCGGCCATTTTTGCTGGGGATTTGGCAAGAATGTATACTCGCTATGCTGAATCAAAAAATTGGCGAGTTGAAATCATGAGCTCAAATGATGGTGAACATGGCGGTTATAAAGAAGTGATTATGCTGGTTAGTGGTGATGGTGTATACGGTAACTTGAAATTTGAATCAGGTGGCCATCGTGTTCAACGTGTACCAGAAACCGAATCGCAAGGTCGAATTCATACTTCAGCGTGTACAGTTGCAGTATTACCTGAAATTCCCGAAGCGGAAATGCCAGAAATTAACCCAGCAGACTTAAAAATTGATACTTATCGTTCCTCAGGGGCGGGTGGTCAGCACGTTAATACCACTGATTCAGCTATTCGTATTACCCATATTCCAACCGGTATTGTCGTTGAGTGTCAAGATGAGCGTTCACAACATAAAAATAAAGCTAAGGCGATGTCTGTATTAGCTGCACGTATTCAAGATGCAGAAACGCGAAAACGACAACAAGAAGAAGCTTCAACCAGACGTAATTTATTAGGTTCTGGTGATCGTTCAGATAGAATTAGAACGTACAATTACCCACAGGGTCGAGTTACTGATCACCGTATTAACCTGACTATTTATCGCCTAGATGAAGTGATGGAAGGTAAATTAGAAATGTTAATTGATCCAATCGTTCAAGAGTATCAAGCAGATCAACTTGCGGCATTATCGGAACAGGATGAATGACTTATTTAGAATGGCTAAAATCAGCATCACAAACGCTCACTGAAAGTGAGAGCCCTAAACGTGATGCTGAAATTTTATTGAGCTTTGTTACGCATAAAACACGCACATTTTTGATGGCTTTTAGTGAAACATTACTTAATGATGATGAGCTAATTGCCTTAGATGGATATCTTAAAAGACGTCAAGCTGGTGAACCGATTGCCTATATCACGGGTGAAAAGGAATTTTGGTCTTTAAAGTTTCATGTTTCAAATGCCACATTGATTCCAAGACCCGACACTGAAAAATTAGTTGAATTAGGTTTGGAATATTTATCTAAAATACCTTGCGAAGTCCTAGACTTGGGGACAGGGACAGGTGCTATTGCTATTGCAATGGCAACAGAGCGCCCAGATTGTTTATTTACCGCAGTAGAAAAAAATAAAGATGCATTAATTTTAGCTCAAGAAAATGCTAATCAAATTGGGGTTAATAACGTTTATTTTTTACAAGGTGATTGGTATAAGCCGATTAAGAATCGTAAATTTTCAATGATTACCAGTAATCCGCCATACATCGAACCAACCGATATACATCTATCGCATGGTGATGTGCGATATGAACCAAGAACAGCACTGGTTTCGGAAGACGAGGGGCTGGCAGATATTAAATTAATTGTACAGGGTGCAACTAAACACCTTCATCAATATGGTTGGTTGCTAATTGAACACGGCTGGAAACAAGGTTTGGCCGTTCAAACAATTTTCAAACAACATGGATTTCAATTAGTCGAAACCGTCGCTGACTATAGTGGTAACGATAGGGTTACGCTTGGTCGATGGTTTAAACCTTAACTAGGAATATTTTATGAAGCAACAAAAAAGAGTTAAAGTTGGCGATATTACTGTCGCTAATGATTTACCATTTGTGTTATTTGGTGGTATGAATGTTCTTGAATCACGTGATTTAGCCATGAAAATTTGTGAACATTATGTTACCGTGACAAATAAATTGAATATCCCTTATATTTTCAAAGCCTCTTTTGATAAGGCAAATCGTTCTTCAGTACACTCTTATCGTGGACCAGGTTTGGAAGAAGGCTTGAAAATTTTTGAAGAACTAAAAAAGCAATTTGGTATAAAAGTGATTACCGATGTGCATACTGAAGCGCAATGCCAGCCAGTTGCAGATGTAGTTGATGTAATTCAATTGCCTGCATTTTTAGCAAGGCAAACAGATCTGGTTGTTGCAATGGCTAAAACTGGTGCGGTGATTAATGTTAAAAAACCACAATTTGTAAGCCCAGGTCAAATGGGGAATATTGTCGAAAAGTTTGAAGAAGCCGGTAACGATCAAATTATTCTTTGTGATCGTGGTAGCTGTTTTGGTTATGATAATTTAGTCGTTGATATGCTGGGTTTTAATATTATGAAAAAAGCCAGTCATGGTTCACCTGTTATTTTTGATGTCACCCATGCTTTACAATGTCGAGATCCAATGGGCGCAGCGTCTGGCGGTCGACGGGGGCAAGTGACTGAGCTTGCTCGTTCAGGTATGGCTGTAGGTATTGCTGGGTTATTTTTAGAATCTCATCCAGATCCTAGTCATGCAAAATGTGATGGTCCATCAGCGTTACCATTAGCAAAATTAGAACCATTCTTAAAACAGATGAAAGCAATTGATGAGTTAGTAAAAAGTTTTGACGAAATCGATACGGAAAACTAATACTAATAAAGTCTGTTATTAACGGCAAATTGAAAAAAAGAGAAATGTGAATCGTTTCTCTTTTTTTTGTTCGATACTTTCTAAATATTGCTCATATTGATAATAATTCAGTATATTCAATTTATTACTTTACCTATCACACTACTGTTTATTTTTTAAAGATCGCTTAAATAATTATTTTTTTATCTGAAAAAAGTCGGCTTTTATTTAATAAAAATAGCAGTAATTTCTATTTTTTGGTGATTTTGATCACGATTTAAGATCATTTAATTTGCGAACTAAAATATGTTTATGCATTATAAAAATACTTATTTATCTGTTATCTGATGTAAATTGCTTGCCAAAATAGGCGTTAATTGTCATTTACATGAAAATAAGTTAGTGATTTAACTTTGCAAAAAATTTTTAAAGTGAGGCTGTGACTTGTTGTATAAATAAAATAATTTTAGGGAAACAAACATGAATCTAAATACGCTTGCTGTTGTACCATCCCGTTTTCATTTTCTAACAAAATATATTTTATTCTTCTCTTTTTTTTATAGTATTAATCCTGTATATGCCGTTTATGAAAATAATTTTGTTGATGATTCATCGCTCACGGGAAATGTATTTTTCTGGAATCGTGATCGAGAAAGAAAAAATATTGAAGAACATAAATATGAAAAAAACCTCAGGCACTCATCATTTAACACAAATTTAGATTTCAAATCGGGTTATATGGCTGATCGCTTTGCAATTGAGTTAGGTGGTTATGGTGCTTGGGAAGTCAGTAACGGTGGCAATGGACACCCTAATGAAATCGGTTTTAGTGGTGCCAATACTCGATGGGATGAGGATTGGAAGAAAGATGTCAGTGGGCTGAGTTTTTATAAAGCGCTAGTAAATTTTAAACTCGACGACAAATTTTGGCTTAGAGCAGGGTATATTCAACCTTCAGGTCAAACATTACTGGCGCCACACTGGAGTTTATTACCCGGTACTTATCGAGGTGTGGAATTTGGTAGTTTGCTTGATTTCGATGATGCCGGCTCTTTATCCATGTCTTATATGTGGGCAGATAAATACAAAGCACCATGGTATAAACGACTTTATGAATTTAAACAATGGGGCAAAGGAAAAAAAATTGATTACCTCCATTCTGCTGGTTTGAAATATGACTTTAAAAATGATTTAGTGTTAGAAACCGCCTTTGGTCAAGCGCAAAATTATATGAACCAATTTTTTGGTAAAGCCTCATATAAAACCGATATTTTCAATAATTCACTTACCATGAGTTATCAATTTTATGGGGCTAAAGATCAGTCTCATAAAGGAAAAAATGTTTATGATGGTTTGGCGTGGTTGCAAGCAGCTACTTTAGGTTATCAAATGGGACCGGTTGGTCTACGACTTGAAGGTGTGGTTGTTAAAGCTGAAGGCGAACAGGGCTACTTTCTACAGCGCATGACGCCGGATTATGCTTCTTCAAATGGTCGATTAGATGTGTGGTGGAATTCACGTTCTGACTTTAATGCCAATGGTGAGAAGGCGATATTTACTGAAGTCACTTATGATTTAGGCGATCTATCAAATTACTTAACCGGTTGGAAAGCAGGTACGTCTTATGCTTATGGTTGGGATGCAAAACCGAGCACAAACAAACAGTTTAACCAAAAGAAACGTTTAATTGAGTCAGCTTATAATTTTGATTTAGGTTATACCGTACAAAATGGTTGGATAAAAGATACGTCTTTACAACTTCATTATACCAAATACAACAATCACACCAATATCCCAAGCTGGGAGGGCGGATATGGCAATATCTTCCAAGATGAACACGATATCAAATTTATTGTTACTGTCCCTTTCACCATTTTCAATGCTAAACAAAAATAGGTAATTGTCATGATAAAATTTAAATCAGCTATTATTGCTACATCGATAGCATCATTATTCAGTATGGGCACTGCACAATCAGTGAATGCTTCACAAAAAATTGTGGATACCATGAGTTCACAATTACGCCTAAATTATCATATAGTTGATAATAATGCTGTAAATCATGGTATAGATTGTGCTGCATTGGGAGCAGATTGGGCATCTTGTAACAAAGTGACGTTAACACTTAAAAACACGGGGCCTGCGATAACTGACAAAGATTGGGCAATCTATTTTCATAATATTCGGATGATTTTAGCCGTCAATAATGATCAATTTAAAATCACCCATGTGACAGGTGATTTGCACAAGCTTGAACCGACTAACAAATTCAAAGGTATTCCCGAGAAAGCTATTGTGAACATCCCCATCATTGGTGAATATTGGCAAATTAGTGAAAGTGATGTGATGCCTAGATGGTATGTTACCTCGTCAAATGCTGAACCTAAAGTGATTGTTAATACGGATACTGATTCTGATAATCTATCGGCATTTGTTGAACCTTTAGGCGAACAATGGAAAATATCCCCCAATGATCATAATATTTTAATGACGCCTGAACATCGTTATCATCATAACAATGATATACAACTTATTAATGCCGAGTTGTTAAGAGGACAGATTTTGCCGACACCATCGAAACTTACTGTTGGTAAGGAAATGGTCACCCTCAATGAAAATGGTGTTAATTTAGTCCTTAATGGCTTAGCAAAAGAGAGCGAATCGGTATTAAATGAACATTTTAAAGTATTGAATATCCCTGTTAGCGGTAAAGGCTTTAACATTAAAGCCTCAATTGATAAAAGTGCATTTGAGAAAGGGGTAAAAGGGAGTTATAAGTTAGATATCACTCCTGAAGGGGCAACCATTTTAGCTTTTGATCAAAGTGGCATTTTTTATGGTGTAGAATCGATATTATCTGTATTACATGCCAATAATCCTCAAATTATTCCTGTACTTTCAGCTGAGGATGCCCCGCGATTCGAATATCGTGGAATGATGTTAGATACCGGTCGAAATTTCAAAAGTAAAGAAGCGGTATTACAGTTACTTGATACGATGTCAAAATATAAAATGAATAAATTTCATTTCCATTTGAGTGATGATGAGGGGTGGCGAATTGAAATTCCAGGTTTACCTGAACTGACCAATTTTGGTAGTAAACGTTGTCATGATTTGAGTGAGAAAAAATGCTTATTACCACAACTCGGATCGGGTCCAAATAGCAATAATAGCGGCAGTGGATACTTTACTCGAGATGATTATATTGAGATCGTAAAATACGCCAATGCTCGTTTTATTGAAGTCATCCCAGAAATCGATATGCCTGCTCATGCTAGAGCCGCTATTAGGTCGATGGAAGTGAGATATCAACGCCTAATGGAACAAGGACAAGAACAACAAGCTAATGAATATCGATTGGTTGATCCAAGCGATACATCCAATACAACAACGGTACAATTTTATAATCGACAAAGTTATCTCAATCCATGTTTGGAGTCTTCGAAAAAATTTGTTAATAAAGTTATTAGTGAAATCGCTAAAATGCATGTTGAAGCTAACCAGCCCATTACAACTTGGCATTTTGGTGGTGATGAAGCAAAAAACATTCATTTCGGTAATGGCTACCAAGATATCCATGCCGCTCAAAAAGAGGCTGGTAAAGGTTTAATCGATCAAAGTGTTGAAGATCATCCATGGGCAAAATCACAAGCCTGCCAAACCTTTGTCAATACTGGTATAGTTGAGAATTTTGAACATTTACCAAGTTATTTTGCCGTCGAAGTAAGTAAAATCATTAAAGACAATGGGATTAATCGCATGCAAGTTTGGCAAGATGGTGTAAAATTTGCTACTGATGCCAACGCTTTTGCCACCGATGAAGTGATTGTCAATTTCTGGGATAACTTGTATTGGGGCGGGTATGATTCAGTGAATGAATTTGCCAATAAGGGCTATAAAGTTATTGTGTCTAATCCTGATTATGTCTATTTAGATATGCCTTACGAAGTTAATCCAAAAGAAAGCGGGTATTATTGGGCTGCTCGGTTTAATGACGAACGCAAAATCTTCAGTTTTGCGCCAGATAACTTGCCACAAAATGCTGAAACTTCTTTTGATCGTAACGGTGATGCCTTTGCAGCTAAGGGTACAATGGATTGGCCAGGTGCATATGGTTTATCAGCACAAATCTGGACTGAAAATATTCGCACAGATGAGAAAATGGCTTATATGGCCTATCCTCGATTACTCAGTGTTGCCGAACGCGCATGGCATAAAGCCGATTGGGAAACAAATTATCAAAAAGATCGCCAATTCAAAATAGGTGAAACTCATTATGTTGATCAGCAAAAACTTTTTAATGATTGGAACCAATTTGCCAATTTATTAGGGCAACGAGAATTAGCTAAATTGGATGCGGCTTTAGTTGATTATCGTCTACCTGTCCCTGGAGCAAAAATTGAAAATGGTAAATTGATAGCAAATATTGTTTTCCCTGGTTTAAGTATTGAATATTCAATTGATAAAGGGCAGCAGTGGCAGCGTTATCAAGGTCCAGTTTCGCTGAATCATCACGACAAAATTTTGGTGCGTAGTGTTTCGCCAAATCAGAAAAGAAAGAGTCGTATCGAAGAATTATAATACGTTAAGCAATAAATATTCTTATCCGTTAAATATGCGGATAAGAATGCCGTTTATTATTTTTTATGATTAGTGGAGGGTCTCAGCAGATTCGTCTTCAATAAAATCATCATCACTACCATCTTCATAATAAGTACCCCATCCGTCGTAATTGACGTTAAATTGATTGGCCAGCGTGATTATTTCAGCAATTTGTGCGTTGATAAGTTCGGCATTAAGAGGGCTTTCTGCAATAATATCAAAGCCAATAACTAAATTACCCGCATCATCTACATCTTCATCGGGATCGGTTGCTTCATAGCCTAATTTGTAAGCTTCTACTGCAACCTTTTCTAAATTATCAAAATTTTGTGATGAAATATGATGTTCAATCAAATAAAGTGCATGAGGATCGCTACCATCATCTAAAAGTTCCTCAATAATAGCTAATGTATCTTGCTGAGCAAGCATAATTTGATCTTTCATAATATACCTTTTAGTGGTCATACAAATTGTGTGGTATATTACACGTTTAAAAATAATTATCGAGAAAAAAATGATCGTTGATTTACATTCGCACACTACTGCATCGGATGGAATTTTAAAGCCAACAGATTTAGTCAAAAGGGCCGTTGAAAATCAACTTCAAATGTTAGCAATTACCGATCATGATACAGTAAAAGGATTGCCAGAAGCCATATACACTATTGAAAAAGACAAATTACCTATAAAATTAATTCGTGGCGTTGAAATATCAACAGCCTGGAAAAATAATGAAATACACATTGTTGGCTTAAATATTGATATTGAAGATCCCCAATTAACTGCTTTGTTATTACGGCAAGAGCAAGGTCGCATAGATAGAGCAAAGGCTATTAGTAATAAATTAGCAAAAGTAAGTATTGAAAATGCTTATGAACAAGCTCAAGAATATGCTAAAGGTGATATTGTCTCACGTGCTCATTTTGCTCGTTTTTTAGTGGCTAAAGGGTATGTAAAAGATGTGAATCGAGCCTTCAAAAAATATTTAGGCAAAAGTGGTTATGCTTACGTACCTTCGCAATGTTGCACGATTGATCACGCGGTAAATGCGATACATAATGCGGGAGGGCAAGCAGTACTTGCACATCCCAGTCGTTATGATTTAACGTTAACTAAGTTAAAACTTTTGCTTAGTGATTTTAAACAATTTGGCGGTGATGCAATGGAAGTTTCGCAAAGTCGACAAACACCAACTGATCTACAATTATTAGCTAAACTCGCAAATGAATTTGGATTACTGGCATCACAAGGATCGGATTTTCATGATTTGGTTAATTATCTTGATTTAGGTAAAACAGCACCACTACCAAGCAGTGTTACACCAATCTGGCATAATTGGGTGTTATAAATGAAGATTGATATTAAGATACGTCAGATTGATATTGTTGAAAATTATTGATTGTGATCATTTAAACTAAAATGATATGTTAAATATAAAATTGGATTGAACAACATTATGAGCCAAACTTTTTATATTCATCCTGATAATCCACAAACTCGATTATTAGAGCAAGTGGTAAAAATATTGAATGATGGTGGCGTAATAGCTTTTCCGACTGATTCTGGCTATTCACTTGGTTGTTTGTTAGATAATAAATATGGCGTAGATCGTATTTGTCAAATCCGTCAGTTGGATAAACATCACAATTTTACGTTAATGTGCCGTGATCTTTCAGAACTTTCATCCTACGCTTTTGTGGATAATACCACTTTTCGGCTCTTAAAAAATAATACACCAGGTCGGTATGTTTTTATTTTGTCCGCGAGTAAAGAAGTTCCACGACGATTAATGAATGAAAAACGTAAAACGATTGGATTACGTATTCCTGATAACAAAATAGATCTGACTTTATTGGAATTATTAGGTCAACCTTTGATGACAACTACATTAATTTTACCCAATGATACTCAGGCCCAATCCGATCCCGATGAGATAGAAGATAAAATTGGCCATCAACTTGATGCAATTGTACATGGCGGCTATATTAGCGAACAACCAACAACCGTTATAGACTTGACCCATGACTACCCTGATATTATTCGTCAAGGTAGTGGTGATACTACACCATTTGAATAGCCGTTTTTTTATACGTTATTTTAATATTGATAATGTTTTGAATAGATAAATGATACCTGAGAAGGTAACAGTGAGGACAATATGAAACATAGCACAACAGCAGTTTCAAAATATGAAAATACAGCAGATACAAGAAAAATAAAAAGCAATAAATCAACAGACAAACCGGTAATGCTGCAAAAATCATTTTCGACAAAGCGGGCACCGTCTGTACACGATAACAGCGAAAAATTACAGAAAGTCTTAGCCAACTTAGGTAATGGTTCTCGCCGTGAAATTGAAGCAATGATCGCCGCAGGTCAAATTAGTGTTGATGGTAAAATTGCAACATTAGGTGATCGCGTTGATATTAATACTAATCCTAAAATTCGTATTAACGGTCATCTAGTACAACTTCGGAGTAAAGAAAAAGAAATCTGTCGTGTACTTGCCTACTATAAACCAGAAGGTGAGATTTGTTCCCGTAACGATCCTCAAGGTCGAGCAACCGTGTTTGAACGTTTGCCTCGTTTGAAAAATGCTAGATGGGTGAATATCGGTCGGCTTGATATTAATACTTCGGGATTGCTACTATTTACTACAGATGGTGAACTTGCCAATCGATTAATGCATCCCAGACATGAAATTGAGCGAGAATATGCGGTTCGGGTTTTTGGTAATGTGACCGATCAACAAATTAGTCAACTACGCAAAGGTATACAACTTGAAGATGGTCCTGCATCATTTAAATCGATCAAAGCGCAAGGTGGTGATGGTCTTAATCAATGGTTCAATGTGGTTATTACCGAAGGCCGTAATCGAGAAGTTCGTAGAATGTGGGAAGCCATAGATGTACAAGTAAGTCGATTGTTGCGTATTCGTTATGGTAACATCACGCTACCTAAAGGTTTATCACGTGGTACATGGATGGAGTTAAGCCTTGATTCAGTCAATTATTTACGGGAAATTGTTGGTTTACCTGCCGAAATTAAAAGTTTTACTGTAAATTCTACTTCGGGTAAGTCTAATGTTCGGCCTAAGCGAGTCAAACTGAATAACTTATCTCGATCATCGCGCCAAGCGACAGCAAAAAAGCCGACTCGTAAATAGAATCTGTCCTCCTAATGAATTCGATATTATTGGGAGGATACTTTCAACAACGCTATCTCATCTTTTCAAAATTAAATTTAATTTAGATTTTTGCTCATGACTATAGCAAAAAAAGTTAATAAATCGCCAAAAATTTTTTATAAACTTTGTTACGCTGATTAATACTGAGTTAATTAGTGATAAAAAAACAAACGATTGTCATCTGCAATGGACTGATAATTTAACTAAAATTTTTGAAAGGAAATATGATGCGGTTAACTATAGCAATTTTTTAATTTTTCTTTTAACAGCCTGTTATACTCGTACTGGTGACGATGCATATAAAGAAGGAAAATATTTAGAAAGTATTAGTTCATTAGCCACCGGTATTGAAGAGAAAGGTGAACGTAAATTTGATAAAGATAGTGCTAAAAAAAACTACATTCTTCAGTTAGTAATATTACAGCACATTATGAAACAAGTATTAGCTAATACCGCAACCACAGATTATCAGACTTGCATTGATATCTATCAAAGCTTGCTCAGAATCATGTTAAACGATTGTTTCTTTAGTCAAACAGTAACTTCCTTTGATGATAAATACACTATTGAGCAGTTAGAACAAACCATTGCTAAATAATATTATGAATATGGTAAATCAATTACCGGTACCGACAGCCAAAGTTATGTAATGAAACTAAAGAAACATTAGAAATGAGATCGGATTTAGCTAATAAAATAATAGATCAGGCGCTATCGCAACGAGTAACAATTAAATCCCTACAAATATGAATTGAGGCAGGGATTTTAAATTCAAAATAAATGGATATTTTTTTTAGTTTTAACTATATAATTTTTTATGTAACTAATTAGAATAATGTAAATTATTTTCAATGATTAAAGATAGGTTTAACAAATGGAAGTAAAAATTATGAGGAATTTAATTGTTGTTTTGTTAATGTTTTGGTTAGCGAGTTGTAGCCATACACGCACTTATGAAGAAGCATATAATGAAGGATACTATCTTCAAAGTATTAATATATTAGCACTCAATATTGAACAAAAAGGTATAGCTAAATTCAAGCAAGAAGATGCTGAGCATTTGCGCAATTTGGTTAATCGCGTGATGGTTAAATATGAAGCAGACTTAGCTGATAGCGCGGCTAACGATTACGAAGACAAAATTTCCACTTATAATAAATTAATGGAAATGCATGATCGCTTAAGTAATCAATTTTATAGTCCAGAGTTGAGCTTTTTTTTAGATAAGTATACCAGTTCAAAATTGAAACAAGATATTGCCAAAGTTTATTATGACCAAGCAAACTCAATTGTAGCTAAGGATAGTGAAAGTTATAAAAAGAAAGCCGAGCTATATAAACAAGGTTTAGATATTTATGACTATAAAGATATTAATGCTTCATATAAAAAAGCAAATAATCGTTATTTGCAATTAGTTGCTCAAGAGTACTATAAAATAGGGCAGCAAGCTGCTCGTAAAAAAGATTATCATCAAGCAGCGGCTGCCTTTAACAAAGCCGCTGAAGTTTATAGTCCAATCGGACACTATAAAGATAGTGAAAAACTAGCGAATTATTACATTAAAATCTTCAAAACTCAAATTGCGATTTCCTCTTATGCTGAAGGTGAACAAATCGCTAAAAAAGCAAGTTCGCGAGCTGATTATCGTAATGCGGCATATCAGTACCAAAAAGCTTCTAATACCTATCCCAATGGCTCTTATCGAGATGCAAGTAAAAAGGCTGAAGTTTATGCCGAAAAAGGTCGTATAACAGTCTATTTTAACGTTAATGGTGGTATGCAAAGTCGAATAATGGATGCAATCCGCGATCAAGGAATTGTGACCACTACTGATGATAGCAATGCTAGTCAAGTTAATGTCAGACTCCGATTTGATGAAAACTACTCTGATCAGGGTGGATCGGTTAAAAATGAAACTAAAAAGAATGGCGAAAAGGATTATAACCTAAAAATAGAAACATTGATGAATAAAATAACCGTGACTGCTTACCTAAACGTGACAGGGCTAATAAGCTATGATAAAACGTTTCGAGTTGAAAAAAACTCAATGCAGGTTAACTATTCCTATACGGGAGATAAACCAAGTTACGAATTTGATCATCAAGATGGCAATTATTTACAACAATACCAATTAACGCAAGAGGCAAAAAATGAGCTTGAAACGCAAATTATGAATGAAATATCTCATATTGCACAAGATATAAAAAGATTATAATTTTATACTTTAATAAGTTGTTAAATACCAAACTGAAAAAATAAAATCCCACAATAGATTAAAAACTGTGGGATTTTTTATTGGTCAAATTTTATTGTGTTTCATTCAATTATTATTCAAGTCCTAATACCATTCGTCCGTTTTTGGTAGCGACATTTACCACATTGTCTAAATCGGTATACCGGCATCCTGTAACGAGTAGTTTAAGCTCTTCCCACATGTTGCCTGTTGAAAATGGTAACATATAATCACTGACATTATCGGTACCAATCGCAACAGGAATACCTGCAGCGGCAAGTTCATCAACAGGAGTAAGAGAATTACGAGTAGGACCTTGTTCTTCACGGCGAGGGCTATCGATCCATGCGAATGGGCAAGCGATGACCATCATTTTCGCTTCTTTCATTTTTTTATAGAGTTTTTGACGATATTCCAAACTATGCGCAGTAATTGAAATACTATGAATTGCTACTACGCGTCCGTGCATGCCATGTTCCAAAGTTTTATCGGTGAGTTGTTCGGTTTCAATCTCGTCTGAGGAGTTAAATTGATCAACATGAACATGGACCATTTTGCCTAATGATTTTCCTGTTTGCATCAATACATCAAGATGTTTTAGCCCCATTCCTTCACCATGATCACGTTCATCACGACGTGGTAATCCACCAATGATATCAACTAAATCTGCACCTTTATCAAACCAATAACGTGCTTCTTTATCAATAACACCTTTAAGGGTTTGATTGACTAATTTTATGATAATGTCATTTTTATAAGTTTCACGGGCTCTTAGTGCACCTTTGATTGCTCGCTCTTCTGCAATTGGATCGATATCGACAAATGATCCCATGGCACTGACCCCTTGTTCGATCATTCGCTCAACCGCCATGCTGAAATGGCGGTAATAATCGTCTTCACTCATCGATGCTTTGACTTTATCTAACGTATCCCATTTTTCAATTAAAGTCTGCTTTTGATAAACATCAAAACTGTCAACAGTGATCGTAAAAGCACGATCGGCATGCATATGTGAATTAACCCAACCGCCATTTTGTTTAATTTTATTCATTAAATATGCTTTTAAACTTTGATCTCGACTGGTTAATAACATCTTTTTATTATCGGTCATAATGTGCCTCTACGATTCAATTGAGCTAAATTAGATAAAATAATAGATAAAAAAAATCCCCCTAAGATGGAGGATTAACAATAAATCAACAATGTTGTTTAGGACTGTTGATTTATATTTTGTCATGGTCAACTACTCTTGGTTGCTTAAATAATTTGAAAGAATTCTAACTAAACTATTTTTAATATCAAGTGCCGTTCTTATAAAAATATGTAAATAAATGAAATGGTTAAAGTATTATTTTTTAGATTTTTATCCCAAATTCAAGCTTTTATATAAAATTTAATTTTAGTATTACAGGATTTTTAATCAATAACTACCTATTTTATATCAATAATCTATTGTCCAAAAATCGAGACCAACAAAAGCATTATGCGATTTATTGTCAATCTCAAAAAGTGTAGTATTGCTTTGTTTAACACTAAAGAGTATATGGATGAATTGGATTTTTAGCGTTCTTTAATATATCAGCGTGTAAAAATTTTAAAAGAATTTATGTGTTTTAATGAAAAAACCACCGATGATGAATTTTATCGGTGGTATGCTAATGTTACATTTTTTCGACAGTTTTGATTCCTAACATATCAAGACCGATTTTAAGGGTTTTAGCGGTTAACGAAGCCAATTTTAAGCGGCTTTGTTTCAAGTTTTCGTTTTCCGCCGTTAAAATAGGGCAATTTTCATAGAAACTAGAAAATAGGGTAGCGATATCGTATAAATAGGCGCAAAGTACATGTGGTGTGCCTTCTGCGGCAACGTTTGATACAGTTTCATCAAATTGTATTAATCGAATCGCTAATGCTCGCTCTTTATCCGTACCTAAATTAATAGTGCCGCTTAAGCTGTCTTCGCTGATATTTGATTTTCTAAATACAGAAAGCACGCGCGTATAAGCATATTGTAAATAAGGGGCCGTATTTCCCTCAAATGACAACATATTATCCCAATCAAACACATAATCGGTGGTACGATTTTTGGAAAGATCAGCATATTTGACCGCACCTATTGCTACAGCGTCAACCACTTGGGCAAGCTCAGTATCGGTTAAGTCTGGATTTTTATTTCGAATTAAAGTAGTCGCTCGTTCTGTCGCTTCATCAAGTAGATCATTTAATTTAACAGTGTCACCAGAACGCGTCTTAAACGGCTTGCCATCTTTACCTAACATCATACCAAACATGTGATGCTCAAGTTTTAAGGATTCTGGTACATATTTCGCTTTATGCACGATATCCCAAACTTGTTCTAAATGTTGATGTTGACGTGAATCGGTATAATATAAAATACGTTCAGCATGAAGTGTTTCATAACGATATTTAACACAGGCAATGTCGGTTGTTGCATAAAGATAGCCACCATCACGTTTTTGGATGATAACGCCCATGGGTTCGCCTTCTTTATTTTTATATTCATCTAAAAATACAACGATTGCACCGTCACTTTCAACCGCTAATTTTTTCTGTTTTAGATCGGCAACAATGCCTGGTAGCATGCTGTTATAGATGCTTTCGCCCATTGTATCTTCAATCGATAATGTGACATTAAGGCGTTTATATGTGGCAATATTTTGCGTCATGGTGATATCAACCAATTTTCGCCACATTTCACGGCAATATTTGTCACCACCTTGAAGTTTTACTACATAATTACGGGCTTTTTCGGCAAAGGCTTCGTCTTCATCGTAATGTTTTTTAGCTGCGCGATAGAACGATTCTAAATCTGAAAGCTCCATGTCGTTGGCATGTTCATTTTCCATTTTTTCAAGATAGGCAATTAACATCCCAAATTGGGTTCCCCAATCTCCAACATGGTTGGCACGGATAACATTATGACCAAGAAAGCTTAATACTCGTACACTGGCATCACCAATAATGGTTGAGCGTAGATGACCGACGTGCATCTCTTTAGCAACATTGGGTGCCGAGTAATCAACCACAATAGTTTGAGGTTTGGCGGGTAAAGTAATATTGAGTTTATCACTACTTAGCGCGACTTCGTTTTGTTCAGCAATCCAACTATTTTTTAAGAAGATATTAATAAAACCCGGCCCAGCGATTTCCACTTTATCGGCAATATCATCAATATCAAGATGTTGTAAAACTTTTTCAGCTAATGCGCGTGGTGGCATTCCCAATTTTTTAGCGGTAGACATGATACCATTTGCTTGATAATCACCAAATTGAACTTTAGCGGATTGCTTGATTAAAGCGTCACAGTTTTTATCAGCACCGGCCATAATCATTGCTTGGGAAACACGTTGTGTTAATAGTTGTTGAATATTCACACTGAACCTAATCAATTAAAATAAAATGCCCAATATAATACTGATAAATTGATAAATTGTCACTGTGGGATTAGTTAAGGACAAGTAAATAGCTAATTTTTTTATAAACAAAAATTTTTTAATTTAAGGGTGATAGATTAACTTAACTATAAAATAGAAAAAAATAAAAAGAAAACATGTGCCAAAATTTATTTAACTAACTGATTGTCAATGCTTTTTGTCTTTTCAACTTTGGCATTTGCCCAAGACCATAACAATCTGCAAGAGCTCAAACTACCGATAACCTCCTCACAATTGATAAAATACTATAAATCAAATAATCATGGTGAAAATGTCCTTTTGGATAAGTATGCAAAACTCACTTGACCTTTAAATGAGCAAGAGATTGATTTCCCGATCCAAAATACGTCCTATGAATTTATTCCCTTTCATGAAGGAATTCGTTATTACGAAGTAGGTGGTTTTATGCGAATAATTGTCTTTAAGTGATTATTTATAATTGGTATGGGATATCTGATACCCCATTACTCAATATTCAACTAACTAGTTATGATGAACAAGGTAAATTGCTTGATGCGGTGCTTTTAGATAGTCAATATTCTTATGAGGATGTGAATTGTTTTATTGAATTTTCGGTCAATAAGGATTTAACGATAAACCTAAAACATTATGTGACTAACTATTATGATGATGAACATGAATATGGTGATGAAGCTGGACTAATAAAAGATCCTAAACCGGAATTTTGTAAAGGAGAGCAGTATAAGATCAACACTGGTAAGTTTAAGTTAATTTATTCTAAAATGGCAAAGAAGTTTGAATGGCAACAGTGAGTAACAACTATTTACAATTAAGCCTTCACCGACTACACTAATGCTGTTCTCAACGGGGTGCCCTAATGGGCTGAGAGTGTTAGTTGTGTTAACATAACCCGTCGAACCTGAACTGGATCATGCCAGCGGAGGGATTTGAGTTATTATATCTGCTCAAACCTTTTGTCTTTTTCTTGCTATTTGGAGGCAAAATGTTTCGTCAATTGTTGTTATCAACTGTTCTATTTATATCATTATTTTGGTCGCATTTTTCTGGCGCACAGCAACCGACTTTAACAATATATAGCTATAATTCGTTTATGTCGGAGTGGGGGCCTGGAGAAGCTATCAAACAGGGTTTTGAAGCTCAATGTCATTGTCAGCTAGAAGTAATTACGTTAGGTGATGGTGTTTCAATTTTAAATCGTATTCAGCTTGAAGGTGATAAAACCAATGCTGATGTTGTTTTAGGGTTGGATAATAATCTACTTGAGCAAGCAAAATTAACGAATATTTTTATTCCACATCAGATCGACAAACCCGATAATCTCTATACTGACTGGTGGGATAATGAGTTTATGCCATATGACTTCGGTTATTTTGCCTTTATTTATAATAAACAGAAGATAAAAAATCCACCGCGATCTATGCAACAGTTAGTTGACAATAAAGATCATTGGAAAATCATTTATCAAGATCCTAGAACTAGCACGCCTGGATTAGGTTTGCTGCTGTGGGTTAAAAAAGTTTATGGTGATGATGCTGCGCAAGCATGGCAAAAAATAGCTAAAAATACCGTAACAGTAACAAAAGGTTGGAGCGAATCTTACGGCATGTTTTTGAAAAATGAAGCAGATTTAGTATTAAGTTACAGCACTTCCCCTGTTGCACATATAATTTCTGATAACGATCATCGTTTTGCTGCCGCCATTTTTGATGAGGGGCATTATCGTCAAGTTGAAGTGGCTGCCATTGTAAAATATACACAACAACCAGAGTTAGCTCGCCAATTTTTACATTATTTATTAACACCCGAGATTCAACGTCAATTTGCTGAAAAAAATGTCATGTATCCAATCATAAAAACTGATTTGCCAGCAGCTTATCAACAGATTGATACAGTGAAAAAAGCCCTTGAATTTGATGCAAAGCAAGTTGAATTAAATCAAAAATCTTGGGTGCGTGAATGGCAAGTTGCTGTCAGTAAATAATGTCATCGGAACGAATATTGAAATTTCAATCCTTAATTCCAGGTATCAGTGCTGTTGGTTTGATTTTGCTCATATTAGGCACGGCACTTATTGCGCTTTGGGGATTTGCAATTCGAACCGATAATATAAGCATCTATTTTGATCATTATTTACTGCATATTATTTGGGTAACAGTTTTGCAAGCTGGTTTATCAACTTGTTTAGCCATCATATTGGCAGTATTGATGGCGAAAGCATTAGCTATGGTAGGCTTTCCATGTCAAGGATTACTCATCAAAATAATGCCGGTTACCTTTATTTTACCGACTTTAGTTGTGGTTACTGGTTTGCTTTCAGTGTATGGTCAGCATGGTATCGTTTCGTTAATTTTTCAATTTTTGAACCTACCAATTGAATTATCAATTTATGGTTTGAAAGGTATATTATTAGCCCATGTGTTTTTAAATTTTCCTTATGCTTGTTGTTTGTTTTATCAATCCTTAAAAAGTGTTCCTATCGAACAAAAACAGTTAGCTGCTCAGTTAAATTTTTCTGCTTTTACTTTTTTTAAGTTAGTTGAATGGCCATTATTGCGTCGACAAATCTTACCAATGGCAGCACTGATTTTTATGTTATGTTTTTCAAGTTTTGCAATCGTGTTAGCTCTTGGTGGCGGGCCAAAATATACCACTATTGAGGTAGCAATATATCAGTCGATCCGTGATTTTGATCTTATACAAGCCGTGTTACTTTCTTTTTTGCAACTAATTTGTTGTATTGGTTTTCTTATCATCATGCAAAGAATAAATCGAATCAAAAAAATGCATATTCGATTTGTTCATCAAACTTATCAAGTTCCGATTCCTTACTATTTATCATTGATCAGTTATGTCATCATTTTGATTGGGAGTTTATTTATTTTATTACCGTTGGTTACAATATTGATTGAAGGTATTTATTTTTTCAAATTTGCGTTATTAACAGCGGCACTTTTAAAAGCACTGCTTACCTCAATTATCATTGCAGTAGGTTCCGCTTTTATTGCAATGTTTCTTGCATTATTGTTACTTTGGACCAATAGCCGATTATTGATTAATCAACAAATTAAATGGAGCAATCGTTTAATGTTAATTGGTTCATTAATTTTGGCCATTCCAAGTATGGTTTTAGCTTCAGGGCTTTTCTTATTATTATTTCAATATGCCGACAATATAATTATTATTTCAATATTAGTGATGTTGTGTAACGCACTGATGGCGTTACCTTTTTTATTAAAAAATCTTTCAATCCCCATGTATGAAGTGAGTTTACGTTATTGGCAACTTTGCCAATCGCTTAATATTCAAGGTTTAACACATTTTTACTTGATTGAATTTAAGGCATTAAAAAAGTTGATGGTAATGAGTTTTGCTTTTGCTGTTATTTTGTCATTTGGTGATTTTGGTGTTATTGCTTTGTTTGGTGGGCAAGCTTTAACCACCTTACCTTACTATTTATATGAGCAAATATCACACTATCATTATCAAGAAGGTACTGTGACGGCTGCAATTTTATTGATGTTATCTTTTAGCTTAATGGTTGTGATGGATTATGATCGAACTTAATCAAGTAAATTATCATTACGATAATTTTAATATGCATTTTGAAATTAATATTGCAGCAAAAGAGCACGTCGTGATTGTTGGACCAAGTGGTGCAGGTAAAAGTACTTTATTGAGTTTAATCGCTGGGTTTATTTTTCCAAATTCAGGCACAATTAAACTTAATCATCAAAATATGACAAAAATTGCGCCGGGCAAACGCCCTGTGTCGATGTTATTTCAACACAATAATTTATTTAGTCACTTAACAGTTCAACAAAACATCGCTTTAGGAATTAAACCATCATTAAAACTTACACAAGCTGAGCAAAATACAATCGCTAATATTCTTGAACAAGTCGGATTGGCTGGATTTTCAGAGCGTTATCCAGAACAATTATCAGGGGGGCAACGTCAACGAGTAGCGCTGGCTCGTTGTTTGATACAACATCGTCCAATTTTATTGTTGGATGAGCCTTTTTCAGCCCTTGATCAAGCTTTACGTCAAGAAATGTTATCGTTAGTTAATCAAATTTGTCATCAGTATGATTTAACGCTAATGATGGTATCGCATTATCTAGATGAATCATTGAACTATTTCTCGCGTTGTTTAGTGGTAGAAGATGGACAGATTATTTTTAATGAACGGCCTGCGCAATTAATGCAACCACAGTATAGTGCTGTTGCAAAATTGTTAGGTATAAAAATTGACTAATATGATAATAATGTTAATTTAGTGATAACTTGATCAATTATATATTAAGTTTTTTTATTTTAGTAACTAGGGTTGTTATTAATTATTAACTTTAATAAATACCTTAAGGTTTTATTAATCTCGAAAAGATAACTTATAAAACTTAATTATTCCTTGTTGAAAAAAAAGTTATGCAAAAATTTAACCAGTCTGCAAAATTTAGTTGGTCAAATCTTATTTTTATCATTCTATTTTTTTGCTATTTTTCTTGTGCTTTACAACTTTATATAGCCTTATCTGGACACTCCAACTTTATTGGTTTGCGCGATGCAATAATTTATAGTTTGATTTGGCTAATTCCTGTTTTATTTTTTCCTAATTATACCCGTAAAATCACCGCTGTTTATGGAATAATTGTTGGTGGCCTGTCTTTGATTTCAATTGGATATTTTGTCATTTACCGACAAGAATTTTCACAGAGTGTATTTTTTGTCATGGCGGAATCAAACTTCAATGAATCACATGAATTTATTCAACAATATTTAAGTTGGAAATTGGTGGTTATCCTTGTTGTTTATATTTTAATTGCAATTTATTTGTGGAAAAAAGTCAAACCTGTTTATGTTAAAAATGGTACCAAGTGGATAGTATCTATGCTAATTGCTATTTACGCGATAATGCCGTTAGTAATTAGCTTAACTGTCAAAAAAAACACCTTTGAAGAGGCGTATAAACATTTATTAACACGTATGGAAACCACAGTACCTTGGCAATTAATCAATAGTTACATAGCTTATCGTTCGCAATTATCTAGCATGGAAGATATCTTAAATCACTTGCAAACCTTACCAAAGTTAGAAAATTTAACCGATGCTAATGGTGATACGCCAAGAACGTTAGTGCTAATTATTGGTGAATCCACCACTCGTAATCGCATGGGGATTTATGGTTATGGACGCGATACGACGCCTCAAATTGAACAATTTAAAAAGGATAATCCAGATTTACTCGTATTTAATGATGTTGTATCTTCAAGGCCATATACCATTGAAATTCTCCAACAAGCGTTAACCTTTGCTGATGAGCGGCATCCTGATTTATATTTGAAAACTCCCTCACTAATTTACTTGATGAAACAAGCAGGTTATAAAACGTTTTGGATCACTAATCAACAGACAATGACAGAACGTAATACCATGTTAACTATGTTTTCAAAACAGGCTGATGAGCAGTTTTATATGAATAATGATCGCAATCAAAGTTCAAGGCAGTATGATGAGTCAGTTTTTCCGCCTTTTAAATCTGTGTTAGCCGATCCAGCAGAAAAGAAATTTATTGTTATTCATCTACTTGGTACGCATATGAAGTATGAGTTTCGCTATCCAAAAGATGGCGAACATGACCGTTTTCGCGATAAAACTGGCATTGCTCATTCTTTAGATGACGATAAGTTAGATGTTTATAATAGTTATGATAATGCGGTCAGTTATAATGATTATGTCACAACAACCTTGTTTAAAATGTTTAAACAAAGCCACGAAAATGGTTTTATCTTGTATTTTTCTGATCATGGTGAAGATGTTTACCAAACTCCACCTCATGATGTATTAGGTCGTAATGAAAAAGCACCAACGAAAACCATGTATACCGTGCCATTTATGCTTTGGCAATCACCGCAGTGGCGGGCAACACATCCTAATAATTATCAAAACTATATTGATCGTAAATACAGTACTCAAGATTTGATTCATACTTGGTCTGATTTAGCTGGGCTGAGTTATAACTTATATGAACCGCAAAAAAGTATTGTTAATCCTAACTTTCATCAATCAACTCGGTGGATAGGCGATCCTTATGATAAAAATGGATTGATCGATTTTGATAAATTATTACACTAATTTATTGTCCGTTTGCACGAGTACTTAAGGTATGATATTGTATATTTATACAGTTATATCTTAAGTACAATTAAACCCATTATGCGAAAAATTATTCATATTGATATGGATTGTTTTTATGCTGCAGTTGAAATGCGAGATAATCCTCGTTATCGTCATTTACCTATTGCAGTAGGCGGCGATCCGCGCAAACGAGGTGTTGTTGCAACAGCTAATTATTTAGCACGTCAATTTGGTGTACATAGTGCGATGTCAACAGCACAAGCGATAAAACTATGTCCTAATCTTAAAGTAATTCCTGGTAGACATGCAGTTTATAAAGAGGTATCAAATCAGATTCACCAAATATTTGCGCGTTATACTTCTGCAATTGAAACACTTTCGCTTGATGAAGCTTATTTAGATGTAACAGAGTGTAAACTTTGTCATGGTTCAGCAACGCTTATTGCCCAAGATATACGCCAAGCTATTTTTAATGAACTAGAATTAACAGCTTCAGCCGGTGTTGCACCTTTAAAATTTCTTGCAAAAATTGCATCAGATATGAATAAACCTAATGGTCAGTATGTCATTAGACCCGAACAAGTGAACAATTTTATTGCACAGTTACCACTTAATAAAATTCCCGGTGTAGGTAAAGTGACCGAAAAAAAACTGACTGAATTGGGCTTATTTACTTGTAACGATGTTGTTAATTACGATCTTACCAAGCTGCTTAATCAGTTTGGTAAATTTGGTCGAGTGTTATTTGAACGATGCCAAGGTATTGATGAACGCGAGGTCTGTAATGATCGACAACGTAAATCCGTAGGGGTTGAACGCACGTTAATCGATGATATTTACCAATGGGAAGCATGTTTAGACCAACTTGATCCCCTGTATGATGAATTAGAGAAAAGGTTAAGTAAAGTTAGAACAGATCTATCGATTGCAAGACAAGGCGTCAAATTCAAATTCGATGATTTTCAATTAACCACTCAAGAACACGTCTGGCCAAAATTAGATAAACAAGATTTAATTGCTCAAGCTTATAAAGTATGGCAAGAAAGGCGTAATAATCGAGGTGTCAGGTTAATTGGTTTTCATGTTACATTAATTGACCCACAATTGGATAAACAGTTAATTTTTAATTTTTGATGATTCTGAAAATGTTTGTCACTCAATCAATCATTGTGTTAGCTGACGGTTAACAATATAACGTGTCTATGAGGATTTTACCTGTAATAATAAAATCCTCATTGTGTCTAATCAAGCAATAAACGGCACTATTTTAAATCAGCGCCGTTGGTGGCTATGACGTGTTTATACCATTGAAATGAATCTTTTTTATAGCGTTTCATTGTGCCGTTACCTTCATTATCACGATCGACATAAATGACACCATAACGTTTTTTCATTTCACCCGTAGTGAAAGAAACCACATCAATAATTCCCCATGCGGTATAGCCCATCACGTCAACGCCATCATAGTCAATAGCTTTTAACATTGCTTTAATATGTGCGCCCAGATATTCAACGCGAGGTTTATCATGAATTTGATTATCATGTTCTAATTCATCAATTGCACCAAAACCATTTTCCACAATAAATAAAGGTAACTGATAGCGATCATATAAACGGTTAAGTGTATAGCGCAAACCTTCAGGATCTATTGGCCAGCCCCAGTCACTGCTTTTTATATAAGGGTTTTCAACTGCATTAGGTAGTGCACCATTGACGATATTATCACGGTTATCATTTTTAACATCAGCTTTTACGACAGTTGACATGTAGTAGCTAAAGCCGATGTAATCAACAGTACCTTGTTTTAAAAAAGCTAAATCTTCTTCAGTAATATCAAGTTTGTAGCCTTCGCGTTCAAACTCTTTTAATGCGTATGCTGGATAATAGCCACGAACATGTACATCAGGGAAAAAGAAGCGCTGATGCATTGCGATTTCTGAGGCCATCATATCTTCAGGATTACAAGAAAACGGATAAATAGGTACATGAGATACCATGCAACCAATTTGAAAATCTGGGTTAATTTTTTTGCCAGCAATCACAGCTTTAGCACTCGCTAACAGCTCATAGTGCGCAACTTGATAAAGCACTTCTTGAGGATTTTCGCCCGGTTTAACTTGAACACCTGAATTAGTCCAGAAAAAGATTGGATTACTGGTATCCATTTGGTTATTAATCTCGTTAAACGTCATCCAGTATTTGACTTTGTGTTTATAACGTTCAAAACAGGTAATAGCAAAACGCTCAAAAAACTCTACGGTTTTACGATTACGGAATCCACCATAGTGACGGGCAATATGCAGTGGCATCTCGAAATGCGATAGGGTGATAACGGGTTCAATGCCATGGGCAATTAATTCATCGAATACCGCATCGTAGAATTTTAGTCCTTCTTCATTAGGCTCAAGTTCATCCCCTTTAGGATAAATTCTCGTCCATGCAATGGAAGTACGCAGACATTTTAGACCTAACTCTGCAAATAGCTTAATATCTTCTTTATAGTGATGATAAAAATCAATAGCAGTATGATTCGGATAAAATTTATCCGCTTCTATACCTTCAGTTATTTGTCTTGGAACACCATGGGCACCCGCTGTCATTACATCGACAACACTTGGGCCTTTGCCTCCTTCATTCCAACCGCCTTCAAATTGATGGGCAGCTAACGCTCCACCCCATAAAAATGTTTTTTGCTTCATAACTTTTTCCCTATTATTGCTTAATTTTAAATATGATATTTTTAGGTGTAACTTCTGTATTTTCCGTTAAAATAATTTGTTGATATTGATCGGTATTGACAATAATAATTGGTGTAATTAGTGGATATCCTGCTTGCTTGATCGCTTTTGGATCGAAACTAATTAACAAATCACCTTTTTTCACTTTTTGATTGAGTTCTACATGATAACTAAATTCATTATTTGTCAAATTAACGGTATCAATTCCAACATGGATCAGTAATTCAACGCCATTATTTAATGTTAAACCAATAGCATGTTTAGAACTTGCAAACACAGCGGTAACCTGTGCATCATCAGGCGCATATACATGATTATCAGTTGGCTCAATGGCAATACCTTCCCCCATAAGTTTTTGAGCAAAAGCAGGATCAGGGACTTCACTCAGTGGTAATGCTTTACCTGACATTGGACTTGTTATTTCTAGATCGCCCAATACTAATTTGGGGGTATCATTTTCAATCTCATTTGACTGTGCTTGTTTCGCTTCACCCGTTCCTAAAATTTGGATTATCAACACAGGACCGAATAATGCAATTGCTGATCCAATTAAAACACCAATAAATGATCCAGGATGTTCAGGATTAATCGCATTGACAATAGTTAATGGTCCAGGTAATGCGGCATAAGTATAGTAATAGGGTGAAAACAAACCTGCAACAATCCCGCCAAGTGCTCCACATAAGCAACCATAAATAAAAGGTTTTTTAAAGCGTAAATTAACGCCATAAATGGCTGGTTCGGTAATACCAAATAGTCCTGTCACGAAAGCGGATAATGATACCCCTTTCATTTCTTGCGAGCGAGTTTTCAAATAAAAACCTAATGCAGCACCAACTTGACCAATAACGGCGATAGTTTGGAAAGCTTGGAATGAGTCTTGACCATACTGGTTAATATTTTCAATGATAACAGGCGTAATACCCCAATGTACGCCAAATATGACAAAGACTTGCCATACAGCGCCAATTATTCCACCTGCAACAGATGGTGCAAGGTTAACTATCCAGTTATAGCCATGAGCAATATAGTGAGCGGCACCTGCTGTTACTGGTCCAATAGCTAGTAAGGTTAGTGGCACCATAATCACTAAACAGATAAGAGGCATTAACAGTGGTTTAATAATGCTGTGTAAACGTGGTTCTAAAAATCGTTCAAGGTAAGATAGCAACCATACTAAAAATAGGGGTGGTAATACGGTTGAAGTGTAAGTGGTTTCAGATAAAGCGATACCAAATAGATCAATTTCTTGTCCCGATTTTATTAAAGCCGCAAGTTCTGCCCATGTTGGCGATAATAAAGCTGCACAACAAGCGACCGCAATATAAATATTACAACGAAAGTGTTGTGAGGCAGTAATTGCAATAAAAATAGGTAAAAAAGCAAAAGGTGCCCATGAAATAAAATTGAATATTTGACAGGTACCGGTTGTTGCAAACTGAGGAAAAGCTAATTTAATTAAAATTAAGATCCCTTGTAGAATCCCTGATGCAGCTAGAACATAAACAAATGGGGCAAAAACAGCTGACATGGTTGCAATAATGCGATTTAACATTCCGCTTTGGGCATTTTTTTCAATTTTGTTATCCGTGTTAATGAGTTTTATAAATGCGTTGTAAACTTTTTCAACATTGGTACCAATAACAATCTGAATTTGTCCACCTTTTTCAACTACCGTGATGACTCCTGGCATTTTAGCAATGGTTTCTTTAGCGTGTTCAGGTGTTTTTTGGGTAACAATTCGTAGACGCGTAGTACAGCGAGCTACGGTAACAATATTATTTTCACCTCCTAGCTCATTTAGAATATCAATAGCGAGTTGATTATAGTCTCTGATTTTTGACGACATCGATTTTACTCCTCAAAAAGGTTAGTAAGCTTATCTTATCGATAAAATTGAAATTGTTAATGACCAATTATATTGTTTGTGATCTAGATCTAACTTTTCATTCGCTTAGTTTAAAAATCTTATTAACCTGTATAAAATATATAACATTTACTTATAAGAAGAATAAAGAGTTCGCCATGCTGAAATATCAAGATGTTGCTGAAAAAATTAAGCAAACTATCTATCAACAAAAAATGCCTAAAGATACCCAGTTACCTAATATTGAAGGATTAATAAATCAATATCAGGTTAGCCGGACTACGATTATAAAAGCCCTTAATCGTTTAGAGCGTCATGGTGTTATTTACCAGATTCAAGGTAGCGGTATTTTTGTTCGTCAACCTAAAAAGAGTGGTTATCTTAACTTTCTAGAAAGCCATGGCTTTAGTGTTGATTTAAATGATCTACCCGGATCGTCCGAAGTGTTTAATGTTGATATCATTAAGCCCAACCAGAAAGTTAAAGAAAATCTGCAATGCAGTGATGACGAAGACGTATACTTTATTAAACGTTTACGTTATGTCGATGGTGAAGTCTATGGCTTTGAACAATCTTATTATCGCAAAAAATTAGTCTCTTATTTGAATAAACAAATAGCAGAGCATTCTATATTTAGTTATGTACAAGAGACGTGTAATATCAATATCGGATTTTCGGATAAATATTTTAACGCGATAAAATTAGAGCAAGATGTTGCAACCTATTTAGGGTTAAAAGCGGGTGATCCCGCGCTATGTGTTGAGGAGATCTTTTATACTTCGGCCGGTGAGCCTTTCGATTTTTCCCAGATCATTTATCATTATGATAATGCCAAATTTTATGTGCAAAGTCATTCGAAGTAATATTAACAGTAACAATTATTTTTTATTTATAACTTTTATAAGGAGAAATGATTATTAATCATTTGCTCTTTATCTTTTTAATAATTAAATTTTACTATCTATACTTTTAGTTATTTTAACTCGATACTTAAATCATTCAAAAACTGTTTTTTTATTCAATATTATAATTAATTTATTGATTAGATGTATTTTTTTATTTGATTATGGATAAAGTACATTTTCAAAATCTTGTTGCATAAATTGGAAAAATGCATCAATAATAAAAGCCTTATATAGAATTGTGACCAAGTTTGTTTTATAAACACTACATGCAATTCTTTTTAGGCTCGATTTTCTAAATTAGCACCAATTAATCGTTTAGTATATTTAAGAACATTTAGTATAGGTGTTGAATTATGAAAAAGAAAAGTAATTTTCCTTTTTCATAACTAATTTCTCAGGCTGTATCTTTTAAGCCATCATAATAGATCATGAATTATGATTGTCCATTTGTGGGCTCGTCATTTGTTCCTCAGAGAATGAATTTAAAACTAACAACTGATCTAATTTGTTAAGCATCCATAGATATCGATTATGCAATGCTTCTTCATTCCATTGTTGATTAAATGTTTTTTGATAAAAATCATTTAATATTTTCTGAGAAAGTTGAAACGCAGTAGTATTTGAAGTTTTATCACCACTGTATACAATCATTTTTACATTAAAAGGATTGTTACTAGAATCAATATTTTTTTTATCACTCAATAACGTCAAATTAGCGATACTATGTAACCACTTATTTTTTATTTCATCGGTAATGTGATCCCATTCTTTAAAATTTTTATATTTTTTAGGTAAAATATGTTCCAAATGCAAATCTCTATTGAGACTGATGAATACAGGGTTTGATTGGTCTGTTAAATCATATTCTATTAGAATCAAAATGGGTTTAATCCAAGCTTCTTTATCAACTATGTTTGATGTTAATTGAGCTTTTGCATATTCAATAATTTTATCTGCCTGTAACTTATTAGAAAAAATTGCTTTTAAATAATTTATATGTTTTTTCTCTTTTATTGCTTTAATAATATTAAATGAAGTTTGTTTTACTTGTGACAATGTTTTGCCTGTAATCCAATATAAGTAGTAGAAACGCCTAAGCTCAATAGTCAAGGCGTCAAAATCAACATACTTGGTTGTTATTGCAGTCATTAGTATTGCTTTCCAATAATTGCTCCAGCGTAAATACCAGAATGAATAAATAATTTTATTTTTTGAACAATATATTTGTTCGTAATAATTTTTAGCAAAAGATTTTAGAGAAGCAATAACTTGATTTGGGTCTTGATCTTCAAATAAATTCTGCAATTCTTCAGTAAATGATTTTTTTTGATTTGATCCTAGTAAATAATGCGCGTAAATAATGAATAAATCATTTAAACTCATATCATCACATTGTTTGATAACTTGTTCCATCTCACGCCAATCAAACATGAATGTGTCTTCTTTTAATTTTGAAGTTGTTATATCATCTTGATATTTTTTATATAGTTTTTCTAATAAAAAACTTTTAATTAAATCAGCAGAAGTTAAATCTAATCCTCGATTATTCAATACCTGAAATAATTTAATTGCGAAATCCCGACTGGTACAATCAATACGAATAATTTTAACTTTATAAAATAAATAATTGATTAATTTTCCAAGTTGATCTGCATCTAACAAACTCAATTTATCAATAAAAATTAAAGCAGTATTAATAAATTTAAACTTAGGTTCTTGCTCATTTTTAATCTGATATTTATAAGGGGCAGTTAATAGTTTTGTAGCTCCTTCATCTAAAATATATTGTTGGAAATCAGATTGATGAGTTCGATGTGTATAAAGTCTTAAACGTTCCGCTCGACCGTTAAAAATAATTGCTGAACGTATGATATCTATATTCACTGCTAGTGGATTTTCACAATCGTTTTCATTAATATTTGGAAAGTGATCGCGTATAACACAAAAGAGTATCATAAGCGTTGTTAATCTTTGTTGTCCATCAACCACATCGATATATGGCGATTGAGGTTCATCATAAGAACTAGCTGTTATCACTGAACCAAGAAAATAATTTATCACACCATTTTCATGAGATTCCAAAATATCATCCCATAATTGTTCAACTTGTTCACTTTCCCATTTATAAGGACGTTGGTATTTAGGTATTTTGTATAAACTTGTCGTATCTCCAAATAATTCACTGATTGATAAACTCCGTGGTTTGAACGATTCTTCCATGTTTTACCTCCTCACTTATTCTTGAAAAAATTTATATAGTTATTGATAATTATGAGGTTATTCTATCAGTATACTTGGTATTAGTTAAATCATTTAGTTAGAAAGTAATTATCATTGATGAACTCAGCAATATGCTTAAATAAAAAGCGCCATAAAGGCGCTTGTGAAATGAGTTTAATTAAGTGGGTAAAGTTTATTTAATACCATATTCCGCGCGATAAGCCTCGACCTGTTTAACTTGGTCTTGGCGGGCAGGATCTTTATATAAATATTGAATCAAGTCATCTAGTGTGATGATTGAAATGACATCACATTGATAAGTTTGTTTAATCTCCTGAATAGCTGAAAGGTCACCGCGGCCTTTTTCTTGACGATCCAAGCAGATAAGCACACCCGCTAATTTAGATTTGTTGTCTTCAAGTATTCGCATTGATTCACGAATGGCTGTACCGGCTGTAATTACATCGTCAACTAACATAACTCGCTGTTGATAAATAGAACTTCCTACTAAATTACCGCCTTCACCATGATCTTTCGCCTCTTTGCGATTAAAACAGTAAGGCACATCAACATTATGGTGTTCTGAAAGTGCAACAACCGTTGATGAGACGATAGGAATACCTTTATAGGCTGGACCAAAAATGACATCATATTGTAAATTAGCATCGGTTAATGCTGCTGCATAAAAACGACCTAATAAAGCGAGATCTTTGCCAGTGTTAAACAGTCCTGCATTAAAAAAATAGGGGCTTTTACGACCCGATTTTAAGGTGAATTCACCAAATTTTAATGCTTGCCTTTCTAAAGCAAATTCTATAAATTCACTTTTATATGATTTCATCGATTATCTCCAATTAATCTTTTAAGGCCTGCTTTTGTGCTTCAATAATAGCGGCAATGCCGTTTTTAGCTAGATCTAATAATTTCAATAATTCATCGTGGCTGAACGGTTCGCCTTCGGCCGTGCCTTGTACTTCAATTATTCGACCATCGTCGGTCATGACCACGTTCATATCGGTTTCTGCGTTAGAATCCTCAATGTATTCCAAATCACATAATGCTTCGCCTTCAACAATACCAACAGATACCGCAGCGACTAAAGATTTGATTGGGTTTTGTTTAATTTGTCCTTTAACCAACATTTGGTTGATGGCATCATTAAGCGCGACACAAGCACCAGTTATAGACGCCGTTCTGGTGCCACCGTCAGCTTGAATGACATCGCAATCTAAAGTAATGGTATATTCACCGAGTAATTTAAGATCAATCATTGCTCGTAATGAACGCGCTATAAGGCGTTGAATTTCCATTGTACGGCCTGTTTGTTTACCTTTAGCTGCTTCGCGTTGATTTCGTGAATTGGTCGCGCGCGGTAACATACCATATTCGGCGGTAACCCAACCTTGATTTTGACCTTTTAAAAAGCGTGGAACACCTTCATCAACAGTGGCATTACAAAGTACCTTGGTTTCACCAAATTCAACCAATACAGAACCTTCTGCATGCTTAGTATAATGACGGGTTATTTTGATTGGGCGGACTTGTTCCGCAGATCGACCAGACGGGCGCATGCAATTCTCCAGCAGTTTAATTTTAAAAATTATCGTATTGAGCTAATCATTTAGGAGGACATCAACTGGATTACGTTGATGTTTAGCCTAAGCTAAGAGCATATTATACAGAATTTGTGATACAATGCCCAGCAAGTTTTTCAATTTTAGGGTGCAATTATGATTTCAAGTATGACGGCTTATGCAAGAAAAGAACTAAATCAACAATGGGGTAATGCTTCGTGGGAATTACGTTCAGTCAACCAACGATATTTAGAAACGTATATCCGTTTGCCAGAACAGTTTCGATCGTTAGAGCCTATTATTCGTGAACGCTTACGTAATCGTTTAACTCGAGGAAAAATTGAATGCAATTTGCGCTTTGAATTAGACCCTGCTGCACAAGGTCAAGAATTATTACTTAACAAAGAATTAGCTAAACAAATTTTAACTGCTGCAGATTGGATTAAAACGCAGCACCAAGCTGCTGAAGTCAATCCTATCGATGTGTTGCGTTGGCCTGGTGTGTTATCAGCAAAAGAGCAAAACCTTGACACGATTTCACAAGAGATTTTGGCCCTATTGGATATTACTATTGATGAATTTATCACGGTTCGTGAACGAGAAGGTCAAGCTCTTCGTGATTTAATTATTCAACGATTAGAAGGTATTACAGAACAAGTTAATAAAATTAAAAAGTGTATGCCTCAAATATTGGAATGGCAAAAAGAGAAACTGAAAAGTAAACTTGAAGAAGCGAATATAGAACTTGATAACTCTCGTCTTGAGCAGGAAATACTTATGCTTGCCCAACGTATTGATGTGGCAGAAGAGCTTGATCGTTTAACAACGCATGTGAAAGAAACCTATTCGATTTTAAAGAAAAACGAAGCAGTGGGTCGTAGATTGGACTTTATGATGCAAGAATTTAACCGTGAATCGAATACAATTGCCTCTAAATCAATCAATGCTGAGGTGACAGCAAGTGCTATTGAACTAAAAGTTCTCATTGAACAAATTAGAGAACAAGTACAAAACATTGAGTAAAAAACTAACTCACTTTAAGCCACAATGAATCGTTCATACGGTGTTATTGCCGTCATATTGGCATCAATCTTATGGGGTACAACAGGTACGGCAGCAACGTTAGCCCCATCACTCTCTCCTTTATTTATTGGTTCCTTTGCCATGGGGGTAGGGGGATTATTACAGTCTATTTTTGCTCTATCTAATATATTTAAAGAACGTAGGTTAATAGCAAATCACTTAGTTTTTTTACTGATTGGAAGTATTGCTGTTTCCCTTTATCCGCTAGCATTTTACTCTTCTATGCGACTATCTGGTGTGACTGTTGGTACAGTAGTATCTATTGGAACGGCACCGATTCTTTCAGCAATAATTGAGTATCGTAGCAAGGATTTTCATATTACTAAACAATGGGTTATTGGCGCGGCTTTTGGCATTTTAGGCATTATGCTTCTTTGTTTTTCTGAAAATAGTGCGACATCAACGCAATATAGTCATTTGGCTATTGGTATTTTGCTTGGTTTAATTGCTGGATTCACTTATGCATTATACTCTTGGTCGGCTCGTCAAATGATGTTAAAAGGTATATCCAGCAAAGCAGCGATGGGAACGACATTTGGATGCGGAGGTTTATTGTTAATTCCAGTTATGATTTTAGTAGGATCTCAGTTATTTGATTCATTAATCAATATAACCATAAGCCTTTATATGGCATTGATTCCCATGTTTATCGGGTATTTATGTTATGGTTATGGGCTGTCAACAATATCATCTAGCACAGCAACAACTATTACACTATTAGAACCGGTTATTGCAGCTATTTTGGCCATGTTAATTGTCGGTGAGTATCTATCTTTTTTAGGTTGGTTGGGGGTGATATTTATTTTTATTTGCCTTGTTTTAGTTACGCTATCGACCTTAAGTAAAGCATCAGTTTAGACTCAAGATAATTAAATACATTGTTAGTAAATAGTAGTTGTCCTCCACCGATATATTTATAAAATTCATATTATCATTAAATTTTTCATAGCAAAGAGTTACCCTGAAATCAATGACCTATTTTTATTAAATAATTTTGATATTAGTCAAAATTATTAATGCTATCATTTGTTATTAGACAATAATTTTGACAATATTACCAAGTACAAGAATAGAAAATAATATAAATTATTTAACCTATAAAGATGATAAGGAAAAAACATGAAAAAAATATTCACCACAAGCTTACTGTTTTTGTTTTTAGCGGGTATAGCCAATGCAGAAACCTCTTTAGAAGATATAGAAAAACTGCCTCGAGAAGAAATTATTAAACTTGCTAATGAAAAAAATGATGCTAAAGCACAATACTCTTTAGCACAAGATTATCAAGACGGTATAAATGTTGAGAAAGATCAAGCTAAAGCGAGAGAATTATACGAAAAATCAGCGGCACAAGGTTATGCACCGGCACAGTCTAATTTAGGTGTTTTTTATGAAAATGGTATTGCTGGTGAACAAAGTTATGAAAAAGCTAAACAGTTATATGAAAAATCAGCAGCGCAAAATGATCAGCATGGTCAATACAATTTAGCAACCTTGTATCAAAATGGTCGTGGTGTATCGCAAAATTTTGCAAAAGCCCAAGAGCTTTTTGAAAAATCTGCAGAACAAGGTTTTGTTAATGCACAATATCAATATGGTCAAATGTATTTGTTAGGCGAAGGTGTCAAAAAAGATTACGATAAAGCAAGAGTTTGGATGGAAAAAGCTGCACAGCAAGGAAAACCAGAAGCACAATTTAACTTAGGTGTGATGTATCAAAACGGTATGGGTGTTTTACCAAAAGATGACGACAAAGCATCAGAATGGTTTGAAAAAGCTTGTGAAAATGGTGTTAATCATCCAATTTGTAAATAATTAACAAAATTTAGCTCACTACACGGAGGCAATCGCCTCCTAAATAATTACGACAACCCCAGTATTGTTTTAATATTTTGCCACTATCGTCCATTTTAAGCATAAACGTAATTTAATAAACTTAATTAAAATTAATTGGTAATCATTATTTATATTGCTAGAATAAAATGTAAATACGATAATCTAAATAATATAACTATCTCGTAGTTAAGGAATAAGAAGTGAAAAAATTATACACAATTATTTTATTTTTTTTATTTTTAACTAATGCAGTAAGTGCACAAGATATCAAAAATTTAAGCATTAACGATTTGTCTAACTTAGCATCAGAACAAAACGATCCTGAAGCACAATTTTATTTAGGTGTAATGTATGAACAGGGTAAAGGTGTTGAACAGGACTATGAAAAAGCTAAGCAATGGTATGAAAAAGCGGCATCGCAAGGTATTGTTGAGGCTCAATTCAATTTAGGACAAATTTACTACACAGGTATGGGAAGTTCTCCAGATTATGTTCAATCTAAAAACTGGTTTGAGAAAGCCGCATCACAAGGTGATGTTGATGCGCAATTTAATTTAGGCATGATGTACGAGAATGGTAGAGGTGTTGAACAAGATTTTACTCAAGCAAAAACATGGTACGAAAAAGCAGCTGCACAAGGTTTTGTCGATGCTCAATTCAATTTAGGCATTATGTATGACACTGGAGAGGGAATAGAGCAAAATTATGCCAAAGCAAAAGAGTGGTTTGAAAAGGCAGCACTTCAAGGTGATGCTGAAGCACAAACTAATTTAGCGTGGATATATTATGAAGGCAAAGGCGTTGAAAAAGATTTAAAATTGGCGAAAGAGTGGTTTGAAAGAGCCGCAGCTCAAGATCAACCTGAAGCTCAGTATAATTTAGGTATCATGTATGAAGATGGAAATGCGGTAAAAAGAGATCCAGAACAAGCACAAAAATGGTACAAAAAAGCATGTGAAAATGGACTGGATAGTGAAATTTGTAAATAAGCTATCAATCCAAAGAACATTTGGTCTAAAGTAAATCTATTTTAATTGAAAAATCGATTACACGGTTTTGTCATCAAATCCATGTTTAATAAAATCTTTCCTGATGCAGAAATACATCTTTAGATTCCTAATTTTCTCTATATCGTTTATGCTTATCATAATAAAACAATTTAAACTGTTCGGTATAAACTTGTTTTCTGAGGTAATAATAATCAAGGAACAAAATAAGAAATGAAGAAATATCTACTAATATTATTACTCATGTCAATAAATTTGGTTCATGCCAATGAGCAAGAAAATTTAAAATTAGATGAGTTGTTACAGTTGGCTTATGAACAACAAGTTCCGAGTGCACAATATGAGTTAGCGGTTCGATATCAAGAAGGCAATGGTGTTGAAAAAAACTATCTAAAGGCTAAAGAATTATTTGAAAAGTTAACTTCGCAAACCAACAATGATGTTAAATTTAGAGTTGGTTTTTTGTATTTTATCGGTGATGAAGGATTAGAAAAAAATTACGCTAAAGCTAAAGAATGGTTTGAAAAAGCAGCCGCTGAAGGTGATAGTAATGCTCAATTTTATTTGGGCGTTTTATATCAACATGGATATGGTGTAATAAAAGATTATAGATTAGCAAGAAAGTGGTTTGCCAGTGCTGCTAATCAGGGTCACAGTGATGCTCAAGCTAATTTAGGGCAGTTTGCACTTTATGGTATAGGGCAAATGCAATATATTGATGGTGCAAAATATTGGCTTAACATTGCCGCTCTGCAAAATCATCCCAAAGCCCAATACTACTTAGGCATAATAAACTATGCAAAAGCACAAGAAGATGCAAACTATTATATTGACGCTAAAAATTGGTTCGAAAAATCTGCTAAGCAGGGTTATGCTTATGCACAATATAAATTAGGTCAGCTATATCTACGTGGTGAAGGGGTAAAGCAAGACGAAAACATTGCTAATCAGTGGTTTGAGGCTGCACGTCAACAAGGTTTATCTCAAGCAGAATTTAACAAAATAGATAACAATGAAGATGTTGACGACCTTAGTCAGGATTATAGTAAAGTTCAACAATGGTATGAAAAAAGATCATTACAAGGCGATATCAATGCAATGGTATCTTTAGCTTTTAGTTATACCAATCAAGAACCATATGGTGTTGATGTCAATTTTTCCAAAGCCAAACAATGGTTCGAAAAAGCCGCAGAACAAGGCGATCTTGATGGTGAATACGAAACAGGTATCTACTATTATTATGGTATTGGTTCAGAACAAGATTATGTACAAGCTAAGCAATGGTTAGAAAAATCAGCTAAACGAAATGATAAATTGTCGCAATACTTTTTAGCTATGCTGTATAAAAATGGCAATGGTGTAAAACAAGATTTTGTCAAAGCTAAAGAGTTGTTTGAGAAAAGTGCAGCACTTCCTGACTCAAGACCGCAAGAGCAATTAGGATTACTTTATTTAAATGGCGATGGGGTAAAACAAGATTATGTAAAAGCCAAAGAGTTTTTTGAAAAAGCGGCAACAAAAATTAGTGATCATGCTGAATTTAATTTAGGTCTAATGTATCAAAATGGTAAAGGTGTTAAACAAGACTATGTCAAAGCTAATGAGTGGTTCGAAAAAGCCGCTTCACGAGGCAACTCTAATTATCAGTTTTATCTAGGTGAAATATATAAAAAGGGACAAGGTACTGAAATTAATTTCACTAAAGCTCAACAATGGTATGAAAAAGCCGCTTTACAAGGTAATGTGAATGCACAATATGCTTTGGGCAAATTTTATCAATATGGTTATGGTGTTACGCAAGATATTATTAAAGCTAAGCAGTGGTATGAACAAGCGGCGCAGCAAGGGGATGATGATGCGCAGGTGCAATTAGCAAGTTTGTACTTAACAGCGAATGGTACCGATCAAGATTATGTAAAAGCTAAACAGTGGTTTGAAAGAGCTGCTTTAAAAAATAACATGGATGCACAACTAGCATTGGCTAATTTGTATGAAACAGGGCAAGGCGTTGCCCCCAATCCTGCTAAAGCTAAAGAGTGGCGAAAAAAAGCAACAAATAAATCCGAAATTGTAGATGATGTAACAAAAGAAACAACGCTATTATCGCATGAAGCTAAAATGTTAGCCTTGAATGAACAGTTAGCGCTACAAGGCGATGTAACCGCTCAGTTACAGTTAGCATTTTTATATGCAAAGAATAATAATGGAGTACAACAGAATAATAAGAAAGCTAAAGAATGGTTTGAAAAGGCGGCACTACAAGGTAATGCTGATGCTCAATATAATATCGGAAAATTTTATCTTGAAGGTATTGGTGTTGAGCAAAATTCGACCATTGCTAAAGCGTGGTTCGAAAAAGCAGCATTACAAAATGATAGTCGTGCTCAACTGGCGTTAGGACTGATTTATGCCAAAGGTAAGGGGATCGGACAAGATTACACTGCTGCAAAACAATGGTTTGAAAAGGCTGCCGCACAAAATGATGCTAACGCAGCATTCAACTTGGGCTTAATATATGACAAGGGCTATGGTGTTGAACAAGATTATACTAAAGCCAAACAATGGTACCAAAATGCTGCATTGATGGGGAGTGATGAAGCCCAATTTTATCTTGGTGAAATGTATCGAATGGGGCATGGCGTACCTCTAAAAAACTATACTGAAGCTAATTATTGGTACTGGAAATCCGCTGACCAAGGTAATGTTAAAGCATCATATATGGTGGCTTATTTCGATTTTTATGGTCTAGATAGTACCGAGTTTAATGGATATTCATTAGATTATTTTCTAAATGCCGCTTATCAAAATCAACCTCGCGCTAACAGCGCCTTGGGACAAATTTACTATTATGGCGTTGATGATAAGAGTGGCTATAATAATTATGTTATCAAGCCAGATTTTACTAAAGCAAAACAATTTTTTGAACAGAGTGCAGCACAAGGTTTTGCGCATTCCCAGTATTATTTAGGGGTAATGTATTTACATGGCTTAGGCGTCAAAAAAAATCCTAAATTAGCTAAGCAATGGTTACAAAACGCTTGCGAAAATGGCTTTCAGCATCAAATTTGTCAATAATCAAATAGATGATGTGTATATTCAATAAAAAATAGTATTTAGATAAAATAACCTGTTAGCGCTTTTACCTGAGTAAGGGTTTAATCTAAGATAGTTGAAGCCGCCATTGTTATGACCTAACAACGGGGATTTCAAGTAATGGAGTTTAGAAATAAAAGATGAATAAAAATGTAACTGCTTTACTCTTATTTTTATTGTCTGTGAGTTCAACCAACGCTAATGAATTAAAAAAATTAAGTAATGATGAACTTTTGCAAATGACAGCTGAAAGTTTACCAGAAAAACCGCAATATGATTTTGGCATTCAATATCAATATGTTGATGGTAATGAGCTACAAGATAGTATTAAATTAAAACAATGGCTTGACGCTGCTGCTTTACAAGGTGATGCTGGTGCAGAATTTGATTTAGCCACATTGTACCAAAATAGCATTGGTATTGAACACAATAGTCACTTAGCTAAGCAATGGTATGAAAAATCAGCACAACAAGGAAATGCTGATGCTCAATATGCTTTAGGCTGTTATTACTTTTATGGGTATGCTGATGAACAAGATTATGCTAAAGCAAAAGTGTGGTATGAAAAAGCGGCTCTACAAGGTGATGTACGTGCACAATTGCAATTAGGTTTAATGTTTTCAAATGGGTATGGTGTTGAAAAAGATTATCAGCAAGCGAAAAGTTGGTTTGATAAGTCAGTTGTACAAAACGATAATCGCGCTAAAGTAATGTTAGGTCTAATGTATTTAAATGGTAACGGCGTTGAGAAAAATTATAATGATGCAAAATCATGGATTATAGACAGCGCCAAATTAAACATTGAAAATGACCTTGCTCTTATGTATATAAATAATGATGGCAGCCAACCAGATTATGTTCAAGCGATAAAACTATTTGAAGTTGCTGCAAAAACTGATGTTCATGCAAAATATTACTTAGGATTAATGTTTATTCAAGGTGTTTTTGTTGAGCCAAACTATGTCAAGTCAACACAATACTTTATTCAAGCATGTGATGACCCTGATGTTGGTGATATTCCAATTTGTTTTTGATCTTTAACCTTAAAACTGGTCATAATTTATATCGATTAAAAAAGTAATGAATTTATATTTTTTATACTAACTATTGGTGACATCGACTCTTTATCGATTTGAAATACCAAAATAGTACCGTAAATGCAACGCCAGTTGATAAAAGATCTGCTGTTGGTGATGAGGCCCAAACTCCATCCAATCCAAAGCATAACGGTAATAGGTATAGTGTTGGCAATAAGATCAAAATTTGTCGGGAAAGACTTAATAAAATGGATATTTTTGCCATACCAATACACTGAAAAAAGCTTGTGGTAACCATTTGAAAACCGACAAAAGCAAACGATAAAGTCGTGTATCGTAAAGCTATCGCCGATATGTGCACTAAATCCTCATCAGAACTAAATGCGCGCACTAACACATCTGGAACAAAAAATCCTAAAATAAAGCCAATGCTAGTAATGACTGTTGCAACTTTGACCCCATAGAAGAAAGTGGCTTTAACTCGTAGATAGTCTTTCGAACCATAGTTATAGCCAATAATCGGTTGCATTCCTTGATTGATACCAATAACAATCATAATAATCAATGTAATTAATCGATTAGCATTGGAATAACCTGCAATTGCATCATCACTTGAAACGTTTGACAAAGGAGCATAATGGGTAAGTTGCCAATTAATAAACACAACCACAATAGAGGCGGCGACTTGCATCGCAAAAGGTGACATACCAATTGATAAAATTGATTTAATATATATCCAATTAAGTCTAAAGTTACATCGATACAGTTTGATATTACTATTTTTACTGATAAAGTGCTGCATCACAAATAAAAAGCTAATGAACATCGATAAAGTAGTTGCAAAAGCTGCACCACGCATCCCCCAACCAAAGCCAATGATAAAAATAGGTGCTAAAATGATATTGGCAATGACACTAATAAACATGGTGACCATTGCTTTAAATGGGTAACCGCTTGCCCGCATCATATTGTTATAATTAAATGTTAACGTAATAAATATGCTACCGGGCAAATATACTTGTAAAAACTCTTTAGCATATTGATGATTGGTTGGGCTGGAGCCGACAAAATGTAACACGGGATCAACAAAGTAGAGTAATGATGCTAAAGTTATACCGCTTAAAACAGCCGTTAACATAAATGATGTGCCAGCAATTTTTTCGGCTTTATCCGTTTCTCCACGACCTAAAAAAATCGATATGCGACTGGCTGACCCAATACCTACAAGCATACCGATACCCGCGGTCAGGTTCATTACAGGTAAAATAATACCAGCCCCACTCAGTGCCTCACGACCAATCCAGTGACCAATAAATACCCCATCAATAATGTTATACAGTGTATTGACAATAGTACCAATTACCGCCGGTAAAGCATACTGCCAAAATAACCAACTAATTTTTTTATTTTTGAAATTATTGTAAACATCTTGAGAGTGAGTCATCGATTCTATTTTCCCACAGTTAAATGTTGTAAAAAATATTAAAAAAGCGCGATATTTGCGTTTGAAATAATTTAAATTGCATGACTAAAGGGGCATTAAAAGCGTAATGACTGATCTCAATACCAACTAATTTAAATTTATTTAGTCTAACACGTTATAACAAACGTTTAATAATTCTATCAACACGAATGCGACTTAAGCGTTTAATCAATTTATGTACCTGTTTTGGATAAAATTGACTAGCTTGAATTTGTTGGAAATGAGTAACCAACGTCGTTTTTTGACGAATGGTATCGAGTTCCTGCTTAATTTGTTTTTGTAACTCTTGTTTAGGGTCATGAACTAAAATGCCATTTTCCAGATCTAAACGCCAAGCACGCGGATTAAGATTATTGCCTGTAATAAGCATCCATTGATTGTCTACCCAAACACCTTTAAGGTGATAAGTTTGATCTTCATCTTTCCACAAACGAATAATTAATTGTTGTTTATCAATATAAGGTTGTAAGCGTTCAATAAAGTTTCTTAAATTGATTTCGTATAAATAAGGTAATCCACCCGAAATATTAAAAGGTTTATCTGGCGGAATATAAAAATCATTTGCTTCTTTATCGCCAATAATAATTTCCACTTGTCTCCCTTTTCTAAGTAATCGAATAATATCGCGAACCAAGATATTGGGTAAATTGAAATAAGGGGTACAAAATATAACGTTATGTTGTGTTGTATTAATCAGATGATGAATAATTTTATTTAAACTATTATTGCGCCCAAGTCCTGCAATAGGCGAGACGGTTAATTCATTGTTACTTGCATAACTTTCATATTGATAATTTGCTTCACTAAGGTGTTGGCGTAATGTTTTTATTTCAGCTTTAATTTGTTTACGGGTTTTATGGTGTTCTACATCTAAACGCTGTAATCCCTCAAAAGGTAAAAAATTATCATTGACATATTTTATCATGCAATCAGCTAGCGTTTTATTTGTGATAAAATGGTATCTATCATACCGATATTTATTGAACTTATGTAAATAGACATTATTGATACTTGCCCCGCTATATATGACTGTATCATCAATAATTAACCCTTTAAGATGTAACACACCAAGTACTTCTCGACGGTTAATGGGTACACCATAAACTGGAATGTCAATATCGGGATGCTGCTGCTTCATCTGATTATAATAACGAGCATTGGTTTGGTTTTTATCTTCTCCAAACCGTCCGCGTTGTGCTCGATGCCAGTCGACAAAAATTTTAATGTCTAAATTTGGTTTTTGTTTTTTTGCCTGATAAAGTGCATTTAAGATTTCTTGTCCAGCTTCATCTTGCTCTAAATATAACGCTATTATGTAAATTCGGTGTTGTGCTTTATAAATACTGTCGAGCAAAGCAATTCTGTATGAATTTGGATCAAATAAAATGCGGTATTGACTAGCATCTTGAGGAATTTTTGCTAAATCATCAAGATGCTTTTGATGGTTATATCTAATAAAAGGTATTCTCATTATTTATATATTATTGTAACTGGACTATGTAGTAGCATAGCATAAAATACACCAGAAAATAATACTCCTTTTTACATTACATTAAGGGCATAAATCAAGTTTGTAACAAGCTTCGATTAATGACTATTCAACTTTATTGTTAAGCTTGCTCATCGACCCATGATTCAATAAGCTTATAAGTCAATGCTAACACAACTGGACCGATAAACAATCCCATAATACCAAAGGCGAGTATTCCTCCAATAACACCAAATAATATGAGCAAAAATGGTAAATCGGCGCCTTTTTTTATTAAATATGCACGCATTACACTATCAAGAGTGGTTAAAATAATCGCAACAAAAATTAATACAATCGCCGAAATGGTATTTCCATCCCAAAATTGCCAGATAATGCAGCCTATCATGACAATGACCGGACCAATTTGCGCCACACAGCAGATAAATAAAATGAGCGTCAAAATGCCAGGAAAAGGCATGTTAGTAAGCACAAAACTGATGCCACCAATTAGTGCTAACGTAATGGCGGTAACGACAACACCTAAAGCTACGGCTCTTATTGCTTGACCAGCTAAAGTAACGGTTGTTTTACCATAGTGTTTTGATAAACGATTAGCAAAAACATAGACGTATTTTGTAATACTTTCACCTTTAAGAAATAATAATAAACTAAAGATGATCATTACACCGGCATGGAAGATGAATATACTGATATTGGTCGCTTGTTCTAAAAGCCATCCAACCAAAATACCGATATATGGCTGGATATCAGAAATCAGCTCCGATCCATCTGTTTGAATAATTTCTAACCATTTTTGGTGTAATTCATTTCCAAACATAGGTAGGCTACTTAACCAATCTAAGGTCGGTAATTCACGATGAGGTAGTGTTCTGGCCCATTCAATTAAATAATGGCCATTTTGTGCAACACTACTAATAATTAATATAAATGGTATAATACAAACGAAAGCCAAAATTAGTGCCATGACTAATAGTGATAACCAGCGTTTATTAAATAATTTTTGTTGGATTTTGATCATTAATGGCCAAGTGGCAATTACCACCATGACCGCCCAAAAAAAACCAAACAAAAAAGGTTCAACTACACGATAAGTAATAATGATTAGTAATCCTATTATTAATAGGTTTAGAATCAATTTAAGTAAATCGTACGTATTGTTTTCAGCTGGCATTTTTGTACCATATTATTTAGTCTAGAAAATGTTATTATACGCAATAAGATTCAAAAAGCATATGTTGTATGTTAACCATTATACTTTTTTCGGAGGTGTAAAAATGAAGAAAATAATGTTATTAATGATGATGAGTGTTGCATTAGCGGCGTGTTCGACATCACCAAAATCAGCTAAAGTTGTACAAAATGTAAATGATACAGCACCTTTCCCAGAAGCCATGCCTGGCTATACTCGCTATGCTATTCATCTTCCTGCATTAAAAGATGAAAATAGTGCCCGTGTCGAAGTATTAGTTGGTAAAGATATGAATGTTGATTGTAATGCGCATAGTCTTAGCGCGACTATTAAACAACAAGAATTGAAAGGCTGGGGATATTCATATTATGTGGTAGATAAAGCCAAAGATGGCATATCAACACTCATGGCTTGCCCAGAAAGTGCTAATAAAAATCAATTTGTAACTATCGGTAACAATATTGGAACGCTAAATTATAATAGCCGTTTACCAATCGTTTTTTATGTACCAAATGATTTAACTGTTAAATATCGTGTTTGGCAAGCAGATGCCAAAATTTTGCAAGCGACTGCCGAATAAAACAGCTAAATTAATTGTCAATTTATGATAAATAGTGGGTTGAGCGGTCAAAATATCGTCACTCAACCCCGAAACTTAGGATATTTGATATTTTAAGTAGACATCTCAAAAAAAAAAGGTATTTTATCCCTCGTAATGCAAGGTTAGCTCTACTCGTTCATTAAATTTATTAATGACTTGTGATTGCCTGATTACCTCGGTTTCGCCATACTTTTTAACGAAGTTATTGGTAAAATTTGGGGGTCCATTGAAGTTATCCAATGGGCTTGTGTCTAACATGTAATATCCCTAAACTAGAGGAGAAGTGGTGAGCATGTTTACTCAACGTAAAACAATTCTTTCAATCGTAGCTGGTGTTTCACTAGCGTTATCTCAATCAGCAATAGCTAAAGATCGAGTCGTCCATTTTTATAATTGGGCAGGACAAATCGGTTCACAAACTATCAGTGATTTTGAAAAATCAACAGGTATAAAACTGGTTTATGATGTTTATGATTCAAACGAAGCATTAGAAGGAAAACTCATGGCAGGGCATTCAGGTTTTGATGTCGTATCGCCTTCTGATAGCTTTTTAGCTAGACAAATTAAATCTGGAATTTATTTACCGCTAGATAAAAGTAAATTACCAAATTGGAAAAATCTAGATCCTAATTTAATGAAATTGATGGCTAACCACGATCCTGATAATACCTATGCCATTCCTTATGTTTGGATGACAACGGGTATTGGTTATAACATCGATAAGGTGAAAGAACGTTTAGGCGATAATGCACCTGTAGATAGCTGGGACTTAGTGTTTAAACCCGAAAATATGGAAAAACTCAAAGATTGTGGAGTCGCATTTTTAGATGCTCCGACCGAAATTTTTGCTAGTGCTCTTCAATATTTAGGTAAAGATCCAAATAGTACAGATGCTAAAGATTACACTGGTGCTGCTTACGAGTTGTTAGAAAAAGTGAGACCGAATATTCGTTACTTCCATTCCTCACAATATATTACAGATCTTGCTAACGGCGATATTTGCGTTATTTTAGGTTGGTCAGGCGATATTTTACAATCCCGAGATAGAGCAAACGAAGCGAAAAACGGCGTACATATTGGTTATCAAATTCCAAAAGAAGGGGCATTAGTCTTCTTTGATACTTTTGCTATTCCAAAAGATTCAGAAAATGTAGAAGAAGCACATGAGTTCTTAAACTTTGTCATGAAACCAGAAATTGCAGCGCAAGTAACCAACGATGTTAACTTTGCAAGTGCGAATAAAGCGGCTAATGATGAGTTTGTTAAACCAGAAGTGAAAAATGATCCAGCGGTTTATCCAAAACCAGAAGTAATGGAAAAATTATTCACTTTAAAAGTAAAAGAACCAAAACTTGAACGTGTTATTACCCGCACGTGGACAAAACTAAAAACTGGTAAATAACCGATATTTTTGGTACTACACTATTTACTAGTCTAATATAGACGGAGAGGTTAATTTGATCTTTCCGTCTCGTTTTTTATGGCTTGTTGTTATGAGGAAAAAAGAGTGAACAATAAAACAACAAATCAGGTACAGCCTAAAAAAAAGATGATAACTCCATTACTGGAGATCAAAAATTTAACGAAAGTTTTTAATGATGATTATTATGCGGTTGATGATGTCAACCTCACCATTTATACCGGTGAGATATTTGCCTTGTTAGGGGCATCGGGCAGTGGAAAATCAACATTATTGCGTATGCTTGCTGGTTTTGAACAACCTACATCCGGACAGATTATTTTAGATGGTAAGGACTTATCGCAAGTGCCTCCTTACAATCGCCCAATTAATATGATGTTTCAATCGTATGCTTTATTTCCTCACATGACGGTTGAGCAAAATATTGCTTTTGGCTTAAAACAAGACAAATTAAATGCGCACGAAATCAAACAACGCGTTGAAGAGATGTTAGCGCTTGTTCATATGGAGCAATTTGGTAAACGTAAGCCCCATCAGCTATCAGGTGGTCAAAGGCAACGTGTAGCGTTGGCTCGCAGTCTAGCGAAAAGACCAAAATTATTATTACTTGATGAACCAATGGGTGCATTGGATAAACAACTTCGTGATCGTATGCAACTTGAAGTAGTTAGCATTTTAGAACAAGTAGGTGCAACTTGTGTCATGGTTACGCACGATCAAGAAGAAGCAATGACGATGGCAGGACGAATTGCCATTATGAATAAAGGTCAATTTGTACAAATCGGTGAACCAGAAGAGATTTACGAACATCCAAACAGCCGTTACAGTGCTGAATTTATTGGATCAGTGAATATTTTCGATGGTATTTTGCAAGAAACATTAGAAGATGGTTTGATTCTTAACTGCCCAATGATCAAACACCCATTAAAAGTCGATTATGATTCACCAGCGGTTGAAGGTGTTCCTATTCAAGTTGCACTACGCCCAGAAAAAATTAAATTATGTGACGAAATTCCAGAACAAGGTTACAACGTAGCAAGTGGTGAGGTTGTTGAAATTGCCTATCTTGGTGATTTATCAATTTATCATGTCAAATTACCAAGTGGGCAAATTATTATTGCGCAGTTACAAAACGAACATCGTTATCGTAAAGGTATGCCAACATGGGGCGACATTGTCAATCTGAGTTGGGATATTGATAGTTGTGTTGTGCTTACCGAATAAACAAAAGAGGATATCATGATGCGATCCATTTTATTGGGTTTATTGTTGAATGCATTTGTATTACTCAATGTTTATTGGCGTTTTGTCTCAACAGATTCATTTGACAATCTATTTTTAGATGCGCTTTTCACTGCAATGACATTCAGCTTTTTATTGTCATGTTTAGGATTCTACTTAGCCTATTATAAGCCATCTAAATTTGCTTATCGTTTGATTATTGCCGGCAGTATTTTATTTATTCCTGCTGGTTTGGTCGCAATCTATTTTGCTTATAAAAAGATGCGCCAACAACGTAATGACTCAGATTTAATGACGTTATATGGTCGACTAGCAGTGATTAGTATCCCTTATTTATGGATGTTATTACTGTTTTTATTACCATTTTTAATTGTATTTCGAATTAGTTTTTCTGAAATGGCTTCAGCGGTACCGCCTTATACTGATTTATTCAGTTATGATGATGGTTTACTCAATATTGCTTTAAATTTTGGTAATTACTTAAATTTACTGAGCGATACCATTTACATTGATTCTTATTTGCAATCATTGAAAGTAGCGGCTATTTCAACGATTCTATGTATTTTAATTGGCTATCCATTAGCTTGGGCTATTTCACAATGTAAAGCCTCAACTCGAAATATCTTATTATTATTAATTATCTTACCATCATGGACTTCGTTTTTAATTCGAGTATATGCTTGGATAGGTATTTTAAATCCTAATGGGCTACTCAATAATTTCTTAATGTGGTTAGGCGTTATTGATCAACCACTTATCATCATGAAGACCTATTTTGCGGTTTATATTGGTATTGTTTATTCTTATTTACCTTTTGTGGTACTGCCAATTTATACCTCATTAAGTAAAGTGGACTCTACGTTGATCGAAGCAGCATTAGATTTGGGATGTAAACCAATTAAAACCTTTTTTAAAATTATTGTGCCATTAACTAAAAATGGCGTAATTGCTGGCGGTATGTTGGTCTTTATTCCGGCTGTTGGGGAGTATGTGATTCCTGAACTATTAGGTCCATCTGAAGGCATTATGATAGGTACACAACTTTGGACTGAATTCTTTAATAACCATGACTGGCCGGCAGCATCTGCAGTGGCTTCGGTAATGTTATTGATATTAATTATACCTATTTACTACTTTAATAAATTCCAAAATCGACAATTGGGAGGTAAATAGATGAACAATTTACCTGTTATTATGCGATCCGCTGTGATTATTTTTATTGCTTCATTCTTAGGCGCTTTATTGTTAACTGTTTTGATCTCGTCTTCAGGATTAGAATTAATTGGCAATAGTCATTTATACATTGGTTGTTTGATTTTCAGTGTGATTGTTACCTTGATTATCACTTTAGCGTTAATATGTCGCAGTTTAAAGGCGCTGATTTTATTGGTGGTATTTTCTTTTTTATATATCCCAATGATTATTTTAATTATTTATTCGTTTAATAGCTCTCGTCTGGTAACCGTTTGGGCTGATTTTTCGACTAAATGGTACGTTGAACTAGTGCATAACGAAACCCTGCTTAAAGCGGTAGGATTAAGTTTATCCATTGCCGCAGGGGCTGCAACGCTTGCTATTGTTCTTGGTACGTTAGCATCGTATGCAATTATCCGCTTTAGACGATTTAAAGGATCTAATCTTTTTTCATTTATGACTACTGCACCATTAGTCATGCCTGACGTTATTACTGGTTTAGCATTATTACTCTTATTTGTTGGAATGGGACAAGTATTAGGTTGGCCAAAAGATCGTGGCGCTATCACCATTTGGATGGCGCATGCAACTTTCTGTACAGCTTATGTCACAGTCGTTATAAGTGCAAGGTTGCGCGAGCTTGATAAGTCAATTGAAGAGGCAGCGTTAGATTTAGGTGCCAATCCTTTAAAAGTATTTTTCATTATTACGTTACCAATGATTGCACCGGCTTTAGTTTCAGGTTGGTTATTGGCGTTTACGCTATCACTTGATGATGTGGTTATTGCCAACTTTGTTACTGGTCCAGGCGCAATGACATTGCCAAAATTAATCTTTTCGAAAGTGAGATTAGGGGTCGATCCTCAGGTCAACGCATTGGCAACAATTATCTTATTCATAGTAGGAATAATTGGATTTATCTCATGGTTATGGATGCGTAAAGCTGAACGACGCAAAATACGTGAAATGCGCGGACATTAGATAATATTAATGTTTAATGGGATTTTAGGCTTTGCCTACCGTTGTTTTTGAGTGTTACAATGCAAGCGCTAAATTCAGGTTATAACCTGTTTTAGCGCTTATACTACAAGTTTAGTCTCGATTTTGTCACGTTAATAAAAGTACATTATGAATCATTGAAAATGATAATTCTTCATCTGCCACAATCTAAACATAATACTTTTAGCCGCATTTGTTTATCTTATTCTCATCCTTCATGTGTCATTGTTAAAAAGATTTAGTCGAAGCTATTTGGCGCTTGAATTGCTGTTGGCCGATTATTAAATCATGATCTGTAATTGTGTTGTATCAGTGCTGATTGGTTCAATGGATTGCGCAACATAAATTATTATGCTGATTTTGACGTGTAATAGGATGTTACTTTGCGTGACAGTGATAGCCTTTGCTATCTTTGTGTGGTTTGTTAACATGAATAGTTAGAATTAAGTGACTTTAAGCTAGCTTTGTTATTGAGTTTATAAACGCTTTTAGCGTTTAGGTCTAGGTTGTTAATGTATAACAATAGGTATCGATATTAATCAATCCTATTAACTGTTATTAAAGTTGTTACCCTAAATAACATTAAGCGATAAGCTAAATAACAGTGGTTAGCGCTTAGTGCAATTAGCTATAAACGTGTTTTTCTAATTGATATAGTACTTTCGATACAATTGCTTGAGGCTAACTTAATAAATTTCCGTGTTTTTTTACTTATTTTGTATTATAGTATATGCCGTCAATTTAGTGACAAAGTTCTCAGGGCGGGGCGTAATTCCCCACCGGTGGTATAGCCCACGAGCGCTTAATATTTATCCTATTATTATATAATATTGATAAACATTAAGGACAAGCAGATTTGGTGTAATTCCAAAGCCGACAGTTATAGTCTGGATGAAAGAGAGTAGCTTATCTTTTCTTAATTTGCTATTAGCAAAATCATTATGGTCAAGCACTTGCCCTGATTCTGGTATTTAATTTATTTATACTTATAGTTTTACTTAATGATATCTGCTTAATTGTTACAACTTTTTTATGTATCGATATCAGATTTGTTCTGTATTGCTTTGGGATAAATATAATTATTTTATAAAAGGATAGGTATTTACCATGAATCAGTTTAATTTAAATGAATTTGGAACAGCTATTGAACGGGTAGAGCGTGCAATCAGTTCCATCAAAGCCGGTCAAGGTGTTTTAGTTTTAGATGATGAAGATCGTGAAAACGAAGGCGATATTGTTTGGTCAGCCGAAACCATCACTACGCCACAAATGGCACTGACTATTCGTCATGGCAGTGGCATTGTCTGTTTATGTATGCCAAAAGCTTATTGTGATAAATTACAATTACCTATGATGGTGGCGAATAATACTAGCAAAAATCATACCGCATTTACGATATCAATTGAAGCGGCTCAAGGCGTAACAACAGGCGTTTCAGCCGCAGATCGCGTAACCACTATTAAAGCGGCCGTTGCTGATCATGCTAAACCGTGTGATTTAAATCATCCAGGACATGTTTTTCCATTAGTGGCTCAAGAAGGTGGAGTTTTAACACGTCGTGGCCATACTGAAGCGTCGGTTGATTTAGTGACTTTGGCCGGTTTTAAACCTGCTGCGGTCATTTGTGAAATCACCAATGATGATGGCTCAATGGCAAGAGCTCCGCAAATAGTTGAATTTGCCAAACAGCATAATTTACCCGTTGTAACAATTGAGGATATTGTAGAATATCGTAAAGCTAGATAATGAGATTTTATTATGCCGACTTTGTCGGCGTAATAATATTGATCATCCAATGTTAAACCTTTAAAGCACTGTATAAGTTAATTTCGACTCGGTTATTTAACGGCTTAATACTTAAATTTTATCTGAGATAAGTTTATTGATAACTAAATTTCTTAGTGTAATTTATGACTTATTAACCATTTTTTATAACGCTTTTTTGATGCCAGACAAAAATAATTCCACAGTAAAAGCAAATACTTGACCGGGTTCAACAGCTTGAAATGCAGGGGCTAATTTTTTTGTCAATGTAAAACCTTGCTGAGGCAAATTTTCAATGTCATTAAGATCTGCATCATCAGCAGGGCGAAGTAATCCCCCCGCTTCAGAAGCCGCAAGCCCAATAATACAAGCGTAATAACCTAAACAAAAACGGGTTACTTGATTATCATTAAAGCCAGCATCCGTTAACGCCTGACAAACATATTCAGCTCGAATATAATCGGCAAGTCCTGTACTCCAAAACTGCTGCATTAATTTAAAACTATTTGGATAGGCAAGAGCTATTTGCCGATATTGATAAGCTAAATGTCGAAGGCGTTCATCCCAAGGCATGCTGTTATCAATAGTTGATATTCTACGGGTTAATTCTTCAGCCATTGCCCGTTCCAGTCCTTTTTTTGATTTAAAATGATACTGTAGTGACATTGGATCACAAGCAATTTTGGCGGCAAGTTTACGTACACTAAAAGCGGAATTGCCAACTTCCTCCATAAAATCTATCGCTGCCATTACCATTGCTTGGGCTTCAAGTCCTTTTGGCCCTGTATTTTTCATTTTATCGGAATTTTTCATAGCTAATCTCAAGATGTTACAGCATTAATATTATATCGTTATTGTAATAATTCATGCAAAACTAACCTAATCATGAAAGCTTGAACTATTGAATAATAAACGATTTTAACCTTGCAATTTCTATTTCTTCGTTGTAGAATTATTTTATTATAAACAATTTATAATAGAATTTTGTAAAAAAGTTTAAGTAATTATATACATTTCAGTATAAAACAGGCTTTGTCTTTTTTAACAAATTAACTAATTTCTTTTGGTGGCAACTTTCTTGGTTTGCGAACCATCTTTTGTTTTCTACGATACAAATTCGGTGAAAAAGCAAAACTAAATAATGATAAAAAGAGTTGATGATAGCAATGAGGTAGCTATGTCTAATATAAATAAAGAGTGGGCATTTGTCGTGCTTACCTGTTTTTTTGAGTTGTGTTGGATCTTTGGATTCAGTGTCGCAACCGAATTATGGCATTGGCTTATCATTATCACTTTACTTATTGTCGATTTTACGTTTTTAACAAATGCCTGCAAAACCATACCTACAGGTACTGTGTATGCAATTTTTTCAGGGGTTGGTGCAGTCGGTGCAACCATTTTTGATGTGTTATTATTTGATAAACATATCACATTGCTTCACGTGTTTTTTGTGGCTTTAATTATTATTGGTGTTATTCAACTTAAACGTACTGATAGTTAACAATAAGGATATTAGTAGGAGATAAGTATTCATGGGTTGGCTGTTAATTTTGACTGCATCGATTTTTGAAGTTGTAGGTGCAGTGGGGCTTAAGCTTTATGCAGAGAAAAAAAATATACTAAGATTAATTGCCTATTGGGGCGGTTTTTTTATCTCTTTTGTATTATTTTATTTTTCACTTCATTATCTTGAGTTAAGTATTGTTTACCCTGTTTGGGTAGGGCTTGGAACATCTGGTGCAGTATTAGCCAATATATTTTTATTTAATGAACCTAAAAATATGCAACGTTTATTTGGTTTACTTATCATCATTATTGGAGTAGTTGGATTACATATGACGATGTGATGCAATATTATCAATCTTAATCAATGCCTGTTATTGATTTCATTACTAGAACATAAACCCCACTGTTGCGATCCTACTTATCGATAAGTTGAATTATCCAATTATTTATCATATAAAAAAACTAAAACGTTCAGCATAAACTATGCTTTGATAATTCTAAATTACAATAAAATAATAGATAAAAAAACCGGAGATAAACTCCGGTTAACGCAAAGCTTTTGAATAAAACGTTAGAACGATAATGTAATAATTAAATTTCTTTAGCGTGTTGTTTTAGGTAACTTGCAACGCCGTTTGGATTAGCTTGCATACCTTGTTTACCTTTTGTCCATTGTGCAGGACAAACTTCGCCATGTTCTTCGTGGAATTGGAAAGCATCAACAATACGAATCATTTCATCAATATTGCGACCAATTGGTAAATCATTGATAGTTTCGTGACGAACAATACCCGATTTATCGATAAAGAATGACGCACGTAGAGCAACACCAGCTTCAGGATGTTCAACGCCATATGCTTGCATAATTGCATGTTTAATGTCCGCGACAATTGGGAATTTGACTTCACCAATACCACCTTTATCTTGTGGAGTATTACGCCAAGCGTTGTGAACATACTCAGAGTCCATTGAAACACCAATTACTTCAACTCCACGTTTTTTAAATTCATCTAAACGGTGATCAAAAGCAATAATTTCTGAAGGGCAAACAAAAGTGAAGTCCATTGGCCAAAAGAATACAACTGCATATTTACCTTTGATATGATCAGCTAAATTAAAATTGTTTACAATTTCGCCAGTACCTAAAACAGCTGCTGAAGTAAAATCAGGGGCTTTGCGAGTGACTAATGTCATAATTTTCTCCTTAACAAATAAAATATAAATCAAGCAACGGAAGTTATTATAGCAATTAACGCTATTTGTCCAATTCGTTATAAGCAATTGATTTCATAAGTTCAAACTATTAACTTTGTTGTTTTTGTTCGAAATTACTTATTGATTTTTTCGGCTTCCCTTTATTTTTAGTATCACGATGGCGCAATTTTACTTTTTTATTTTTTGCATCTTGTTTTTTAGTTTCACTTTTTAATTTTGCTTTTTGTGATGGCTTTTTCTTGGTTACGCGTTTAGGGGCTTTGGTTTTCGGTCTCAATTCATCAATAGTTCTTAACTTAATCGGTTCTTGAATGTAACGTTCAATTTTTTGCAATAACTCATTATCATGAGCTTCGATTAGCATTATCGCCGTGCCTTTTTTGCCAGCACGAGCCGTACGACCAATGCGGTGTAAATAGACATCCGCTGTTTTAGGGGCGTCAAAATTAATCACATGGCTAATATCATCAATGTCAATACCGCGTGCAGCGACATCAGTCGCCACTAATACATTAACGGTATTATTGCTCATTCTTTTTATTGCTTCGTTGCGTTTGGCTTGTACCATTTCACCTTCTAAGTAACAACTATTGATGCCAGCTTGATGTAACCAAGTCACCAATTCATGCACACGTTCACGTTTACGTACAAAGATAATGGTTTTTTTCAACTCATCTTGTTTTAATAAATGGATTAATAAAGCCACTTTATGCGTTAAATCATCGGCTCGATAATAAAATTGTAAGATCTTTTTGCGCTCTTTGCGTGAAGGATCGGCATTAATTTCGATTGGATCATTTAAGATACGGCTGGCAAAGTTATGCAATCCTTCACCTTCAAGCGTTGCCGAGAATAAAAGTGTTTGTTTACGCCAACGCGTCTCTGCCGAAATGGTTTCAACATCTTGTGAAAAGCCCATATCTAACATACGATCAGCTTCATCTAAAATTAACATTTCAACAGCGCGGCAATCAAAATTTTCTTCTTTGATATATTGTAATAATCGACCGGTTGTCGCTATCACAATATCTTGATTTTTGCTAAACACTTCAGCATGATTCATATAAGCCACACCGCCGGTTATTGTCGCAGTGCTCAGATGCGTTGATTGTGTTAGGCGCTTCGATTGTTCTGCAATTTGCATGGCAAGTTCACGAGTTGGTGTTAAAATTAAAATACGTGGTGGACCAGGTTTACGTCTAGGAAAATCGAGCAGATGTTGCACCGCTGGGATTAAAAAAGCCAATGTTTTGCCGGTACCTGTGGGTGCAGATCCTAAAATATCTTTACCCTCGAGTGCGGCAGGAATAGTTTGCGCCTGAATGGCTGTTGGTGTATGAATATTTTGTGCTTGCAGGTTTTCGATTAAGATCTCATCTAATCCTAAATCTAAAAAAGTTTGTGCGGTCATAATGATCTTTTTTATCTAAAATTTTGTTACACATTATAGCGGCAATCCCTATAACTACAATCAATAAAAGCGTAGCAATGCTTAATGGTTGAACGGAAAATAAATAATTTGCAGTCCATCAACGTGTACCTTTAAGCGTCATCAACGCCTTACAAAACTTTACGGAAAAACACATTACAAAAAAATTCATATCATTTAGTATATTATTAAATTATTATTCGATTAGCGTAATATTGTTATTGAAGTTATTTTTTTTAACAGTATATATTGTTGAATAATTTTAAAAAAATACCCGTTATATTGCTACAAGGAATGGTAAAAATATGTTAAAATATGGTCTTAATCGGGCATCGGGCATCGGGCATCGGGCATCGGGCATCGGGCATCGGGCATCGGGCATCGGGCATCGGGCATCGGGCATCGGGCATCGTTTTTATTAGTTAATAGTGATAGTAATTGTTATCAAGAGTTTCATTCTTTATACAAAAATCCATTTTCAAATTCATCTCTTTATTTATTCTATATCAATAAGCTTAATCATATCTCCTTATTCAAAGCGTTTTTAAGAAAGGGGATAGTAAAAACAGGTTTATGCACTCTATTTTTGTCGGTGTTGTTTACAGTGGTATCGATAAAGCCGGTACATGCTTTAACGACACAAACAGCACAGGTAATAAATGGTAATAGTCCTTATATCAGTTTTGATGAGGGAAAGACAACTTCAACGACGGTATTACCACTCTTATCGTTAATATTACCGAATAATCAGGCAATATCCGTTTTGGAAGATACTTCAACTTCTTTAACTCCAATAGTAATAGATAAACCATCACCAACATTTGCTGATATCAAAACCAATTTACCTTTTACTAGTTATCCATCAATGCCGTTAGCCAATGCAATAGTAGCAAATAATTATTGGCGTGATGCAGATGGGGATAAGCTTTCTACTGTCACGGGTTATTTGAAAGCAAAGTGGGAGGATGTTGAAGGTGTCGATATAACAGACAATATTAAATCGAATCCGAATAGTGAGTTAGATGCGTGTAAATCCCCCTATAAATTAACACTTAGTGCCGATGATGGCGCGTTATTGACTAACTATGGCATACCGGATATGAGTTCATTCAAGGGCGGAAGTCATAGCTATTACATTATTCCGAATGTAAAAAAAGCGTGTTATTTAAAACCTCATTTAGTTTTTGGTAAAGGAAGTCAACCAGGAGATATATATGAAAATGGCAATTATGCTGGTCCCCCTGAGCAATGGGATCCGGATAGAGGATTTAAACCGCAAAATATTAATGATGCCACAAGTAATTTTCCAACAACCGGTTCTAATAATTTCTTTTTTATTATGCAATTGGCAGGTCTAACTGCAAATGAATTTATTGCAATAAATAGTAATACAGTCAATGCTTCATCGGGTACTGGAATTTCTTTATCACTCAGTCGCGAAGGTGATTATGCTGTACGTATTACATTGAAAGGACCTGCTATAGACTCGCCAAATAAGTCGTTTTCAGTTTCAACATTTAAACTTTATAGCGATCAAAGTAAAACTAATCTAATCTACCAATTTACCATTTGGCGTTGGTACTTAGTAAAACCAAGTACTGATAATACTTTTTTTGATGATGGTCAGGCTTTTTGTCGTACTTTGGGGGGGAATTATAAACTTCCTGAAGTGTTTGATTTAACGAATGCAAACGGTAAGGATATTGTATCTGGTGAGAGATTGGCGATGGGTTTGCCTGGTCAAGGTAATGTTTATCAACGAAGAATCAGTTATTGGAATGAGCATTGGATTGGCGGGTTATTTAACGAATGGGGGATGGTAAATAATGAGTATTATACAGGCAGTAACTGGTATACCGGTGACTACGTAGTTAATCATAAAACTACGGGGGGGCTTGTATTTAATGTTCATTCTAATTATGGTGACGTTGATACCTCTTGGAGTACAACAACAAGCGCAAGAGTTGCTTGTATAACGTTTTAGAAGGTCATAAAAGGATAATGAACATTACTGAAAAATTAAAACAGAGTGAGCGTTTTGATAATATTTATTTTTATCGTGAAAGAATGTTTGTCCAGCTTTATGGTGTATCGCTTTATTTGTCGTTAAAAGAGTTAGATTTACCGTTAAATGTGCGAGTAAAACGATATAAAATGCTAGGAAATAAAGCAATTTTAAATGCGGGCATGCCATTAAAAAGTTTAATAAATTTAGATATAACTAATTTAATTGTAACCGATAGTGGCTTCAAAATTCCTAACAGTTGGTCGTTTGAACCCGTATCTTACCATGATTGGTATGAGAGAAAGCTAAAACAGTTATTATCTGAAGAAGAAAAATAGTTTGTTATATATCATGCGTAATTGATGATTTGCTAGCGATTAAGAACGTTAGCAGATCATGTAATGAGCGTGAAACAAGCAGCAGTTTAAGGAAAAGGATTAATGATAAAAATTGCCTCCAGAGAGCGTAGCGAACTGGCGCAATTTTTAGAGTGCAAAAAACATACAAAGGATTATGTATCAAAAATAGTCGATGCGATATTTAAAGAAAAATCTAATTCAAGAGTTTGAATTTAAAATGATTTATTACGGATAGATCAATCAATGCAGTTTTATATATAACAAAAATTTATATTAAATTTTAAGTAAAATGTCTAAATCCTAGGCTAATAATGTGTTTATTGTTATAACAGCCTTCATGTATATGTTATGATTAATAGGATTTTATTAAATCATACTATTACTGCTTTTAAATCGCGTTTTTAATTAATCACCTGATTGAATTATTTATGGTAGTTGATTAGTTATTCGATGATGAGCAGTATTTCTTTTATCATATTACCCTAATAGCGATGACTTAATGAAGATGACTGAATGTTTTTCCAACGATCAATATAACCGACAATTACAAAACAAAATCAATAATCTAAAAACACTTTTTAGCGATTTTGTGCTACCTGAATTGAAAGTTTATTCTTCTCCAGTAAGTCATTATCGGATGCGTGCTGAATTTAGAATATGGCATAATGGTGAAGATCTTTATCATATTATGTATGATAAAAAAACTAAGAAACGGGTTCGCATCGATAGCTTTCCTATTGCAACAAAGCTTATTAATCAAGCCATGCAAGCTGTTTTACCACTTTTACAGTACAATGAATCATTACGTCATTTACTTTTTCAAATAGACTATTTTTCCACGTTGAGTGGCCAACTATTAATTACGTTGTTATATCATAAAAAACTCGATGAAAATTGGATTGCTCAAGCAAGATTGTTAAAGCAACAATTAGCCGATCAGGGAATTAATGTCAATTTAGTGGGGCGTTCAAGTAATCAAAAAATTTCAATTGATGTTGATTATGTGGATGAAGTTTTGCCAGTGCTGGATAAAACATTTCAATATCGTCAAGTTGAAAATAGTTTTACTCAGCCTAATGCCGCAGTTAATATCAAAATGTTAGAGTGGGCAATTTCAGTGACTAAAGGTTCATCTGGCGATTTACTTGAATTTTATTGTGGTAATGGTAATTTTTCGGTTGCTTTAGCACAAAACTTTCGTAAAGTTTTAGCGACAGAAATTGCCAAAGCTTCGGTCTATTCGGCACAACATAATATTGTGGTTAATCAAATTGATAATTTAGTGATAGCCAGACTATCTGCCGAGGAGTTTACTTGCGCAATTAGAAAAGAGCGTGAATTTAATCGATTAAAAGGCATTGATCTAGACAGTTATCAGTGCCAGACCGTTTTAGTTGATCCACCACGAGGTGGATTAGACCAAGGCACTATCAATAATCTTAAAAACTACGCTACAATCATCTATATTTCATGCAATCCTTATACTTTAAAAGAAAATTTGCAACAACTTATCGCAACACATGAAATTAAACACTTAGCTATGTTTGATCAGTTCCCATATACCGATCATATAGAAATGGGCGTAGTACTACAGAAAAAATAGTTCTTTGCGTACCCAAAATGCTTTAATTTTGTTAGAATAACACATACCTTTCAACGCAAGAATCGGTGTTTGGTTAACAGAACGCTATTTTCTTTATTATTAATAAAAAAAAACCCTAGATAAACTAGGGCTGCATTAAATTGCAAGGAATGGATGAAAGGAAATAAAACAATGAAACAATAATGTCTAGCCTCATGAATCATTGTGTGCATACTATAACAGAGACAAACAAACTAATTAGTGACATAAAAATTACAATATAGTCATTAATTTGTCATGATGTCATTTGGTTTTTTCATATATCCTATTACAGCATTATGCAATTTCGATAATCAACTAAAATAATAAAGGAAATACTCAAAATGAAATTGTTAGTTGTTGAAGATGAACATAAAACAGGCGAATACTTACGCCAAGGTTTAATTGAATCTGGTTTTATTGTTGATTTAACCGATAATGGTTTAGATGGTTATCATCGTGCTATGACCGAAGATTATGACTTAATCATACTTGATGTGATGTTACCCGATATCGTTGGTTGGAAAATTGTCCAATCTTTACGTGAGGCAGGCAAAGATACACAAATTATTTTGCTTACCGCAATGGGTAGTGTTGATGATAAAGTTAAAGGTCTTAATTTAGGTGCTGATGATTACTTAGTTAAGCCATTTTCGTTTGCTGAACTTTTGGCGAGGGTCAAATCATTATTAAGACGTAATGTTCCCCAAGTTAACAATTATCAACTTACCATTGCTGATTTGGTGATGGACTTACCTAAGCGCACAGTTACGCGAGCGGATAAAAGAATCGAATTAACTAATAAAGAATTTTTGTTACTGGAGTATTTTTTACGTTATCCTGGCGAGGTTTTACCTCGATCGCTTATTGCTTCACAAGTGTGGGATATGAATTTTGATAGTGACACCAACGTGATAGATGTGGCAATTAGGCGATTACGAAATAAAATCGATGCTGGGTTTGAACCCAAATTAATACATACTGTGCGTGGAATGGGATATAAATTAGATGTATTGGATGAAGCGGATTAAAATTATCTCATTTCGTTTGCCCTTAATTGTGTGCTTACTGACATGTGGGTTACTTTATTGTTTTAGTTATCTGATCGAACGTTCATTTGAAAAATTTTCGATTCAACAAAATGTCACTGAATTGAATTCGGTAATTTCTTCTATTGAACGAGAGCTTACTTATTATTCTCCTGATGATAATCGTGATGAATTTTTTCAAAATTTATTATTAATTTTGACAGGTCATCATCATCTGTTTGTCTATATTATTGATGATTCTGGTAAAATATTATATCGGACACGTGGTCCTAATTTAATGCTTGCTCTAAAACCAGATGAATTTGAAAAGATAGTCACTGAGCATACGACAGCAATATCCAATATGGATAAATCATCTTATCGAATCGCCGCTTCACGCGTTATGGTTGAACCACATAATCAATATACGACTATTGTAGCTGTTGGTCGTGATTTACAATTAGAATTTATTAATCGATTAAGAAATGGGCTTGGTTTACTTATTGCAATCTCATGTGTGCTTGCGCTAATTGGATCAATCATTTCGATATATTACACTCAAAAGCCGATTAATCGCTTAATTAAGAAAATTGAGCGTATTAATATGAAAAGCCTTAATTATCGAATTTCAACCTCGACTGTTCCTATCAAATACGTCAGCCTTGTACGCGCATTTAACAATATGCTTAGTCGGATGGAAGATGTTTTTCTTCGTCAGCGTAATTTTACTGCTGATATTGCGCATGAAATGCGAACACCCATTACTAACTTAACTACGCAAACTCAAATCGTGTTAAATAATGCTCGATCAACTGAAGAATACCGAGAAATTTTATATTCTAACTTAGAAGAGTATGAAAGAATGTCATTAATGATATCAGATATGCTGTTCTTAGCTCAGGCTGATAATCGTCAATTAGTGCCAAATTTAATCGATATTGACTTACATAACATGCTCAGCTTAATGTGTGAATATTTTGAACCCCTTACTGATGAAAAGAATATTGCTTTTAATCTGGAAGGTAATTGTGCACATATTCAAGGTGATAAAATGATGCTAGCTAGAGCAATAAGTAATATTTTATCCAATGCTATTCGTTATACGCCTGAAAATCAAATTATCAGAATTGTTTTAAGTCAAGTCACCGATAAACGTGTAAAGATCATCATTTCTAATCCAGGTAAGAAAATTGATAGCCGGCATTTACCTCATCTTTTTGACCGGTTTTATCGTGTAGATGAATCTCGTCATCGTAATGGAAATGATGCTTCTGGAGCGGGTATTGGATTAGCAATTGTAAAATCAATAATTGAAACGCATAAAGGCTCTATTTATGTCGAGTCTGATGAACAATCTACACGGTTTATTATCAATTTACCCACTGCTATGTGACATTAAAGTCGCTAATTAGTAAATTTGCGGCTGCGTAAGCCGCTTTATCTCTTAACTCTTTGGGAACCAGTTGGTTGCTGGCTACTTCATCAAGTGCTTGCATAACAGCACTTAGCGCATCTTCAATGTAACCAAGTTCATTGCTGCCAATTTGTGCATATTTTTCACGAATTAATTCACAATAATTATTCATTAATTTTATCCCTTTTTAGTTAAGCAATGATGGATTGACTCATTTATAACAAATCAGTCAATTTTTGGTAAACGTGCTGTGCAGTGATTGTTTTCATGCTTTTTTCTGGCGAAATAATACTGTATTGATTTTTGCCATAACCACCAATTAACTTAGGATCAGTTTGACCAAATAGCGTAATATTTGGTCTATCTAATGCTGCTGTTAGATGACTCAATCCGGTATCAACCGAAACAACCGCTTTAGCACCTGCAATAATGGTCGCAATATCATTTAATGAGAGTTTTGGTAACACTTCAACATGGTTAAAACCTTGCGCAAGGCGAATTGCTCGTTGTTGTTCATGTGGTGCCCCCCAGGGTAATTTAATTTTTAAACCTGTTGGCTCAATTTGTTTGATTAATTCTCGCCATTGCTCCTCACTCCAATGTTTTTCATCCCGCGTTGTAGAATGTAAAAAAATAAGGTATTGTCCTGCATCACTCGGTAAAGTACTTAGAAAGTGGCGAGCAATAGCATAATCGCCAGTGAGGGTTGGAATAGGGTAATTAAGGCTTTGGGCAAATAACATTCTAACACGTTCAATTGCATGCATTTGCTTGGGTATGTGGTGCTTTATATCGTAAAACCAACTCGCTATGGGCTCCTTGATGCTTTGACGGTCTAAGCCATGTTTAATGCCTTTAGCCTTGCGTGTAATCAAAAACGCACTTTTAATTAGCCCTTGTGCATCGATAATTGCATCATATTGCTTCTGTTGAAGTTGTTCAATAAAAGCGTGACGTTCTTGCCGTATTGGTTTTGCAAACCAATTTTTGCGCCAACGTCGGATTGCCACTGGTATAACTGTATCTACCGCAAAATGCCAACTGGGAATTTGGGCAAAGTTCTCTTCTACCACCCAGTCAAAAGTAACATCAGTTAAGCAATTTGCTGCATCAGTTAGTGCAGGTAGTGTGTGCAGCACATCCCCCATCGAAGAGGTTTTAACAACAAGTACACGCATGATTAGTTACTCTTTTTCACAACGTACGATGAGATTCATTAACGTTTCGAACACTTGAGCGGGTTTTATATCGATCAAACTTTGGTGATACCCTTGATCGCCATCGCCTTTACGTACTTTGTGATATCCGGTGATTAATCGAATAATTTCTGCTCTGTTGGATAAAGGTGGCGTAAAATCAGGACTACTTGGCCCATAAAGCGCCACTAAAGGCCGATCTAATGCGGCAGCAACATGCATTAAACCAGAATCATTAGTAACGATTGCTTTACACCCTGCAATTAAATTAATTGCTTGCTCAAGCTGTGTTTCGCCAGCAAGATTAATACATTGATCGCTATGCGTCATTTTGGCCATAATTTGATTTCCAACTTCCCGATCGTTGGCCGAACCAAATATTAAAATTTTAGCATGTTGGCTTACAATCATATCGGCTAGTGCTGCATAATGGTAATCGGGCCATCGTTTAGCCGGTCCAAATTCAGCGCCGGGACAAAAACCAATTAAAGGTTCATCGTTTGCAATATTGAACAGGGTTAAAGTATTGGTTATATCCTCTTGGCTAACCTCTAATTTTGGCCACAATAATGGTTTAGGCAGATCTTGTGCTGAATGAATTTGTTGTTTAGGATAAGCAAGCGCAACATAACGTTCGACCATTTGTGGAAATGCTGGCTTATCTAATTTGCGCAAGTCATTTAATAATCCATAACGCATTTCACCTTTCCAACCTGTTCGTTTAGGAATTTTAGCAAAAAAAGGAATTAGCGCTGATTTAAGCGAGTTAGGTAAAATAAAAGCTTGTTCATAATTGTTATTACGTAGCTCTTTACCTAAATGATAACGTTGCATAAGATTAAATTCACCATGACCTAAAGGCATTGCAATCGATTGATTTACTTCCGGCATTTTATTCAGTAATGCTCGACACCAAGCGGGTGCCATGACATCGATTTCAACGCTAGGATCAAGTTGTTTTAAAGTTCGATATAGGCTTTGTGACATCATCATATCACCCACCCAAGACGGGCCAATTATCAACGTTTTCATTTGACTTCCTTTATTGCTCATTAAGCCATTGCATATATTCAGTTGTCCCTTCACTTACTGTTTTAAAATCAATTGGACAACCCGTTTTTCTAAACTTAGTTAAATCTGCTTGTGTAAAACGTTGATAACGTCCTTTTAGGTGATCAGGAAATGGAATGTAATCAATTTCGTCTTTTTTGTGATAACTTAATACCGCATCTGCGACAGCTTGGAATGACTCGGCGCGGCCTGTACCACAATTGTAAATCCCAGAGATATTATTTTTCCAAAACCATAAATTGACATCAACTACATCGCCAACATAAATAAAGTCGCGTTTAAAATTATCACTGCCAACAAATAATTTCGGTTTTTCACCTTTATGGATTTGTTCGTTCAAGTGAAAGGCAACGCTAGCCATACTGCCTTTATGATTTTCGCGTGGTCCGTAAACATTAAAATAGCGAAAACCACACACTTGTGAAGTTGCATCAGGTAGGATTTTTCTTACATATTGATCAAAAAGAAACTTAGAATATCCATAGACGTTTAACGGTTTTTCATAACAGCGATCTTCAATAAAGTTATCACTACGTCCACCATAAGTTGCCGCAGATGATGCATATAAAAAAGGAATATTGAAATCTAAACAGTAATGTAACAAATCTTTCGAATAATCATAGTTGTTTTCCATCATAAACTTGCCATCCCATTCTGTTGTTGATGAACAAGCACCTTGATGGAAGATGGTTTCAATATTGAGCTGTTCTCCCGCAATGATTGCTGAAATGAATTCATCTTTATCCATATAGTCAGCAATATCTAAATCGACTAAATTTGCGAATTTAGTTCCATCGGTTAAATCGTCGACAACTAAAATATCTTGATATCCTTGATTATTTAATCCTTTAACAATATTGCTTCCTATAAACCCAGCGCCACCCGTTACTACGATCATAATCATTTTCCTTAACTAATCTATTTAATCTACTTATGATACCGATTTATGCAAAAATTTTCGAGTAATCATTTAAGTTAAAGTCATCATTGAGCATTAGTAACTAAATTGTACAGAACAATTGACCACTTAACTAACTAAATGGGGTAATTTATACTCGATATTAGAAATATCAAGTATTTCTACTTGTTTTGCTGATCATTAAGTACTAGCAAAGCGGTAATTTGATTTGGTCTATAGTGTTTTGTCAGTGCTATGACGGCATTAGTATATTGGTTATTATTGATAATGCAGTCAGTTAATATGCCACTTTAAACGTATTTATGGCGTAAATCAGAGATAACCGTTGAGCCATTTTCAAATAACATCATAATTAATAATACCAATACAAGAATTTGTTGTATCAATAACGGTTAAAGCGCTAATCCCAGCTTTTGTCAAAGCAAACATTGCCTGCCTATAAAAGCGTTGTATTATTTTTAATATCGATTTTTTATGAATGTCGATTCAGCAACTGTTTAAGCGTTGTTAACCAAACTTGTTCAACGTTGCCACCAAAATGATAACAAGTAGAATGTTTTTGCGTAAATTTTTTAATTTTTGACTATCATTGCTAAAGCCTTTAATTAAGGCTAATTGTCGTGCAATCTTGATTGTTTGTGTAAAATTTATAGAGTACGCTTGTTGGCTAATTAACTGCTGATTAGATGAGTCGAAGTAGAAGAACAAATTGAAATTTTGAAAGCAATACCAATTGTTGTTAGGCAGTGCGGACAGAACCTTTATTAATTGTAAAGGCTTAATGCTACTTATTTTAGAAGATGAATATAGCCTAATAGAAGGCTATATTTTATCTATAACTTATTGGTCATTGTTTAATTTTGCACTTATCAAAATGTATCTAGCTAAACTCAGATAAGGTTCAGTTTGGCAATACTGTTTTTCTAACTCAAGTAATTGTTCAAAATGACTTTCAGCTTTGGATTTATTGTTTAAGTAATCATGAAAAACTCGGATTCCTGTTTTATTGGTAATAACAAAGCCAAGGTGAGTTAACCAAGTGTAGACATCATGAGGTTTTCTTGGATAATCGGGTGAAAGCGTCTTTTTTTTACGTTTACGAAGACCTGATTGGGTGTAGCCAAAATTGCCTAGAGTGACAGTTTTAAATAGTAATGCATCAAGGTTATAGAACATCAAAGATAGATAACCCTCAGGTTTTAAGTATTTTTTTAAAGATGCGATGACCTCAACAGGCTCTGCCACCCATTCTAAAACAGCATGACAAATGACGAGATCAAATTGTTCATGAACATAATTACTGAGCTGTTGAATTGAGCAATGGATGAAACTCATAGCTAGGTTTTCAGTTTGGGCTTTTTGTTTGGCTAAAGCTAACATGTGCCCAGAAATATCACAAAGCGTGACTTGGTGTCCCATTTGGGCTAATCGACAAGCAATTTGCCCTTGTCCACCACCGGCATCAAGAATTCTTAATGATTGATTGGCAGGGTAACATGTTAAGATTTTAACTAGCTCTTGCCAAACAATCGCTTCACGAATTTTTCCTTTTGTTGTGCCATAAATGTTTTGTGCAAACTTATCGCTGATATCATCAAAGTTACGGTCTTGTTTAGTCATAAATTATTTTTGATTATCTTGTTGCTTGGCTTGCATATTGATTTGTTCGATTTTGTCACTCATTAATTGGTGGCACTGTTCCATTAAAGTACGAGCATCCTCTTTTCGTAGGTTTTTCGTTTCGATCGGTGCGAGCATCTCAACAATCATATGGCCGTTGTTTAAACGATTTAATTTAATCGAATTGGTATCAGAAACACAAATAGGTACAATTGGCACACCGGCGGCAATCGCAGCTTTAAATGCACCGGTTTTAAATGGCAGTAAGCCACGACCTTGACTACGGGTACCTTCAGGAAACATCCAAATTGAGATGCCTTGTTTTTTTATTTCATCAACAACTAATGCAATCGTATCATGCGCTTTAGTTTTATTATTGCGATCAATTAGAATATTACCGGTGAGATAATAGAGCTGACCAAAAAAAGGAATCCAAGCAAGACTCTTTTTACCAACTGTAACTGTTTTAGGTTGAAAAATATCGGCTGCAACAATCATATCAAAATTATTTTGGTGGTTGGCGATATAGACGCAACTACCTATTTTTTCGATATCAGGATATTTACGTGTATCAATTTTTAGCCCTAAGATTGGTTTAAAAAAGAAGCTAAAAAGATGAGCAAATCGAGCAATATTTTTTGGATTACGTGGATTAAATAAACAAAAAACTATGCCTAAGACACAAACAATAATCCCTATAACTATTACACTAATTAAGCGAAAAAGAAAAACCATAATTTACCTCATAAGTTTAATGCGCGTATTATATACTTAATCTAGGCTAATATACAGTTAGCTTGTCTGTTTCACACATTAAGGGTATTTATGCAAAAATCGACAATTATTTGGGACAATAATACAGCAATTTCTGGTTATTTTGATGATGTATATTTCAATACTGATGGTGCGGTTGCTGAAACAACATATGTATTTATTGAAGGCAATGAGCTTAATTTGCGATTTTTACAACATGATCATCATACATTTATTGTCGGTGAAACCGGTTTTGGTTCAGGACTGAGTTTTTTAGTTTTATGGTATCATTTTTTACAATTCAAAAAGCACAACCCCGATCACCCACTAAAAAAATTGCAATTTTTTAGTGTCGAAAAATATCCATTATCGATGGATGAAATGAAAAAAATACACAATAGTGTCATTGCAAAAGATCATCCATTAGCGCCATTAGCAAAAAAATTGCGCGAGCATTTGAGTCAATCCACGTTATTAAGTCAAGATGTCAATTTATCGGTTTGTTATGATGATGTTGCACAATTTGCAACATTTTTAACTAAACAACATATTTTAATTGATGCATGGTTTTTTGATGGTTTTTCACCGGCTAAAAATCCCGACATGTGGTCTGAATCCTTGTTTAAGGCTTGCTATAAGCTAACTCGCTCAGGTGGACGTTTTGCAACGTTTACCGCAGCGGGTTTTGTGCGCCGTAATTTACTGAGTGCTGGCTTTGTTGTTAATAAGCAAAAAGGATTTGGGGTAAAGCGAGAAATGCTAATTGGCTATAAATGATAAGTTATGCTAAGTAGATAAAATTGTCATAATCATTTATTATCAATCATCTTGTAATTAATAAGATAAGTGAATAGGGTAACGAATAATTCAACAATTTACTAAAATTTATAAACTCATTGATATAATATCTTGAAATATAACAATAGATTATTTTTTAATAACATAAGGAAAGTACAACTTAAGTTGAACAGGAGAAAACATGAAAACTTTTAAACTATTACCACTGGCGTTAATAGGCGCTATGGCTTTAGCTGGTTGTGAAGAAAAAAATGAAGAATATTTTCTAAAAAATATTGATGCAGCAACCGAAAAACTTGAACAATGCACCCAAGATTTTAAAAAAGCTTTTATGGCAAAAGATGAAAATGCTGCTGAAAAAGTCAGTAATAATCCAGAGTGTTTGGCGGCAGAAAGTGCTATTAAGAAAGACAAACAATTAAAAGATGAACAAGAGAAACAGCGTAAAGAAGCTGAGCAAAAACAAGCCATTGATTCCGCAATGGCAGATATTCAAAAACAAGTTAATGGCTTGACATGGACTGACGTTATTGATGAGTATTTAAAGATTGATGAATGTAAAAAAGCTTTATTTTCAAGTACAAGCGGTAATCCTAAATGTGTTGCATGGGAAACTATTTTTAAAGAAAAAGTTGATGAAGGTAAAAAAGAGTTGAAACAATTATCCTTTGATCAACTTAAAACTAAAATGACATCATTATGTAAGTTAGATAAACGAACTATTTCTAATTGTAGTATCGCGCAAGAAGCATTACAAGAAAAAGCAACTGAAGAATTAGCTAACGACGATCTGCAAACAATTAAAGCTAAAGAGCCCATTTATTGTGCTGACGATTTAAAACTTTTAGCGGTGTGTAGAGTTGCTTGGAATAACGCTTGGCAAAATCAACATAACAAGCTTGTCAAGTTTTATACTCAAAACAATACAGAATTTGTGACTACTTATAATGCTTGCATCGATAAACTAGAACAAGTTAAGGCTGAAAATTCAGATTTTTTAAAAGGAATTCAATTAGAAGAAACAATTAGACAAACCTATCCATGCCGTCAAGTAAAAGATGCTTACATCGAAAGAGGTATTGGATATGCGCCTTTCGAAGACGGAAAATTAGAACAATAATCGCCTTAATGACCCCCTGCTTAGCATGGGGTCTGCTCGCTTTTACTCATTAGCAACATTGCAGTAAAATACAATCAATCCACGCTTTCATAAACGCTGACTTTCGCTTATTAATTAATAGTATTATTAACTTAACACTATTTTTATTATTTAATTCTAAAATTCGAACTGATAAATGAGATCGAGTGCTTGAGCAAGTCCTGATGTAGCCTCTAAGTAGAGACTTGGCATTAATCTATAACGTAAAGTAAAAGTGGCTAGCGAATCAAAAATACCGACACCATATTTAAGCTGTAAGTTAGGTAAAATATAGCCACTTACAACTACTTTAGAGCTATTGCCTGCCCCTTGTGTATCTAAAGTCAAATTTTTGATGCCAAAAACATTCCCTATATCACCAATATATTTCCCTGTTTTCGATGTACCAATCCCTACTAATAGCGCTGTCATCATATCGTTGTCACTTTGATCAGTACTGTCAAGCCCTTGACCTCGCACTAAGTATGACAAAGCTTCTTGCTGTGACATTGCCGGATCTGAAAACACTTCGATTTTCGGATCTTCTGACGAGCCAGTAACACGAATACCAGCCGTAATTTTATTATTGTCCATTGAATCCGGATTACGGATGGCTTCAACATCAAGCATAGCGTGGTCGGTTGGTCCAGAAAAGGTAATGACACCTTTTCGAATGATTAAATCTTGCCCATAAGCATGGAATCGACCGTTTGGAATATGAATTTCACCGTGCAAATCCAATCCTTTATTTGTTTGAGTAGCGATTAAATTACCTTTTAATGAAGCATTTAGACCAAAGGCATCAACGGTAACATCATCACCAATTTCGATATCTAGGTGACTATTGATTTTCATTCCAAATTTTTGTGGCTCGATCTGATGACGATTTTTATCCAGCATGACCTCGTCAGACGATACATCCACGCTCGATGGTGGCAGTGAATCAACGGTAATTTTACCTTTTGGGATACTGACTTTACCTAATAACGTTAATTCATCTTGAGAGGCATTAATTTTAATATCAGGCACAACATTCATCACAATCATTGGTGGCACTGTGACTTGCATTGCTGCGCCATTGACAGTGATTTCAGCTTGCCATTTATTTAAATTCAGCCAACTAGCATGACCATTAATATTGATATTACCGGCTTGTGTCGTTAAAATTCCTTTTAATGTTGATGATTTACCATTTAATTTTATATCTACCATAGCGGAATTAATATCAACAGGCAGCTGGTTAGATTTGATTTCACTTTGTTTTAGGTTAATGTCACCCGTTAAAGACGGATCGATAAGCGAACCGGAAAATTTTACGGCACCATTAATTGCGCCTTTAGCATATTCATTTTTATCCAATAATGGGTTGAGTATAGCTAATGCCAAATTATCAATAATTAATTGGCCACCTAGTTTTTTCTGATTAATTGGATCATCAATTATCAAATTACCTCTTACTTTACCTAGTTGCTTTAAACTAAAACGCCAATCTAATTTTGCTTGTTGTTCATTAAATTCAGCATTAATGTTAAATAAATCAAAAGGGATGGGTAAAGTTTGACTACCTATATTTTGCTGTACATAAACTTTATTACTATTTATGTTGGCTTTGATGGATGGAATTTTGTTATTGTCATTGAATTTTATATCGACTCTTCCATCTAAACTTCCGGTAATTTTAGTATCCCCTTCATTGGGTATCGGTAATTTAGCCAAATCAATGTCTTTAAGGGAAATTGTGCTTGAGCTATTGGCTGATATTGATAATGGTTTGTCTAAACATAGGTTAGAATAATTATTACGCCAACAATGCGCCCCGATTGTTGGGATCTGATTGGTGACATCATAAGATAATGATATCGGTTTGGTTAACTGCCAGTGGTTATTATTATCTAAATTTAACAGTGCATTAGCAATATTTCCTGTCCATTTAGTATGATCTTTATCAATTTGACCTGTTAAGGTTGTCTTTAACGATGCTGGAAGTCCATCAAGCGCCAGCGTTAATGTATGTTTCTTTTCGTTACCTGTCAGTTCGATATTGGCTTTTTTTATTGTTTCGCTTGCTAATTGGATATTATCACCAATTAGTTTCAGTTGACCACTTAACTGATTTTGATATTGAATTTTTCCGGCTAAGTTTGCCTTAGCAATGGACATATTGCCTAAACTTAATGCAGTGACAGTCAAATTCGAGTCAACAATGGGATTTGCACTTGTTCCATTCATTCTGATATTACCAACAATTGCCCCTTGTATATCATCGAACAGTAATCCTAACGACGCTAAATTCAGTTTGGCATTTAAATTCGCTTTTTGGGTTGAACCATCAACACTAATTTGATTTTTCCCCCACATAATAGCGAGATTATTTGCCGATAAAGACTGATTCGAATCAACAAACATATTACCATTAGCTGCAAAATCAGCTTGTTTTATTTTACCTTTGAGTTGTAGATCGGTAATATTCACTTGCCAATTATCACCTTCTAAGCTTCCACTTGTTTTAAGTTGACCATTTAATAAAATCGGATAATCAGGGAGTTCTTTGGTAATGTCGACATGATCAAGCTTAATATTAGTATCCCATTGCAACGCTTTTAGCCAACTAATGTGACCAGCAAGGTCTATGTTGCCTTGCGGTAATTTAATTCTGCTATGATCTAAAGTTGCATCTTGATTTGTACCTTTACCGGCCACATCGAATGTGGTTGCGGGAATATTTTCGCCGGCTACCGATCCTTTTGCTGTTAAATCATACTGCTGAACGTTACCGCCCAGCGTTAAATTAAAATCGTTAAGTTGATATTGGGCTGTCCCTTCAATTGGCCATTGAATGTGTTTACCATTAAGTTTGGTCATTACTGGTAAATATTTTTCGATAAAATTGATATGGCCATCAAGATCAAATTGGTTTAGCCCATCTAAGCGAGTGTGAGTGTATAATTCACCCAGTAATTTTCCAGAAAATTGACCATTAAAATGATTTTGCTCGGTATCAGCTTTGACTAAGGCAACAATTGGCCAATCATTACCGAGAGTAATTTCACCCGATACTAAGGCGTGACCATTAGCATAAGGGGTTTTAATCTCTGTATCCACTTTTTTTACAACAATGTGATTGTTTACCATATCGGTATTTATTGTGACCTGATTGAAGTGATAATCTTCACCTCCAATATGTAACAACCAATCATTTCCAGATAAACTCGTTACATTAATATCTAAAGGAATACTAACTTGAGGTAATGAACTTATTAGCGGTTGATTAAATAATTGATTAATCTGTTCATTAATAGCTAAACTGGTTTCATTTTTTTGCGCTGGCATCGGGGTTGAAGGTGTATCAGCAAATATCGCATAAAGTCCCATTGCAGTAGTAGGGTAAACATAAATTTTTTCATTGACCCACGTTGCTTTACCATTAAAGCTTGATAGACCAAATTGCATATCATCAACACTCACTTTGACATTATTGAGTTGAGTGGATTGTAATTTGATAGGTAAGGGGGTTTTTATTGTAAAACGCGAGGTATTATCAACCACTTCATCAGGTGAGCTTTCAATTTCTTGCGTATTAACATTAACATTGACTCCATCAGCATTAAAATGTTTTAAACACACTACTGTTTGAATCAGGCATGAACCTGAAAGTTCAAGTGATGCATCATCAACTGACACATTAACACCAGTCAAATTAAGAGAAAGCCCTTTGATATGTAAATTATGAAAAGTGCCGTCTACCTGTTCGATTTTTAATTCAGGTAAAAATTTATTTAGCGCAAACATTGTCAATTTTACGCCTAAACTGGTGTAAATCATGACAATGACAAATGTTATCAAGAAGATAAAAATAGACAATATGACAACACTACGTTTTTTCCATTTATGTCGGTTATGCGAGGCTTTAGATTGATTCGAATTAATAGAATTTTCTGCCATATTATAATTCACTTCCTAGACCAATATAGAGATGAATAGAGCCTTTATCTTTCCTATTTAATGGGGTGGCTAAATCTAATTTTATCGGACCAACAGGAGATGCCCATCTTACGCCAACACCTGTACCTGTATAGAATTTTGCTTTATCAACTTTATCGATTGCTTCACCCGTATCCACAAATACAGCTCCCCACCATGCACCTGTTACATTATATTGATATTCACCTGAGCCGGTGATCAACTTTGAGGCGCCTTTTAACTTGCCTTTTTTATCTTCAGGGGAAATAGATTGATATTTATAGCCACGAATACTACGATCACCACCAGCAAAGAATCTAAACGATGGCGGTACTCTATCAAAATTACTCGCTTGAATAATACCAAAATTACCTCGAGCAATAAATCGATGTGTTTTTTGCAATGAGCGGATCCAAGTTTGTTGCGCTTGAAAGCGTACTAAATTGATATCTGAACCCAATGCATCTGCCGCCGCTTCAACTGAATACCGTTGTGAATCGCCCCACATGGCTAATAAATTACCATCACTACGAATTCGCGATAAACTCACAGAAGGATAGTATAAAAAGGTTTTATAACTTGAATCACCTTGGGTAAAGTTATCTCGCAACATGTTCAAACCTAAAGCCGTTTGCCAACCCTCAAAATGATCCCAATTTCGTAGTACCCCAAAGGTATAAGAGCGCGAGTAGGTATCATTATTATCAATTTTTTTGTAACCACCTTGGATCGTGTAATATTGTTCTAATGGAGATTTTTTTAAGGGAATTTTATAACTCATGGATATTGTTTGTTCTGGTGACGATAACGAAAGATTGCTTTGAAAACTTTGCCCACGACTATTTATCCATGGCTTATTCCAGCCAATTTTTCCATGAACGCCATTATCGGTTGAATAACCCAGTCCTAAGTCCATATTATTCTTTTTACGAGGTGACGTTGCGACAACGATCGGGAGTTCTTTATTTGCTGTTAAGTGAGGAAAATCGGGGGTCACAACAACTGAATTGAACCAGTTAGTTGAACTTAAACGCCGATTCAATAACGATAATTGCTCGGCAGTATACCTATCACCTTCTTTAAATGGCACTATGTTAGCTAGATAATCGTTGCGAATTTTGGCATCGGGAAAGCTAACTTTACCAAATTTGTAACGTTGACCCGTATCAAAATCAATATTCCAAAAAGCTTGATGTTCATAATTTGAGACGGCTAATTGGTGTTTAGTCATATTGGCATCAAAATACCCCTTGTCGAGCGACAAATTGAGTAATGCTTTTTTGAATGACTCATAGATACCATGATTGAGCACATCGCCAATTTTGGGCAGATTATTGTTAAGTAACGCTTTAAAATCCTCATCATGTTGACCTTCACCCGTGATATTAATATTGAGTTGTTCAACAATGACGGGTTCACCTGGTGTAATTTTTACTTTTAAGACTTTAGGATCTTGTTCGTCATAGTCAAAAGTAGGGGAGTAGTAACCTAAAGCGCGTAGCGCTTTTTGAACTTCACTTTCAAAATAACGTTTAAAATTGGGCGTATTATTAATTTTATTGGACTCAATTAACGAAATACGCGCATCGACATTATCAGCCAGTTCTCCTGATAACCCTTTAATGGATAATTTCATATCAGCATAACTAGACGCTGTGGTTATCATCAAAACTAGACATAATGAACGGGAAAATCGTGACACGTATACCTCGATAAGATTGATTATTTTAAATACTATCTATATTAGGTTAATTTTTCGAATTCGTTTGGATGACAAATTTATCATATTAAGCTTATCATCGTCTATGATAAGCTAAGTAAAAAAGCATTAAATTATCGACTAGTAGTGCTTTGCTGGTTAGTAGTGATTTATCTATTGTTGCGTTGTTTAACTACATTGATAATCTATTCGCATTTGAAATGGCAAAACTCAGCCGTGTAATTGCGTGAATTAAGCAACTTGACCTACTTTAAATCAAGTTAGAGTACGACTTTTTTTCTGGTCATTCTCGTTTTGCTATTGAGATGACAAAATGTCGAGATAAAAGATATATTTTCAATATAAAATGTAATAAGGTTGTTAGTATAAGCCTTATTATCTGTTGCAAAGAGAAATCGGTTTTTTAAATTGCCAATAATAATGATGTGAGGTGATGATCTTAATAAAATTGATCGATACTTGATGAAATTGATAACCGGCAATATTTGATCTCCAGTGAGCTTGTTGGTTCATGCCGGTCAACTCAAATTATGGGACTATCTTAATTTATCGATTGAAAATGTAAGCTAGTTTGGGACATATTTTAGCTCTACCCATTATTGATGTTAATAAACTATTGATTAAGATTCAATTAATGTGACCTGCCCAATATAAGGTAAATGGCGATAATGCTGTGCATAATCTATACCATAACCAACGACAAACTCATCAGGTATAGAAAATCCAATATATTTAACCGGCACCGATACTTCACGACGAGAAGGTTTATCAAGCAAAGTACAAATTTCAATACTGCGGGGATGACGCAATTTTAATATTGCCATAACTTTACTTAAGGTATTGCCTGTATCAATAATATCTTCAACAATTAAAACATCTTTATCACGTATATCCTCATCAAGGTCTTTTAATATCTTAACATCTCGGTTACTTACTACAGCATTGCCGTAACTTGATGCTGTCATAAAATCAACTTCGTGTCCAACAGTGATGGCACGACTTAGATCCGCCATAAAGATGAATGATCCCCGCAAAAGACCGACTAAAATGAGTTCATTTTGGCTATTTTGATAGTCTTTACTGATTTGTTGTCCAAGTTCAAAAACGCGTTTTTGGATATCTTGTGCAGATATCATCATTTCTAAGGTATGCTTTTTCATGAATAGTGCTCGAATTAATTTTCTAAAAATATCGTTTTAGATTCTAACAATATTCCTCGATAAAAAGAACAACTAACCACATTTTTTATTGAAAGTTTAGAATAAATATAAGATTAGCTGATATGAGGATTAGATATTTTCATTTAATGATAATAAACCGAAGCTTTATATTTTTGCTACTGTGCAATTTTGGCTATTGCATATTGTGAGAATCTTGTATGGGTATTTTATCTGTTCGGGTAAAAAGATTTACTTTAAACCCTTTAAAAACTTTGTAAAAAATTGAAATAATAGTGATTTGACCAACTACTCACTCAATTAATCATATGAGTGAGGATAATTGCTTTGTAGGCTGAGTATATTAAAAATTTTTTGGATAGTACGCAATAACGTTAATTTGCTTAGTATCAATAAAACTCAAATCGGCAAAATTTGATTCCATTTTGATGCAAATCGATTAATATTTTTTTATTTTTTGCACTTTTTTAAGTTTAGCAAAATCTATTTATTCAACTAACAACAATATCTATCCTTGTTCAGCATTATTTTGACGTGATTGCTTTAATAATTTTTTCTGTAAGCGTCGTTTTTTAAAAAAATTGCTCAATATTGCACTACATTCATCCATTAAAACTCCGCCTGTGACTTCGGCGTAGTGATTAAGACCTTGATAATTGAGGATATCAATAAACGATCCCGCCGCACCCGTTTTTAAATCATTTGCCCCATATACGACACGTTTTATACGACTATGAATGATGGCGCCTGCACACATAATACAGGGTTCCAAGGTGACATAAAGGGTGGTATTAATTAAACGATAGTTATTTAATAAAAGTCCTGCTTGCTCTATTGCCATAATTTCAGCATGCGCAGTCGGATTATTTTTAATAATGGAATGATTAAAGCCTTCGCCAATTATTTGATTATTTTCATCAATGATTACTGCGCCGACGGGGATTTCTCCAATAGATTCGGCGCGTTTGGCAAGCATTAATGCATGTTGCATCCAATATTCATCAGACATAGCAATACAATTACAAATCATTCAAATTTAATACATCCCGCATGTCATATAAACCGACAGGCTGTTTAGCAAGCCATAATGCAGCACGCACCGCACCGTTAGCAAAAGTCATACGGCTAGAAGCTTTGTGGCTTATTTCAACGCGTTCACCAATGTCGGCAAAAATAGCTGTGTGTTCGCCAACGATATCACCTGCGCGAATAGTAGCAAAACCAATAGCACCTTTAGGCCGTTCACCAGTATGACCTTCACGACAATAAACAGCGCGATCTTTCAAATGACAACCTAGTGCATCAGCAATTGCTTCACCCATGGCAAGTGCTGTACCAGATGGTGCATCAACTTTGTGACGATGATGTGCTTCAATGATTTCGATATCGGTATAATCGCCCATAATTTTAGTGGCTTTTTCCAGTAATTTTAAAACAAGGTTAACACCAACACTAAAATTAGCGGCAAATACAATAGCGATTTTTTTTGCTGCATCGGCAATGGCTTGTTTACCCGCTTCATCAAATCCAGTGGTACCAATTATCATCATTTTACTGTGTGCTACACAAAAAGCTAAGTGGGATAAAGTACCTTCAGGACGCGTAAAATCAATTAATACATCAAATTTGTCTTTCGCTTGTTCTAAATTGTCGGTGACTTTTATGTTACAAACCCCGATTCCTGCAAGCTCTCCCGCATCACTACCAACCAATGAAGAGCCCTTTCGCTCAAAAGCCGCACCTAAGGTAACCCCGTCAATTTGCGAAACAGCTTGGATGAGCTGTCGTCCCATCTTGCCACCAGCGCCTGCGATTGCAATACGAATCATATTTGTTGACATATAACTATCCTTAACTTTTTTTTAGATTTAGATAAATAAATATTATAGCGGAAAATAAAAAAGTTATACATAATTCAAAATTATATACTTTTTAAAGTTGTTTTTAAGAAAACGTGATAGGAGGCAATGATGAGATGTCCATGGTATTTTGGCTGGAACATAGTTATTGCAGCTGCACTTTTAACGCTGCTATCAAGTGGACTGAGAATGAGTATGGGGGTGTTTTTTCTACCTATCGCAAATGATCTGGGTTTTAGTCGTAGTATCCTTTCAGGCATTATTGCTATTGGTATGTTGTTTTCGGGTATTGCCATGCCGATAGCCGGCTACTTAGTGGGGAAATATGGTACGCGCTTTGTGTTGTTACTTGGTGCGGTGATGATTATTCTATCAACAATATGGTCAGCAATATCTCGTGATTATTGGAACTTTCTTTTTTCGTTTGGTATTGCTTTGTCATTTGGTACTTCATTTGTTGGTGCGGTCAGTTTTACGCCTATTGTGGCGAAATGGTTTCATAAGCGAAGAGGGTTTGCACTATTTATTGTATCAACAGGCAGTATGGCGGGCATTGCCGTGATGCTACCTGTATTTGCCTTTTTTATTCCGTTATATGGTTGGCAAAATACATTAGTGGCGTTTTCAGTATTTTTTACGATTCTAGCTATGCCCATTGCACTGTTTATTATGAAAGATAATCACGCCGCTATCGACCAGAGAGAACAAGCGGCAGTGCAAACTCAACCGGTTGATATCAAACTTATTGATGTCTTAAAAACACGTCCTTTTTGGCAACTTAGTTTTGGGCTTTTTACTTGTGGATTTAGTATGAATTTATTAGGTACGCATGGCGTCCCAATGTTGGTTGATCATGGGTTTGATTCGGTAACCAGTTCTACAGGAATTGGCTTGATAGGTTTAGTTGCCATTTTTAGTACTTTAGTGCTGGGTTATATATCTGATATTGTGCAACGTAAAAACATTTTGATGCTTGTTTATTTGGTTCGCGCAATCGGTTTTATTGCGTTGGTATTAGCATCGACCAAATGGCAGCTTTTTACTATCGCGGCTGTTGGTGGATTAGTTTGGGCGGGCGCATTATCTACATCGGGCGCAATAACTGCCGATATTTATGGTGTAAAAATTGTGGGATTACTTTCTGGATTAACTTACTTAGGTCATCAAATCGGTGCCATGATAGGTTCATGGTTGGGTGGTTGGGCATATGATAATTTACATACCCATCTAGTCGCTTTTGGTGCAGCGAGCATCTTATTACTTATGGCTGCATTAAGTTCCTATTTTCTACCTAAAAACTTAAAATAGATCGGACAGATTGATAAGTAAAAATGGACGCGATCAAGCGTCCATGTTTTTTATAATACTTTTAATAACTCGACATCAAAAATAAGTGCACTATACGGTGGAATTGATGCACCTGCACCATGTGCGCCATAAGCTAACTCTTGTGGAATGTATAATCGCCATTTTGAACCTTCTGGCATTAATTGTAATGCTTCAACCCAGCCAGGAATCACGCCATTAACTGGGAATTCAGCAGGTTGTCCACGTTCAACTGAACTATCAAACACAGTTCCATCAATTAATTGTCCTGTGTAATGTACTTGTACGCGATCGGTTGCTTTAGGTAAAGCGCCATTACCTTCGGTAATAATTTGATACTGTAAACCTGACTCAGTCGACTTTATACCTTCTTTTTTTAGATTTTGTGCCAGAAATTCTTTACCTGCTTGTGCAATCTTTTCTGCTTGTTTAGCCTTTTCTTGAGTGGCTTGTTCATGAATTTGACGAAGCGCATCATGTAGTTCTTGCAATGGTAATGCGGGTTGATTACCAGATAGCACATCTTCCATCGCCAATTTTAACGCATTAAGTTCTAAATTTTTTAATCCTGACTCTTTTAATTGTTGTCCAATTTGTAAGCCAATTGCATAGCTGGCTTTTTGTTCGATAGTTTCTAATTTCATTTTTGACCTTTAATGATGAGTAGATAAGGTTTATAAAGAAGTTTATAAGTTTGTAGATACGCGCATAAAAGTCAAGAAGTAATTTGTTTTAGTCGTAAATAATGACCATTTCATCACTTAATAACAAAGAATTTGTTAATTTGGCTAGCACTTAGCCAAAATATCAGCGATAATAGTCATTATTAAATTTCTAAAATGGATTAAGTGTAGATGCAGTTTCGTAAATTTACCTCGCTTGTCATTGTAACTAGTGTGTTATTAACTGGTTGTTCGGTCGTTGATCGTTGGGTTTACCGACCAGATATCAATCAAGGTAATTATGTAACACCAGAGGCAATTGAACTATTAAAAACAGGTCAAACTAAAGATCAGGTTGTATTTATCATGGGATCACCAATGTTAACCTCTATTTTTGGTGATAATGTTTGGTATTATGTATTTCGACAACAACCACAGCATGGTCAAGTAAGCCAAAGAAATTACACTGTTTACTTTAACGAAATGGGTATTGTCACGGATATTAAAGCGACAGAGTTAGAAGGTTCTAAATCGTTAGAAGAAATGAATCAACAACAGATATCCGATCCTATTGATATTAAATCAGATGATGAGCAAAGTAGTGCAGAAGCGAAATCAGAATCTGACTCTCAATAAATACTTCCTCCTCGCTAAATAGCGAGGTGAGTATTTATCCTAAAAATTTCAATGTTTATTTTTAATAAAGTATGGCGAGTCACTAGTAATACGAAAGTGAATTAATATAACTGATTATCATTACCAAATATATCGCTGTAAATACTATTGAAATAATAAAGCTTATCAGCGTATACTTCCAAAATCCATATAGATTTTCAAGCGAAGCCACCATATCTTGCTCTTTTTGCCCGTTGGTTGTTAATTTGATTGCGCTGCCTGATTTAAACAGTTTAATACCAGCGATAATTTGTGGAATACCTATTATAGCAGTGATAATACCTAAACAGGTTAACGCGCCAGCAATGATCATAGTTACGCCAAAAAATTGTTGTATTCCCCCAATAAAATTCATGTGTTTTTTTAACACTTCTGTTAGTTGAAAGGAAATTTTATTTGTTTCATTTATATCCATGTTCATTCCTTATATTATTGCACTATTTAAAAGTGGTAGATAGAATATCAACTTTTATATTCATGTCGAGGTTTTTTTGGCTAATTTTTGTCTAAACCGCTTTTCGGTAGCACCAATGCTTGATAGGACAAACTAACATTAATTTAAAGGGTTTATGCTATACTTGGGTTCCTATTGGGAGCCTGACCCAGACAATAAAAAACCGGAATATTCCGGTTTAATTAATAATATTTTTAGTTCAGGAATGTGTGAGTTCAATTTCCCTCTTGGCTTCATCTCGCTTTCTATCAATAAAGTCTGCCAGATCCTTAACGTGAACAATTCTTGGTGCTTTTTGTCCTTGATCAAGTCTAAAAGAGGGTAGTGCTAATTCACCACAATTTGCTTTTTTATTTGCGGTTTCGGGTTTCATTCCAAGATAGCGTTCGGCGATTTGGGATAATGGTATTGTTGGTGTGTTAAATTCGGCCATAAGTAAAAATACTGTATTCATTTTAATAATACTCCACGGTTATCGTTATCTGCACTTAACGATGTTTAATGATTTAGATTTGATTAATATTTGGTTTTATTTAATTCATAAGCTACACACATTTGTTCTGTATCTCTCAATACATCGTGTAATGCATGATGTTTAGTAAAATTAAAATCTGTTTTAAAACCTTTAATATATCCCTTATTACTATTAGTTAATGCATCAATATAAGTCCTGATATCACGAACGTTATAAAACTTCCAAGGCACTTCTAAATCAAGTGATTTATATGCATTAACAAGAATAGCTTCATCAAATGAAGTGCCTCTAAAATATAAATGAACATCATCAAATTTTAGTTTTTCATCAAGATATCCACTCAAATTTATTAGTGACATTTTGGGATCTAAGCAATGATTAAGAAGTGGTGAGTAGTCATTATTTTTCCAAAAAGCAATTGTATCTGCTGATATAGATCGACCATTTAGAATTTGTGGCAACAGATTAAGGTTATTATAAAACGATTCATTTTTGTTTAGTTCACTAGATCGCAAAATGTGATCAATAGAAGTTTTTGTTTCATTCAAATTGTATCTATCAAAAGAGAATGCTCCGATTGATAAAATAGCTGCTGTTGGTACTGTATCTAATGTTTCAATATCAATAATAACTGTATTAATTGTCATTTTAATTTTCTCGCTGTTCTTTAGTGTAGTTAGTCATGTTCGCTTCTTTTTCATACTTACGTTCTATCATTTATTAATTGCAGTTATAAATTACTATCGATATAAGATAATAAGTTTTTGGTTAGGCTTCTTAGCTTGATATAACTATCAGGAACTACATGTTCGGTTGCTTTATTCATAATGTCATTTTTATCTTTTATGCTATGTATTTCCTGGTTCAAAGATGCATTTAAATCAGCTAACTCATCATTTCGAACTTGATACCATTCTGAGCTATCTTTTTGCTTCTTAACCTCAGATTGCAGGTCTTTTATTGTGTTATGATTTCTTGCTAACTCATTTTTTTGTTTTGAGATTTCCGCTTTTAGTGAAGATATTTCTTCTTGCATACCATCACTTTTTTTTATTTCTTTTTTCAATAGTTCATTAATTTTAGTTTTTTCATTATCTAATTCGTTGTAATTGTTGCATGATGCATTATATTTTTTAGTTAATTCAGATAGTTTCTTATTTAATAAAATAATCTTTTCATCTGTTTGAGATTGTTTTACAACTGCACTTTGGTCTTTGGAGTTAATATCAATACTGACAACGATAAAACCGTTTTCAATTCCATTTGCTTCAATGTCAAAACTGGTAATAATCGCTTCAACTGAGTTATCAGGATCGTTTCTATCTGTGATAATTAATATGTCTCCAATTATTGGATCACGTGCAGCAGTTAGAATTAAAAACTTTTGTTGCCCAGATGAGATTTCAATAAAATTAGAGCTATTAACCTTTACGCCATATTCTGCCATTTTTGCATCTCCTGTTTGCTCAACTCATAAAATCGACGGATGAAGCGGTTATAAGCCACGCCACTTGGCACTGGCTCTATTTTTCTCTCAAGCAATGGAATACCTTTTAACATTGGCCATTCTTTACCGTCATTGGCAATATCACGATGCTCAGTTGCTAATAAAATAAGATCAGCTTGTTTAACTTCTGGAGAAATAGTTAATGGCAAATTAAATTTTTTCCTGATAATTTGATCAACCTTATCTTCAATCAGACGATAATCAGGTAATAATTTCTTTAAGGGTGATGGGATGTCTTTACAGTAAGCCTCAACAGCATCATGTAAAAGTGCTTCTAATTTAAATTTATCGGCAACAACGTAACTACATTCCACAGAATGTTGTGCAACCGAATAAAATCGGTCCAGTTGTCCAGTAAACCGGCACTCATGAGATAGCCCTTTGGCTATATCTTCAATACAAACGGCATCGGCATTAAGGTTTTGGTAATCAAAATGTAACCCTGAATGGGTTGTAATCCAAGTCATACTAATACTCCACATTTAATTTAATAACGTCTGCACTCGTTATTTGTAATTTAAAACTTTTGAAAAACTATTCTTTTTTAGAATTCTTATTATTAAATTCATCGCATATCATATTTGCCGCTTTTATAATTGTGTTTAACTGCTCATGTGTGACAACATTGTTTTGTTCATTTATTTCTTCAATAATTGAACGAATCAAACTTATTTGATCAACTCTAGTCCGTCAACATCCGACGGATCATAACTAAAATATTTCATAATTCCTCCTCCGGTAGTGGAATTTCATTTAAATAAATCCAATATTCGGCTTCACCATCCACTGAACACGTCCACTTTTTTGTAAATTTATTAATGAGCCAATCCGCGCATATACCAGACGCTGTTCTTATTGCACGGCTCTAGTAAAATCTTTAATCAATGCAGCTAATTCATTAGTAACTAAATAAAAATCTGCTTCTATTCGTTTAGCTTGATCATCCGGTGAGATATCACAATTTTCATCTAGCATTTCAGATGAATAGCTAATTTTGGAAAAAACTAACTCAGTATTTACTGTAAAAACTGTTTGCTGTTTATATGAAAACGATAGCGATTTAATTTCACGCCCGCCATTTAGATAACTTTTGACTTCTTCTGCAGTGAGATTTTCGTCGATAAGTTTTATTTTCCCATTACCGTCCAAGGTATCTGCTAACATTGCATCATTGAGTACAAAAAAGTTAGCTGGAGGATTGTCATCTAAAACCCATTCTTTAAAAAATGGGGATACTGGTTTTTCAGTATGAAGAGGTGTTAGGGACAATCGCCCCAATTCTTTTCTAATTAAGGACAAAATATCTTCAGCAACTTTGAAACTAGATGTTTCGATTGCTATAAATTGATCTTGATGATTAATCCAAACATACGTGTATTTATCTTTAGTAAATGCAACGGGCAATAAGTCGTCAATAATAACTTCATCTTTTACACGATGTTTTTCCCCCTTAGTTGCTCTACGACCTAATTTTTGTTCGAGTTGTTCAATTCGTTCAGATGTTTTTTTCTTGATAACAGAAGATGGTAACAGCTTGCTTTCAATGCGTAACATTAATAACGAGTGATCTTGGACGTGCAATTTTAAAACTTCATCATCACCAATTGGTGAAACAAAACCTTTTTTTATTGAGTCCGTTGGTCCGCAGGGTGTGAACGCCATGTTTTTTAGCATGTCATTGTTTAAACGTTCTATACTACTGTTTTTATCAAATTGATAAATAATTAGGTTTTTGAAAAACATATTTAATACTCCACAAATTTAAAAAAACGCTCTGGTCTGCACTCCAAGAGCGTGCGATGGTACTCCACTTCATTAACTGGAAATCCGGAACAGCATTAACAAAATGTACTAGGTGCCTATCTTTATACTTGTTAGGCTCAAGTTTCCTTTTTGTCACCACAACAGCAAGGAATCTGGTATAATTGAATTACCACAACAGTAAATTTGGATATTCAATCATGCCGGAATGGGTTACTCATCTTTTTTCTTTTATAACAGGGAAAGTATCAATAAGGCGAATTATGTATACCGTTCTTTTGTTTATTTGTGGTTGTGTTTTTACTCCAAAGGCAGTAATAACATATATTGAAAATATAGAGGTTCCATTTGTTTCTGGGAAGACAGTGTTTTATGTTGTTCTCTTTATCATCAGTTACTTGGTTGTTGATACTGTCGTTTTGGTTTTTAATAAAATTTTAAAAAACAAGAGCCAAAAAATGAAAATAAAAAAAAGGGATCAACATATCAAGAAAATAATTCATCAATTAGATGAAAATGAACTAAAAATCTTATTCATGTTTGTACACCGGCGCACAAATTCGCTCAACTTAGATGGCTCTGATCAGTATGTTAAATCATTGCAAAGTAAAGAAATTATTATTCCGCTGGGAATTAATTTAAGTGGACCGCACTTGTTATCCATGACCTACCATATAAATCCAAGTTATGCAGGCATTATTACCGAAATATATAATGAATCTATCGAATAAAATACACTTGGTTAATGCTGTTCCTGATTTTTAAAGAGCAAATACTAATTTAAAAACAGAATAATACTAAAAGTAGAAAATATCAATACAAAAAATAGAAATATTTTGTGTATTTAAATGAAAATAAAAAAACCAACTAATAGCTGGCTTTTTATTTGAGAAAATTTTAATTAAGCAAATTCGAGAAGTTTTAGGGGTAAGGACTTCAATACTCTACCAAAAATATAAATTTCATTTAACTCATGAGATTCTATATTAAATGTTAGATATTGATTGTTATCTGATATGACAGCCAGTGTTTTTCCTTTTATTTTTTGAAGTCTTTTAACATATAGCGATTCTTCAAACACAAAAGCATAAATACCATCTCCAGTGAAGCTATCAATCTTTGTATCAACAAATAATATATCACCAGGAGCTATTGTCGGAGACATTGAATCTCCATCTGCATTAATTATTTTTATTCCATCAAGAGATTTCCGACCAAATAAGGCACTTATTTTATCCTTACTTATTTCAATCGAACGTATTGTATCTGGATACGATTGATTTATGCAGCCCTTTCCTGCGCTTGCATAAACATCAAGCATTTCTATAGTCTCCGTTTCTATTTTTTCAGTAGTAACGCCATAATCTAAAAAAGCGGGGCTTGTATTTAGATGCTTTGCTATTTTAATCATTTTTTCATCTCTTGGTTTTGCAGTGCCAAGAGTATAACGACGCGCCATTTCATAAGTGATTCCTAGCGCATTACAGAGATTTGTTATTGAGACTGAATGCTTACTCATCAATTCATTAAGTCGGCAAGCGAAGTCTTTATATTTTTCATTTGCTATCATAAGTAGAATATTATTCGTTAAATTATTTTTTGTCATTTCTATTTTTTGTATTGATATTTTCTACTTTTAGTATTATTTTATTCTTGTCTTATCAATGGAGATATTTATAAATGACAAAAAACATAAATACAGAAAATATGGTCCAAGTTGCCATAAAAAGAATTGGAACAATTTCATATGTTTCCCGTAAATTCGGCTTTAAATCTGTTCAATCTGTTGCTAATTGGGTTATAAATAACCACGTACCAGCAGAAAGAGTGATCCAATTATGTGTAATGTGTAATTGGACTGTAACTCCTCACCAGCTTAGGCCCGACCTATATCCAAATATGGATGATGGTATGCCCAATAAAAATATTAATACTAATTAAAAACAAAAATAAATAAACCACAAAATATAAGGAGTTTATGTGGACAATAGAAACTACCCAATTCCAAAGGAAATAACTGATGCTATTCATCAGTTAATCATGTCATTTGACGGTAAATACTCTGAGATGGCGAGGCGTCTAGATCCTCCGTCAGGCACTGAAAACGCGTTACGCAATCGCGTAAGGCAATTGAATGGACAAACTGTGCCTTTGGGAATGATATTAGACATGGAAGCAGAAGCCAATTCTAATGTTATTACAGAGTCAATTGCAAAACATAGAGGCGGTGTTTTTGTTAAATTGCCGGAATTTAATAATGAACTTGATAACGACGAGCTACTAAATAAATTTAATAATTTGATTGGAGAACTTGGTCAATTTTGTCGGCAACATAATGAATTTACTGCGGACGGAATTTTGGATAAAAAAGAGAAAAAGTCATTAAAGGCAACATCGTATGCAATTCAATGTAGATTGAGTGAAATTATCGTTATAACTGAGATGATTTTTGGAAAAGGTGACCGATAGCAATTTTGCAGAAGGCTATCGGTCGGTTGCAACAACACTTGTGGAGTATTAGTCGCATGAATAGTTTAACACTAAAATGTACTATAACGCAATTGCGTTGTAGGTTTTTGCCTTCCGGCATTCAATATGAGGCAATGATAAACAATCATTGGCAACCTGTCACCCATCAATATGCCGAAAATTTGTGGGATCTGTTTAGAGGATCTTATTCATGAATAGGCTTTTTGATGTAGTTACTCAAATGAGTGGACAGCGGAATAACATTAGTATTCCACGTCCGTACATTATATTTTGCAAAGGCGATTACAACCTTGCTGCAGTTCTTGCTCAACTTGTTTTTTTATCAGGGTTAGGAATGCGTGATGATGGTTGGTTTTGGAAAAAAAATGAAGAACTCGGAGATGAACTTGGTTTAACAGTTGATCAAGTAAGATATTCAATAAAAAAATTGAAGTCATTGCTTGGTATCAGTTTGGAAACTTGCAAAAAAAAGGCATATGGCACACCTACAACACATTATCGTTTTAATGAAGATCTATTAGTTAAACTGTTGTTTCCAAATGGTGAAGAAACCGAGCAATCCCGAAGCGGTAAAATTCCCGAATCAGAGAGGGAACCGTTACCGCACCCATTCGGTAAAATTCCCGAATCGAAACGGGAAAATTCCCGAAACCATGGATTCGGTAAAATTCCCGAATCTATAACAGATCCTATTACTAACATACAGATCCTAATTAATATGTCTCGGAATTTTTCAAATTCACAAGACGACGAAAAATTAAATAACTTTTTATCTAAATATCCAGATGCGTTTATCTATACACCTGGAGGTAAAAAGTGGGGTACTGAGGACGATTTAAAAGCTGCCGATTATATTTATAAAAAAATTCAGGATGTAAATCCAACCGCACAGGTGCCGAATTGGTTTGAGTGGGCTAATGATATTCGATTACTCAGAACGCAAGTGTTATGCGACAAATTTAGTAACCCACATCATGAAATCTGTCGTCGTTTCAAAATAGCGTATCAAGATGATTTTTGGCATAAAAATATTCTAAGTCCTGCTAAGTTGCGTAAACACTGGGATAGATTCCATTCTACAACAAACAATAAACCAACATCATCAGAAATTGATTGGCACAGTACTGGGTGGGCAGGAGGAGTTGTATGAAATCGTTAACCGAGATTTATGACAATGGTAATGGGTTAGCCGTTAAAGCTCAGCCAGTTGATCGCAAAACTTATGTTATTAATGAAATTGAAAAACAATTCAATCAAATATTCATTGAGTTAAAAGCGGTATTCCCTGCAATAACGGCTCTTATTAAAACACAATCAGATCTAGATACATTCAAAAAACAATGGTTATTGTCATTTGCTGAAAATGGAATAAACACATTACGTCAGTTTGAAATTGGTATGAAGAAAGCGCGTCAACAAAGCACTCCATTCGTGCCGTCACCAGGTCAATTTGTTTCATGGTGCAAAGAAGGTGAAGCCTCTGATATTGGTTTACCTACCGTTGCTCAAGTTATACGAGAGTTCAACAAATATAGTGCTGAAATTGGTTTCTCTTGTCAAACAGCGGAGGAATTTCCGTGGTCGAATCCTGTTATGTATTGGATTGTCACAGATTTAAGACGGCACATGAAACAATATAACCAATCATTAGCAGAGGTGGAACAACGAGCTGCATTGTTAATTAACAAATGGGCTAAAAAATTAAGTAATGGTGAAGTTGTACCAAAAATCAGAATTCAGATTGAACATAAAGAAAAATCTGTCGTTACAACACAATATCAAGAAACACAAGCAGTAAAAGATATGTGGGAGAGAATTAGAGCAAAACGGGGTCGTGAAAATGGGTAAGGTGGATTATAAACATTCAAAAAGTAAAACAGATTCAGATATTAGAGATCTATGGCAAACACCGATTGAATTATATGAATATCTAAATGCGCGCTTTAATTTCGTTTGTGATGTAGCAGCTAGTGATCACAATTACCTGCACCTGAATTATTTAACAGAGTCATATGATTCAGCACTTAACGGATGGGCGCATTTAAAAAGTGGTTATGCGTTCTGTAATCCGCCGTACTCTAATATTCTACCTTGGGTAAAAAGGGCGAGAGAAGCAGCAGATCTGGGCGTGGGTACCGTCATGCTGCTGCCAGTTGATACGTCTGTCGACTGGTTTAATCAGTTACGTAAATTAGCAAGTGAAATTTATTTTATTGTAAACGGACGTATTTCATTTGTTAGAGCTGACAATAAACAAAAAATTCATGGGAATAATAGAGGATCACTTTTTGCGGTATTTAATCCTCGTTCTTTTGGTGATTGTCGTGCTTCATTCATTGAGCGTGATGAAATATTTAAAACATACGAAAAAATTAAGGTAAACATACCAGATCCAAATGTTAATACAGTCTGGCCAAAGGAAGTTAATAGAATTTTTGATTCAATTGAAAATGCCAAATATTTAAATATTGAGGCACAAACAAAGGTTAGACAAAGTATTAACAAAATGATTATGGACAGACTACCGCCAGCGCAACTGAACAATGCCGCTAAAATTTTAGTTGATCGCATCGAGGCTAAACTATGAGAGAGTTAATTGTAGATAATTTTGCAGGTGGTGGTGGGGCATCTACTGGTATTGAACTAGCAATTGGTAGAAGTGTTGATATAGCAATTAATCATGATCAGAATGCTATTGCAATGCATGAAACTAATCATCCCGACACGTTACATTATTGCGAATCTGTTTTTGATGTCGATCCAATTGTTGCGACATCCGGTTATCCAGTTGGACTGGCATGGTTTAGTCCTGATTGTACTCATTTCTCAAAAGCTCGTGGCTCTACGCCAGTAAAAAAAGAGATTAGAGGACTTGCTTGGATCGTTCTTAGATGGGCTTTACTCAAACGACCACGTGTGATCATGCTTGAAAATGTAGAAGAGTTTAAAACTTGGGGACCAACAAAAATCAATGAGAACGGAGATGAGTTTCCTGATTCTACTCGAGCAGGAGAAACATTCCGTGCATTTGTTGATATGCTGAGTATCGGTATTGATAGTAATCATCAAGCGTTAGATGAAGTTTGCAATATTATAAATTTAGATCGTAATGGTCCAGAAGTGAAAAGGCTAATCAACGGACTCGGTTATCAAGTTGAGTTTAAAGAATTAAAAGCCTGTGATTATGGGGCGCCAACAATCCGTAAACGTTTTTTCATGGTTATGCGCTGTGATGGTCAACCAATAGTATGGCCAGAAGCAACACATGGTGATCCTAAATCTGCTGATGTAATAAACGGTAAATTGTTACCATATCGTACAGCTGCTGAATGTCTAGATTGGTCCATTGAATGCCCAAGTATTTTTGACCGTAAAAAGCCGTTGGCTGAAAATACATTGAAACGCATCGCTAGAGGAATCAAGCGGTTTGTTATTGATAATCCAAATCCTTTTATTGTAAGAATTGGTCAAACTGGTTTTGGTGGTGACCGACTATCTTATGATATCGATAAACCATTAACAACAATAACGACCAAAGCGGAACATTTATTAGTTAGCCCAACAATTACAACGAGTGGTGCTCATTTAGCGCAAGTAAATGCCTTTTTACTTAAATACTACGGTAATGAAAAAGAGTGCCCAAGTCTCGATGAGCCTCTTCACACAGTTACATCAAAAGATCGTTTTGGATTGGTAACTATCCATGGTGTTGATTATCAAATTGTTGATATCGGAATGCGAATGTTACAACCGCATGAGCTTTATAAAGCACAAGGCTTTCCTGATTGGTATCTAATTGATCACGACTATAAAGGCACAAAATACCCAAAATCAGCGCAGGTTGCCAGATGTGGTAATGCAGTACCGCCACCATTTGCCGAAGCTCTAGTGAGAGCAAATTTACCAGAATTATGTTTTGTTAGAGAGGTTGCATAACAATGTTGAATATATCAAGTGAACGTATAGAGTTTGAATCCGTCATGCGCAAAAAAGGATGTCCAGATATTCATTTAAGAAAGGACCGAAAAGGTGGGTATTTAAGAAAAAATATGGAATCGGCATTTCAAGGTTGGGTATTAAAAGCATCAACACAACAAAATATAAAAGGGTAAATAGCGAATGATAACTTTTGTTTTGCCATTCCCTCCATCAATGAACACATATTGGCGTAATTTAAATGGAAGAACGTTATTAAGTGCAAAAGGGCGCAAGTACAAGAATGATGTTGCTTATGCCGTTTATGAACAATTAAAAAAGAAGCCGGTACCAATTACTGGTAATGTAGCTGTTAAAATTGAGTTTTACCCACCTAACAACATTCGACGTGATATGGACAATTGCTTTAAGGCTTTGTTTGATTCACTTACAACAGCAAAGGTTTGGTGCGATGATAGTCAAATAAAAAGGATAGAAGCAAAATGGTGTGAACCCACTAAAAATGGTAGCACTATAATATCCATTTTAACGTTAGAAGACTAAAAGCCCTTAATGGGCTTTATCAGCATAGTAAACTTTTTATCTGTTCATATGTTTCAACTACGTTAATTTCTACTTTTTTATCTAATTCTAAATAAACAATTTGCGCATGAACGTCTTTGTCATCAGGATCTGCCATTCGACACACACTAATAATAAATGATGTATTAAAAAGCATTTCTTCGCCGTAGCTTGATGGTGTTAATTCAATAAATTTAGACATTTTGTAATCTCCTTTGTTGTAATATCTTTATAATATATCGGTATTCCGATAATGTCAATGGAATCATTCTTAATTAAAATATTTATTTTAAAAGTGGTAACCAAAAAAATATTTTTAAAAAAATTAAAAAGTAGTATTGACATTATCGGAATACCGATATAATATATGTCACAGAGTTAAGGAACTCAACCGGTGCAGCGGGGACTGCAATTATCGAAGAAGGTAAATATTATGCAAGTTTCTATCAAAAAATCTAATAAAACAATCATTGTAAAAACTCAATTCAATCCAGAATTTTCTCAAAAAGCTGAATCGCTTAATGGCCAATATGATTTCGAATCAAAAATATGGTCTTTTGACATTAGAGCTGAAGATTTAGTAAAAAAAGCGCTACGTGAAGTTTATGGTAATGATGGCTCAGAGACAACATTTGTAGATATCGAAGTTACCGTTATCGGTGATGAAAATCTGCTCGGATATCAAGATGCAGTTTACTTGGCAGGTCGTAGTATTGCTCGAGCGAGAGGTAGAGATTCTGTTGTTACGTTTGGTGATGGTGTTGTGCCAGTAAGTGGTGAAATCAGAGCGGGAGGGTCAACAAAAAACTGGTTGACTGTGATTGAACCCGACGCAGTTTTTAGAATTTTTGATTTACCAGTTGGTGCATTAAAATTTTTAGAAAATAGAGAGGATATTAGTTACAAAATAATAGCTACACACAATATTGAAGCTGAAACAGTTAACAATGACTGCGATGTAGAACAGTTAAGAACTGAAATAAACAACTTAAAGCAACAAGCATTAAGTATTGCAAAACAGTTGGAAAATTTAACAACTAAATTAGTTGAATTTTCAAAATAGTTAAACTTTTAACACTGGTAACACTGGCTCGGCAGGCTCCGAGCTTCTAGACAAAGAGAGGATTTTATGGCAACAATTAGTGTTAATGAATGGTTAGATCAATTTATTAAAATTCAAAAGCAACGTGATATAACATTTAGAACAGTTCAAGAGAAAATTTACATTGCGAATTTCATACGAAAAAAAATAGGTAATCGTCCAATGGATATTATTAGAACGCTTGATCTGTTTATAATTATAGATGAGGTTTGGCAACAAAAAAAACAAAATAAAGCGGTTAGAACATATTTATTTATAAAACAGAGTTTTCATACGGCATGGTCGAGAGGTGTTATTGAAAATAATCCCGCCGCAAGACTTGAACGACCGATCTGCAAAGTTAAGCGTGAACGTCTTGAACTTGATGAATTTCTAAAAATTTTGAAAATCGCAAAATTGTGTGCGCCCGAATATCTTTATATTGGAATGCTAACAGCATTGGTAACTGGACGTCGGCCCTGCGAAGTTGTTAATATAACTATGGACGATATTGAAAACGACTATTTGAATGTCAGAACAGCTAAAAGCGGTGTGATTGTATCTATGCCGCTTGATTTGAAACTTGAAGCAATCGGAACATCAATTCGCGATTTGTTTGTTATGACTAGAGGTAAAAAATACTTGGTTGAAAGAGAGCGGAGAAATGCAAAAGTCTCATCGCATTCATTGACAACTTGGTTTTCAAAAATGCGAGAAGCCGCAGGAATTTTTGCAAATGATGGGCGATTGGCTCCGTCGTTTTATGAAATTAGATCTCTATCTGCGTTGTTGTATAATGAACAAGGTTTAAATATTAATAATTTGCTAGGTCATAGATCTTTGGGGTCAACTAAAATCTATACAGATCGACGAGGTAAAGGTGTTATTAAGTATATTGTGGGGAATTAAATGTACAGAGTTTATGTAATTAAACAAATTAAAAAAGGCACTAGCCACGTTCTTGTTGATACACGAACGAACACAAATAGTTTTAATGTCGCGAAAGCGGCATTTTTTGATTTACTTAATATTGATTTCGATAATCGACATTTGCTGTTGATGACAAAAAATAATAAACAGATTAATGCATATCGTTATCAATCGAAAATGGGCGAACGTGACTATTTTAACGAAAGCATGGAGTTAAAAGATGACTGAAAAAAAAAGTCGAAGTGATTCACAAAAAAAAGCAGATACTGTATATGAAAAAAAAAGATTAGCTTCATTAAAAATGTTTGGCGCTCGCTTTAATAGTGAAGAGCTTGAACTAATAAAAAAAGCTGTTGATGTTACAGGTTCCAATCACGATATGATTTTAAACGGAGCGAAATTAATTTTAAATTCAAATAAAACGCGGTATTGAGTATTACTAGTATGAGCCAGATAAACTACAACTAAAATTATGGAGTTTTATTGCATTAATTTTATCTATTGTATATATTAACAGTTGTCAGAGTGCAGACTGACATATTGCGAAAAGGTACTTAACCATTGCAGAGGTTAAGTTTTAAAAGAGTGGAGTAATAGGAGTATTCTGAATGAATCAATTAATTTCTATTGATGGTGTTTTTATCCGACAAGATCAAGATAAGTTTTATTCTTTAAATGATTTGCATAAAGCAGCTATTGCTGCTGGTAAAGCAAATGAATCACAAAGGCCATCAGAATTTTTAAAATCTAAGAGCGCTCAATCATTTGTTCAAAGTGTAAGCGATGCGATAAATGTCGCATCGGTTAAAACTTATAAAGGTGGTATTTTTCAAGGAACTTATGGTCATGAGCTTGTTGCTATTCGATATGCGGCATGGATAGACTCTGCTTTTGAAGTTAAAGTGTATCAAATTTTTAGAGATAACATCGCTACAAAACAAATATCAGTCACTGATAATGTTAATGCTGGTATATCGATTTTGGAGTCATCTGCAAAACTATTGAATCTTTCTAATTCCTCTAAATTACAAGCATATCAACAGTTGCAAAAGTTCGCTGGATTACCAAATCTATTACCAAGTTATGCAGTAGATGCACCAAGTGACTTTATTGACGGTTCTAGCCGACCATCATTTTCTTTAACACATTTACTACAAAAGTATGAGGTATCACTTAAAACAACTGTCGCTTATGCAATATTAAAGGACCTAGGTATAGTTGTACGAAATAAACGGAAAAGCATAAAAACGGGTGAATATAAAGAGTTTTGGTCAATAACACCTTATGGCCTAATGTATGGTAAAAATTTAACATCACCAAATAATCAAAGAGAAACACAACCTCATTTTTATGAAAGCCGGTTTAAAGAGCTTTTAAAATTGATGCAAAACACCAAAGCTGCATAATGAAAGCAATACTAACACCACACTATCAGCCTGAACTTGGGCTTATTATTTTTAAACCTGGTACTGAGTTATTAAAGAAACTGAGTAATGGTAGTCGTATTATAATTTCTCAAGCACAGGACGAACATGCAGGAATCAAATCCGGCATTCTTCAAAATAACCAGCCATTATTAAATAATGAATATATAGATCCATTTATTTTACATGACACTGTAGTTAGTAAATTGAAGAAATTATATAGTTTTGACATATGGCTAAATAGTCGATTTAATTGTCAGCTTGAAGATGGAGAATATTGTCATCATGAGTTTGTTAATGAAAAAATAGGAAATTCAGCAATACACATATGTTGGCATCACAATAAAGATTTAGTTATTGACGATAGAATAAAAACTATCGCTTATAGAAATTTAAAATCATTTCTTATTGATTGCATTATTAAAGAGTTGAAACTTGGAAATAATCATCAACTAACAATACAAGAGTTGGCGTGGTGGTCTGTCATTAATAATCTATATGAATACATACCAGAGAATATGGCTAGATTATTACATAATCGCCCGATTGAACAAATACCGTCGGTTTATAAAGAATCTGATTTAATTGCGAGTGATGATCGTTCTGGTCCTCGACTAAAAAATCAAATTAACAGTGTATATCAACAACTGCATAATTTAGAAAAGACAATCAAAAAAATAACAGTTGACCCAGAATCGCCAGAATCTTTTATGTTGCGACCGAAGATGAAGCGCTGGGAATCTGAAAAATATATACAATGGGTTAAAAATCAACCTTGCGTTTGTTGTGGTAAACAAGCAGATGATCCACACCATATAATTGGACACGGACAAGGTAAAATGGGCGGAAAAGCACATGATATATTTACAATACCGCTTTGCAGGAAACATCATAATGAATTACATCAGAATGTAGAAATCTGGGAACAGAAATACGGTTCACAGTTACTTTTATTATTTCGCTTTTTAGATCGTGCGTTCGGAATGTGTGTCATTTCTTGATTTGGACTTCTTTACGTATAGATGGCTAATTGGTATAATAATGGCATTGTGGAGTGTAAGCAATAAACAGAGTGCAGACTGTTATATTGTGAACCAATTATCATTTGGTGGGAGTCGTATGATATTAGAATATGCCATTACTATGGTTGATCCAAAATCCGTCAATTTATTATTTACTGCATCAACTACTAAAGGTCAATTTACTAAATCAGATGTGATGGCTGCTCTTGGTATCTTGCAATCAAGATGTCCATTCGGGTTAAGCTTAACATTAGCTAAGTATCAAAAAGATAAAAGTTCAAGAGAACGAGCATTATCAATATTGAAGCAAGAATGCAACGCTTCAATTCCATATTATGTTAGAAAAAAATCAGCAAAAAAATTAAATATCGTAATACATACAATATGTAATTTAGTAATAAATGATTATAGCAGAACCGCAGATACAGTCATTTTACCGTGTAGGTGTCGTGGACGTGGATTAGTTAACGGCAATGTATGTAGTAGGTGCAATGGGAACGGTATAAGAAAAATTTCATCAGCTAAAATATACAATTTGATGATTCGTATTTTAGATATAGAGAAAACAGCTTGGGTCAGGTATTGGAAGCCATTTTATGATGAACTTATTGCTAAATGTGAAGTGGCAGAATCAGAAGCAGCAAAAGAATTTAAAAAAATCACTGATTAACTATTGACCAAAGTGCATTATTTTGGCAAACTACTCTCTAATGATGGAATAAATCACCATTTTTTTAATAAGCCACTATCTAGTGGCTTTTTTATTGCCTAAATTATGGCGAGAAGATATAAACATCGCACTCCACATTGTTAGCTCACGTTGTTTATATCACTGCAACTCGCCACCTCTTTTTATGTGAGATGGGGGACTGATACATGCGGACACATGCATCAGACATTAATACCCATTCCCAGGTCATGAGTATCAACCGAGCCCCAGCCGATCGGCGGAGCATATTCTACAGGACTACTGTGAAAATGACCAACAAAAAAAGCGATCAAATTCAAATAGATAAATTAACTTTGATACATGATGATTGTCGAAATGTATTAAAATCTTTACCGGACAATCATATAGATTTAATTTTAACAGATCCCCCGTATTTCAAAGTCAAATCGAATCGATGGGATAATCAATGGAAAACAGCAGACGATTATCTGGGTTGGTTAGATGATATATTTGCTGAATTCTGGAGAGTTTTAAAACCAAACGGTTCGTTATATGTTTTTTGCGGACCAAAACTAGCTGCTGAAACTGAAATATTAATCAAACAACGATTTAATGTATTGAATCACATAGTTTGGTCTAAACCGAATGGCACATGGTTACGACAGCATAAAGAGTCATTGCGAACGTATTGTACATCAAATGAACGGATTATTTTTGCCGAACATTATGGCGCAGAGGGTTCTTTTAAAGCTCAAAATGGATATGCATTTAAATGTGCGGATTTAAGACAATCTGTATTTGCTCCACTGATTGAATATTTCAAAAATGCGCGTGAAAAATTAGGTGTTTCAGCTGCTGATATTAATAAAGCTACTGGCACACAAATGTGTTCACATTGGTTTAGTTACAGCCAATGGCAATTACCAAACGAAAAACAATATCAGGCATTGCAAGATTTGTTTAACCGGATAGCTAAAGAAAAGCATGAAAATAACCAGTTGAATATTAGTCATAATGATTTAACTGATGACTATAAACATTTACGTGAAAATTATATAGTTTTAATTAAACAATATGAAGATTTAAAAAAAGAATTTGAACACCTCCGTCGGCCGTTTCATGTAACGAAAGATGTTCCCTACACTGACGTTTGGACATATAAACCAGTTTCTTATTATCCTGGTAAGCATCCCTGTGAAAAACCATCAAGTATGATTGAAGATATCATAAATGCTAGCTCACGAGAGGATGACCTTGTTGCTGATTTTTTTATGGGATCCGGTTCAACATTGAAAGCTACTAAAAAATTGAATCGCCGTGGTTTGGGGGTTGAGTTTGAAGAGGAGACATTTTTAAAAACTGTTAGGGATGTTTCTGAGTATTGAAAATTTTAATTACTCCATTCCTCTTCTGTTAGGCTCCCTATCTATTAATTTAGGATGGTTTCTTATTGCTATTTCTGATAAAGGAAAAGCGTGTCATATCAAATCAGTAAAAAATTATAACAAATTGGCACGCGCATAATTAAAATTTAGCTGTACGCGTCTATTCTTTCAACAGCCTCACACACAAAGGAGGCACATTATGAATATAAACAAAATGGATAATAATAAAACATCAATATTTACATACATATGTGGGTGGTTTGTTATGTATCTCGGATCACTGTCACTTAATGACTGGGCTGTTATTGTCGGTATGTTTGCAACAATCTTCGGTTTTATCATAACGTGGTACTACAAACATCAAGAGTTCAAGCTTAAAAAGCAAAATTTACTAAGTAATAAAAATGGCAATCAAAAAAAGAATCGCAAATAGTGCTATATGCTCAGTAGCGGTAATTATCAGCATTGTATTAGCTAATTACTCATCTGAAATCCGAACTAGCAAAGCGGGGCTGGAAATAATTGGTAATGCTGAATCGTGCATCAGAGAGCCATATTTATGTCCTGCAAATGTGTTAACAGTTGGCATAGGGTCAACCACGGGCAACATAGAAAACAGATATTATTCTGACGACGAAATAGCACAACGTTGGGTTGACGATATAAAAACAGCTGAGCGTTGTGTTAATCGTTACGCTAAGGGTTTTCACCTGCCACAATCTGTTTTTGATGCAGTAACATCAATTACATTTAATGTTGGGTGCGCAAAAATTCGCACATCTACAATGTATAAATATTTAAACACTGGTGACTACAAAGCCGCTTGTAATGAGTTCCCTCGTTGGAACAAAGCAGGCGGTAAAGAACTAAATGGGCTTGTAATCCGACGCGAAAAGGAAAAGGCATTATGTCTAAGTGGAATATAGCTCTTGTCGGTGCATTATTATTTGTTAGTTATTTTTCATTCAACTGCTGGCAGGATGAAAAAATTGCTAAAGAAAAAGTTACAACTCTAACCGATCAAATCGATCAGTTAAATAAAAACATCGACAAAAACAATCAAATCATAGCACAACGAGAGCAAGAAAAATCTCAGGACGCTATCTCAATAAAACAACTTCATGAGCAAATGAAAAATGCGCTTAAAAACAATCAATGTGCTAATGAGTATATGCCTGACAACGTTATTAATTGGATGCGGGTCGGTGAAAACTGAGTACGTTTATCAATGCAATATACCAGCATCACTAACACAACAAAACAATGCTCCTTATGTCGGTAAAAAAATCACTTGGGGTCAATGTCCAATTTTATACTCTGAGTTATTAAATGAGCTGAAGCAGTGTAATGCGGATAAACAGGCTATCAAACAAATTACCGAAGGAAAATAAATGAATACAGCATTTAATTATTTTAGCTGGCTACCACTGGCTCTCGCAGATTTATTCGTAACAACACTAGCTATTTTTATTGTGCCATTTGTTGTCCCGTTTGCTAAAAACGAACATTTACCGAAATATTTTAGATGGTTAGAAACGTATGACAACCCGATAACTGGCGAGCCATCTCACTGGGAACGGTGGAAATGGGTTAGAAATTTATTGGGTTATAAATTGGGTCTGTATTTTCAAACTGTCGGATGGCTGTGGCGCAACAAAGCATACAATTATAGTTATTATGTGAGTGGGCGAGAAATATACCCTGAGTATAAATGCTATGGAAATGCGCACGTAGGTAATAACAAGAATGAAACTGGTTTTAACTTAGTATTAGCAGACAACGCCTGGTGTCTGTTTGCATTATTGCCATTTTTCAAAATAGGGAAATATCAAATTTGTTGGCGCATTTATCTCGGCTGGAAAATTAAAAGCCGTTCGCTATCCCAAAATAAATCAGGACGCGCTATGCTTGCCATATTTGTTGGTTTCAGAGTTGAAAAATTTTGATGGGGACACGTTCCCACCCCCCTCTTAGGTACTTCCGTCGGGGGGGGTCTATTGCGGGGGCTTGCGCCTCCCGAGATTTATATATTTTTTAAAATTTTTTAGGGTTTACAAAATAGTGACAAAGTGACAGAGGTTTTATTTATGCTTTATTTTTCAATAAATTATAAGTGAAAATTTTGTCACTTTTATTTTTTGATATTATTGGCGTGAGACAAAATGAGTGACAAACGTGACAATTTGGTTTCAGCATCAGAGTTATCCCGACAATCCGGTGTAACAAAGCAAACAATATCAAGAAAAATTAAAAGTAGAATTCTACAACCAGTTGAATACACAGCTAGCGGACGCCCTCTATTTGATTTGGATTCATCATTAAAAATACTAGATGAACAGCAATCATTTGATGATGATAAATCAAATCAGCAATTGTTATTAAATAAAGGTGGACGACCGAAATCTGTTGTTTCTGATGATGAACAATCTAACACTAATCAGCCTAACGATGATGTAATTCGTTTTAATCGTGCTCGAGCAGACAAAGCGGTTTATCAAGCGCAGCTGGTTCAAATTGAAGTCGAAGAAAAACTTAGAACAGTTGTATCTACTGAATCAGTAAGGCAGCAGGGGGCAGAGCTGGGTTCTGTTTTAATTAATGCATTAACAAATTTACCGGATAGATTGTCTGACGAACTAGCCACAATTGATGATTCACGCGAAATACACAAATTATTAACGTCCGAAATTAATATGATGATTATTGATATACGAAAACAACTCGGAGCAGTGGAGATTGAATAATAGTGAATTCGTTGCATATAGCGAATCATTCATTAATTGATGGATTTTGCGCAACGTTTCAGCCAATTCCAACATTGACAGTTAGTGAGTGGGCAGCTAGATATAGAGTATTACCTAAATCGGGAAGTAGCTCTCCGGGACCATGGCGAAATGAAAAAACGCCATTTTTAGTTGAGATTATGGACGTACTATCGCCATCATATCCGTGTCGTGAGGTGGTTTTCGCCAAAGGTTCGCAGATCGGGGCATCTGAATCTGGCCTAAATTGGATTATGTATCAAATAGATGTTTCGCCTGGTCCAATGCTCGCAGTTCAGCCAACGAACAAGGCGGTTGAGAGATGGAGCAAACAGCGAGTAGGTCCATCATTAAAGCAGTGTTCTAAAATATCAAATAAAATGTTTTGGGGTGACGGTAATACTATTTATCAAAAAGAATATATCGGTGGAACCCTGATTTTAACTGGTGCTAATAGTCCTGCTGATCTAGCCTCTATGCCTATAGCTAATATCTATTTTGATGAAGTTGATAGGTATCCAGCCGAAGCAGGTGAAGAGGGTGATCCTATAGGTCTGGCTCTTCGACGTATGTCAACTTTTTCAAGAGGAAAAGCATTTTATTCATCCACACCAACGGTTCTAGGTGCATCTAAAGTTTGGTCGTTATTTTTAGAGAGCGATCAGCGCTACTTTTATGTTCCATGTCCGCATTGCAATGAATTTCAAACAATAGAATTTGAGCGATTAAGTTGGCCAAAAGGTGAACCTGAAAAAGCTGCTCTTGCATGTTTACATTGCGGTTCGTTAATTTACGAACATAGCAAAACAAAAATGCTGGCAGCGGGTTATTGGAAACAGCACAATCAAGGGCATCATCGTGTTGGTTTTCATTTGTCTTCATTGTATTCACCTGTAGGGTGGCTATCTTGGACCGAAATAGCTCGGATGTTTGAAGAAATTTCGGACGATGTCGAGATGATAAAAGTTTTTACAAACACAATTTTGGGGCTGCCATACGAAGAAAGCGGAGAACAAATTGCAGCAGAATATCTACTTCGTCGTCGTGAAACTTACGAGGCAGATATTCCAGACGGTGTTTATTATCTAACATTGGCTATTGACGTGCAGCAGGACTGGTTAGCGTACGAGATTTGTGGTTGGGGGATTGATGAGGAGTCGTGGGGTATCGAATATGGAGAATTGCACGGTGATTTATCCGTTCTGACAAACAACGATGAAAGTAGGCCGTCAATATGGGAACAGGTCGATCATCTTCGCAGATCAGTTTATAAACGCAAAGACGGTTCAGAACTTAGGATCGCATGTACAGTTATTGACTCCGGTGGTTGGTGGACTGATGAGGTTTATGCATACACAAAACCACTAAATAAATTTAGGGTGTATGCAGTTAAAGGGGCGTCAACATTTGATAGACCGCTGTTGTCCAAACCCTCACGCAACACAAAAAACAAATGTAAATTATTTGTTTTAGGGGTTAGCCAGGGAAAAATTTTAGTTCAAAAACGACTAAAAAAAGACACTCCGTCTGCCGGTTATTGTCATTTTTCTGATGATGAAAGTCGAGGTTATGATGCGCAATATTATGCAGGTCTAACGAGTGAAAAATTAACAATCAATGTAAAAAAAGGGAAGCTAGTACGAGAATGGATAAAGCCGAAAGGCGTTGCTAACGAACCTTTTGATTTACGTGTTTATGCTACAGCTGCTATTCGAATATTAAACCCCGACTGGAAGCGGATAGCAAAACGTTCTAATTATGTGAAACGTTCAAACATGAGTGCAACAGTTGAAACGCCACCGGCATATGCCGCAGCTGATCCTCAGGTACCAATCGTTTCAAATAATCAGAAATCAAACAGTAAAATTAAACTCCGAAGCGTGAAAAAACGAGGAGGAATATCTATAGGTTAAACTGTATGTCACAAATAGATTTATCATCAATGACCCCAAAACAAGTCGCATCTCATATGTTTAATCTGTATTTGAATGCAGAAACCGCTATCTTGTCTGGCGCTCAGTCATATTCAATTTCTGGTAAAACTCTCACTCGTGCAAATTTAGCCGACATAGTTAAACAGCGCAAATATTGGGAAAACAAACTAGCAGCATTAAACGGGAAGAGCGCCCGAAAATTTCGAACAGTTCTAGCGAGGCACTAATGCGATTAATTGAAAAAGCAATTTCTGTTATTTCCCCAGCATGGGCTGCAAAAAGAGAAGCCAATTTGCTCAAAATTCAAGCTGGGACATATGCTAGAAATATTATTCGCGGTGGTAATTCGTATACTGGCGCAACGAATAAACGTTCGATGCAGAACTGGGCAACGAATAACAATGACGCTAATAGCGCGACGTTAAATGATTTACCTATTTTACGTGAGCGATGCCGAGATCTGTATAACAACACGCCAGCAGCCCGTGGTGCGATTAGTACAATTAATACTAATGTTATCGGTACGGGTTTGATTTTAAGATCAACACCAGACATTGATGTGCTTGGTATTACTGACGAAGAAGCGCAAGAACTTTCAGATACAATTGAACGAGAGTTTCTATTGTGGGCTAATAGCCAATTGAGTTGTGATTACACGCGAAAATTGAATTTTAATGAGATTCAAAGATTAGTTAGTGTGTCTCAGCAAATTTCTGGTGATGTTTTTGTGTTGATGCCGTGGGTTAATAGAAAAGGTTCTATTTATGATCTAAAGCTTCAATTAATTGAAGCTGATCGTATTTGTAATCCGAATGACCTGCCGGATGATAAAAACATTGCAGGGGGTATTGAATATGATGACGATGGTATTCCCGTTGCTATTTATATCAGAACACCTCACCCCGGTAATATGTTAGATCTCAGTGCTCCGACATGGGAACGAGTTGAGTATTATGGAGCTAAAACTGGCAGACGTAATGTTCTGCATGTCATGGAACATGAGCGAATAGATCAGGCTCGCGGTGTTCCGATTTTGGCTCCCGTTATAGAAACAATAAAACAAATATCGAAATACAGTGAAGCAGAGATAGCTGCAGCTGTTGTTAATGCTGTTTTAGCTGTTTTTATAAAACGTCCTGTTCCCGATGATTCTACGCCTGTAGATTACGGTGACGATGATGAAGAAAAGCCATGGGAAAACACAGATTATCAATTGGGTTCAGGTACCTGGATTGATGGTGCTCCCGGTGAAGAGCTGCAAGTTGTCAATGCTGCACGTCCGAGCAATCAATTCGATCCGTTTTTTCTCGCAACAATGAAACAAGTTGGGATGGCTCTCGAACTTCCATTTGAAATTCTTATTAAACACTTTTCATCCAGTTATAGCGCATCTAGAGCTGCGTTATTAGAGGCGTGGAAAATGTTTAGGGTTAAACGAAGTTTTATTATTAGTAATTTTTGCCAGCCAGCATACGAGGAGTTTCTTACAGAAGCGGTTATTAAAGGGCGGGTAAATGCACCAGGATTTTTATCGGATCCGGCTATTCGAGCAGCATATTGTGCTGCTCAATGGGTTGGCCCAACACCAGGACAACTTGATCCAGGTAAAGAATATGAAGCAGCCAATAAAGCTGTCGAATATGGATTTAGTTCACGAACAAGAGCCACCGCTGAGTTAAATGGGCAGGATTTTGAAAGTGTTATTAAAGAGAAATCTCGCGAAGAAGCATTAATGCGTAAGTTCAATGTTAATTTAAACACCTCTACATTTCAGCCTATAGCACAACAATATAATAACGAGGATGATAATGAAACGTGAAAAATAGAAAACAACTATGTCATCGGGTGTTATCGTTTATAAGTAACACTCCGTGGGCGATAATGCCAACCGCTCTCAGCAAAATCATCTCAATCGCAAATCGCAGTTACTCAGATCCTCAGCTGGTTGCAGCAATTAAATCAGAACAGAAATTATCAGTCATTGACTCTAATGATAATACTGATATTGCTGTTATTGACGTTATCGGTTCTATATTCACTCGTGCGAATATGTTTACTGAAATCTGTGATGCTGTAGCAATTAATGAGCTAGAAATTGAGTTAGATAAGGCTCTTTATGACGATTCAATAAAAGCGATTGTTTTGCGGATTGACTCGCCAGGAGGCGAAGTTACTGGAATACATGAATTTGCAAATTATTTAGATGAAGCGTGCGAAATCAAACCGATTGTTGCGTACGTACACGGAATGGCGTGTTCAGCAGCATATTGGATAGCGTCAGCAACAAGTCGTATTTATGCAGATAAAACAGCAACGCTGGGTAGTATCGGTGTTGTTGCTGCTTGGACTGATGATAGCAAAGCTCGAACAGCAGCAGGTTTAACTGATTACGAAGTTGTTTCATCACAATCACCAAATAAACGCCTGGATCCAACACAGGACGATGGTCGTGCTGAGTTACAAAAACACATAGATGGATTAGCAGACATATTTATCGATGACGTTGCAGAATTTCGAGATGTTACGCGAGATAAAGTTCTGGCCGATTTTGGGCGGGGCGGGACTTTCTTAGCCGAAGAAGCTGTAAAGAGAGGTCTGGCAGATGAAATCAGCAGTTATCGAGATGTAATAGCAAAACTATCAACAGAAAATACTAACAATATTAATGGAGTACCTAATATGGGTGTTAAAGCAAAACGAGATAAACAAAACTTTTCGTTGAAAGCGTCTGGCCGAGCGTCAGAAGACGACGAATTAGATAAACAAGGCGCGGATGATATTGAAGATGATCGTCAATCAGCTGATGAAAGTGAAAAAGATTTAGATGCTGAAGAAGACGAAGACGACTTAGCTGAAGATGACGATGACGATAAGCTCGACGAATCAGCAGAAGATGATAATGTCGAAGATGAAAAAAAAGACGATGACGAGGAGAGTCCAGCAGCTAAAAAAGCAATTAATGCGCTAGCTCGTAAACAGCCAAATCTTTATCGTGCAATCATTAAACGCGGTGCTCGTCGCGAACGAAACAGAATCGCTAGTATCGACGATTTGAACATCGTCGGCCATAACAAACTAATTCGTAGTGCTAAATATTATCAGCAATTAACAGCCGAACAAACATCGTATGCTGTTCTGAGAGCTGAACAACAGCAACGTTCAAAACTATCTGATGATTATGCGTCAGATGCTAGTTATAGAGTACCAACATCTACTGCTATTACCGATCATGATAGTAAAGTAGTAGCAAAAAAATCATTTTTAGAAAATGTTGCAGCTGGTGCTAGAGCCGTTATAAAGGGGAAAAAATAATGGAATTTTTAGATAAATTTAAACCGAATAATCTGGTCGCTGGTTATAAACATCAAACAACTGAACAAGTTAAACTCGCAGCAGGATTAATTTACCCCATGGGGGCAGTATTAGCTAAAAATCAATCAGGTGAATGCGTATTAGTTGATAGTTCAACTAATGCAAATGTTGTGTATGGCATTTTAGCTCACGAGGTTGATGCAACAGCCGGCATTGCGGGAGGCGTTGTTTATCTAACGGGTGAATTCAACAAACGCGCATTAATTTTTGGTGGTAACGATACTGTTGAACAACATATTGATACAGCAAGAAAACTGGGTTTGTTTTTTGTTGACACGTCGCCAGCCCCTAAACATGAATAATAAAATAAGGATTTTAGTTAATGTCAAAACTCAATATTTATGAACCTCGAATGCTCGTTGCAGCACTTGAACAATGTCATGCCCCAAAACGATTTTTGTTAGACACATTTTTTTCAAGTATCAAAACGTTTGATACTAAAACAGTTGATATCGATATCAAACAGGGTGATCGAGATATCGCTGCATATGTACACCCATTAGAAAAAGGGCGTCTTGTTGAAGATGCCGGTTTTGAAACAAGAACCGTTTCACCGTGTTACTCTAAAGAAATTAAGGTTATTCGCCCGAACGATACTGTCACTCGATTATTCGGCGAGGACTATTCGGCTCCGTTGTCACCCGTTCAACGAGAACAGCGTCTACTAGGTCAAGGGTTAATGCATTTAGATGATCGTTTGGTTCGACTTGAGGAGGTCATGGCGTCGCAGGCTCTTGTGAATGGTTCTGTTTATGTAAAAGGGCACACCAATGATTTTAAAATTGATTTGGGTTATACACTCGGTCGTCAACTCGTAACCCTCTCAGGTGATCGCTGCTGGGATAAAAAAGGTGATCCTATGTATGATTTGGACGACTGGTCAGACAGAATAGCGGAACGATCTGGAATGGCTCCAACAATTATAATTTCGGGTAAAAAAGCGCTGCGTGCTATTATTGATAATGAAAAAGTTAAAGAACGTTTGGATATTCGAAATTATCATCTCGGTGAGATTAATATTGCTCAGCAACAAGCTCAGGCTGATCAAGGCGTAATTTTCCATGGTTGTTTAGCTCCGTCAAACATTCCTATTTATACATACAGCGAAAAATATCGAAATCCAGTTACCGGACAAGTTGAATCATTAATTCCTGATGATGTTGTTCTTATTGGTTGTAAATCAGCCGGATGTCAAATGTTATACGGTATGATTCAAAATTTAAACTCTCTCGACGCGATGCCACGTTTTCCATTCTCATGGGTAGAGCAGGATGGCAGCGCTCGTTATGTTCAATTAGAGTCAGCACCACTGCCCAACCTCTATCAAGTTGATGCATTTATTAGTGCACGAGTATTGTCTAATTAGCAAATTTAAAGTGGGGACGTGACCCCACTTTTAAGGATTTTTATGTCTAAAAAATATATAAAATTAATTGGTCCCGTTTTTCATAATAATGAAGAATATCCTGCTGATACAGTTTTAGCTATACCCGAATGTATTACTGAGGCAGAGGCCGACAGATTAATTCGTCTTGGAGTAGCAGAAGTTTACGCGTCGTTCGTTACAGAGAATAGTAATCCAGCAAATCAAAATAATTCAAATTCGGTTCTGTCAGTAGCTGAAATGACAAAATCGCAGTGCGCAGCAGAATTAACTGCTGCCGGTGTTAGTTTTGCAAAAGGCGCAAAAATCGCTGAATTACAACAGTTAGTTTCTGATTATCGTAATTCATTATTAGAAAAATCTAATGATGCAGACGAATCAGACGATGATGATTTAGATATCAATTCACTATCTCGCGAACAGCTCGAATTAGAATTGACAGCTCGTGCAATTGAATTCACAGCAGAACAATCTGACGATGAATTACGTCAATTGTTGATTGATGATGAATCTGATAACGATGAGTGATTTTAAACAACAGTTACAGCTCGATAATGCAAATGTATTTTTTAACAAAAATGAGTTTGCATTTTCTATTCAGTGGAACGGTTATCCGTTAACCGTTGTTGACGAAACACCAACTGAGTCAACACAGTTCACACACGGTATTGAATCAGAAACCGTTATTTATCGTTGTGATATTAACTCATTGTCGCCTGCGCCGACATCGCGCGAACGCGTTAACATCGACGGACAGATGTGGCGAGTTGCATCAGTTCAAACGCTAACAAATGATTTAGTTATTCGATTAGAGCGATTAACGTCATGATAACGATGAAAATTGACGCTGGTCAGTCACGAATTAGCAGTTCAGTTTTAAAAAAACTAGGTGATAAGGCTGACAAAGTGGTTGCCGATGCGACTAATCGCGCATTAGCTGGTATGCGCACAGACGGTACAAAGCTGATAGTCAAAGAAAGTGGAATAGTCAGGAAAAAGGTTTTTTCGTCATTCACCGTCATCAAAGCCAGTTCGTCAGGGCAAACGCATAATGCACGTGTCGAAATAACTGGTAATCCTATTGGTTTAGCTAAATTTAAATACAAATTTAAAAAACCAAAAAACAGTAAAAAGGGGCTGTCTCCTGGTAGTTTATCGGTCAGTTTGGGTCAAAAAACTATTACGTTTCAGCATGCATTTGTTGCGACGATGAAATCGGGACATGTCGGAATTTTTGAACGACAACGGGGTGTTTTAACGTCATCTGGACGTGAAAAACTGCAGGAATTGTTTGGGCCGTCAATACCTCAATTTGCCGGTCGGAAACATATCACTGATACTGTTCAGTTTAAGGCACAAGAACGGTTTGCGACACGATTTAATCAACAAATGGAACGATGGCTCAATAAAACGGGGGCTAGATAATGTCATCATATTTATTAATCGACGAATTAAAAACACGATTAAATGACGAGCTTGACGAGTGGTATCTGGAGCATCCGACTGGCAATCAATTACATCGAGCTAAACCCAATATCATGATTGGCCAACTTCCACCCAAAACAGGTTCAATGCCCACAAACGCTGGAACTCAACAAAAAACCGACAGCGATGTGCCATTTATTTTAATTCGTCCGCTAGAAATTTCGTTATCTAACGATGAGCCATGCCTGCAAATTATTAACATTGCAATTATTTGCGGTATTCATGTTTCAGATAGTTACGAAAAATACGAACGTGGAATCGAAGAGGTCGTTAATTTAATGGATAGAATTACGCTATTTATTAAAAAATATCAATTTTGGGGTAAAAATTATTTTTATCACGATGATGAAATTAAATCTACATTTGGTTTACCGAAATCTATTGACCCATACGAAGCCGGTCTGCAGTCTGATGCGCCGTATTTTGCTGCTGTTGCTCTCACTACGTTTCAGCGAAAAATTAGCGTTCCTAAAACTGAACTAAATCAAACATTTTCATAGAGGTTTTTATGTCTCAAAAAATTTATCTGGGTCCGACAATGTCAGGCCAAGGCATCACTATAACTACAGGTTCTATATTTAACGGCTCAACACCGCCAGAAATCGCAACACGGCAACAGAGCGATGCCAATTTTGCAGCATTGTTTGTTTCTATTGATGACGTGGCAGAGTCTAGAACAGGTATTCGCAACGGTAATACATTTTTAGCAGAGTGCTATAAAAATGTTTATCAGAATTATATTAATGGTAAAAAAGGAGTTAACTAATGGCGTTTTATCACGGCGTTGAAGTTCAGCAAATACCGACTTCAATTATTCCCGCTCGACAAATTTCTGCGTCAATTCCAGTTTTTATCGGTTGCGCTCCAATTCATCGTTTATCAGATCAATCACGCGCAGCTAAAAACGGTGATGTCGTTTTATGTCATAACAATGCTGCTGCTGTACGTGCACTGGGTTACACACAAAACGATGATTTTGAAAAATGGGGGTTATCTGAGGCAGCATATACTATGTTTGTTTTATATGCGTGTGCACCTGTTGTGTTTATCAATATATTTGATCCGGCTGTTCATAAAAAAGCGGTTACTGACGAATCTGTCGCATTAAGTAACGAAACAGGTCAGTTAGCTAACAGTGATTTAATTCAATGTGTTTTAACAACGTCAGACGGTTTAGAATGTGTTGACGGTGTTGACTATTCGTTAAATAAAATCACCGGTAAAATTAGTGTATCAAAAACAGGTCGATTAAAAACAGCAACATCTATCAACGCAACATATACATATGCAGCGCCGGAATTGGTCACCGTAAATGAATGCATTGGTGGTGTTGATTTTAACACAGGCAAAACAACCGGTATTCAGCTCGTCGATCGTGTATTTTCTCAGTATAGAGTCCTACCTGGTATTATTTGTGCACCCGGTTTCAGTGATAACCCGTCTGTTGCTGCAATAATGGCTACAAAATCAGGGTCGATTAACGGTATTTTTAGAGCCGTTGCTGTTGCTGATTTACCTCCGTCATTGACTGATTATTCTCGTGTTCCTGAATACAAAATAAAAAATAATCTAGTTCAGGAGGATTTAATAGTTTGTTGGCCACGAGCGGTTTTTAATAATCAAATTATCAGATTATCAACATTATGCGCAGGTGTTATTGCTGACACTGACGCTAATCACGATGATGTGCCGTATGCGAGTCCGTCGAATAAATTATTGCAAATGCAAGCAGCAACGGCTGACAACGTTAATGAGCTGTGGCTCGAACTAGACGAGGCAAATTATTTAAATTCAAACGGGATTGTTACAGCGTTGAATTTTATTGGCGGATGGAAATTGTGGGGAAATCGCACTGCGTGTTTTCCTGATGTTACAGATATTAAAGACACGATGATCTCTAATCGCCGAATGTTCGGCTGGTACGGTAATCAACTCATTTTGACGTGGTGGCAAAAAGTGGACGAACCGATTGGTCACAGACTCGCTCAAACAATCATGAACAGTGAGCAAATTAATCTAAATAGCTACACAGCTAAAGGCTACATACTCGGAGGACGTATCGAGTTTTTAGAGAGCGAGAACAGTACATTAGATTTGATGGACGGAATGGTTCAATTTCATATCAACTGGGGTACGCAGTCTCCTGCAGAGCGTATTAAATTTAGTCTCGAGTATGATCCAGACTATCTCTCAACATTATTTGGGTAATTCAAAATGGCAGTAGTTAATTACAAAATTTACAAAGACGGCAAAGATTTTCTCGGCACTACACAGCATGATGCTCCGGCAATTTCTGCGGTTGTTGCTGAAATGAAAGGGGCTGGTATTGGAGGTTCTGTTGAAGTTCCAGTTAAAACATTAGTTCAAGCGATGTCGATGACATTAACTTTAAATGATGTTACGCCTCAAATTTATTCAATTTTGACACAGGAGGCGCATCACATTGAGTTGTGGTCGGCAATTCAGGACACAGATCCAAAAACGGGTCAATTAGTGATTAAACAACAGAAATTGATATATCGAGCAATTCCTAAAACCAACACGGTTGGAAAGTTTGTTCCTGGTGAAACTCAGGATCGTTCTGTTGAATTTTCGGTGCTGTACTATCGAGAAATTTATGACGGTAAAGACATTATTGAAATCGACCCGCTAAATTGCATTTATCGTGTTAATGGTAAAGACGAAAATTCTGATATTCGCAAAGCGATTGGTCTTTAATTTTATTCATTTACTTCCCTTTGCCCGCTAGTCGGGCTATTTTTTTACAGGTTTAATTATGAGCAAAACAACAGAAAAAAATGCTGACGTAACACATCAATCTGATGTTGTTAATTACAAATTAAAACGGCCTAAAACAATTGATGGCGTTGAATATGAATCAATCGATTTGGATTTTTCCAGTCTCACCGGTAATGACATTGCAAATGCTGAAGTTGAAATGCTGTCCCGTGGAAATATTGTTGCTGGTCCAGCGGAATTTAACAAAACATATTTGATGCATATCTCTGCACGTGCTGCAAAGTTGCCCGTTGAAACATTAAAACAATTATCAATTAAAGACCTCTCGGTCATTACAATGATGACTCAAAATTTTTTGATGGAGTAGTTGGTAGAGTTTCTGCTGACGATATTATGACAATAGTTGTGATGTTATCACGAGCAAATAATACATCCTCTGATTTTTATTTAAAACAACCGCTGTTAATGCTGAAGAAATGGATTAACGTAACAGTTAAGGTAAACAAATTGCAGGAAACTAAAAATGGCTAAATCGTCTAACATGATGCTGTCGTGGATCATGAAAGGAAAATTAGATCAGTCGTTGATTAAAGCCGCGCGCGAAACAGCAAAACATATTGATAGCATAAAAAAATCCGCAAGTTCTCTCGGTAAACAGTTTAGCGCGTTATCTGGTCCTCTCAAAGCTGTTAAAACTGCAATGATCGGCAGCGTTGCTGGAACTATCCCCGCGTTAATGTTAATTGCTAAAAATACTGCAGCCTCGGGTGATCAGTTTGACAAAATGTCACAAAAAGCGGGGATCTCAGCAAAAACATTGAGTCAATTATCACATGCTGCAAATATGAGCGGTGTTTCAACCGAGCAATTCGGCGCAAATATTTTAAAATTGAACCAGCAAATAGCATCTGCAGCTACTGGCAACAAATCAGCACAGCTGGCGTTTAAACGGGCGGGCGTTAATATTCGTGATAGTGCGGGAAAATTAAAAACTGCAGATCAGGTCATGCTTGAAATGTCTGACACGTTTAAAAAAATGCCCGAGGGGATTTACAAATCAGATTTAGCAATGGCGGTTTTTGGTAAATCTGGCGCTGATATGATCCCGTTACTTCAAGGCGGGAGTGAATCAATAAAAGACTTGATGACTCAAGCTGATGAGCTTGGTATGACGTTTAGCAATGACGAGGCTGTTGCTGGCGCCGAATTTTGCGATAGTCTGGATTTACTAAAAAAATCAGCCAGAGGTTTGACTAACACAATCGGCAAACAGCTAATTCCGGTCATCACGCCATTAATTCAGTCATTAGCAAAATGGATCACAGCGAATCGTGAGCTAATTTCAAACAAAATAGCTGAATTTCTCGAAAAATTTAAAGCGATTTTGCCACAAATTAAAAATTTTTTAACGGGGGTTTGGAACGGTATTAATAAAACAGCTGATGCGATGGGTGGCTGGACTCCAATTCTAAAATACTCCGGCGAATTATTTCTTGGTATAAAATCTATTCAGTTTGCGAGCTGGTTAAAAACTACAGGAAAAGCAGCACTGGGGTTGAGTAAATCGTTTAAAAAAGTTATTCCTGTTCTATTTAGATTTGGGCTGGCTCTTTTCGCAAACCCCATCGGACTGGTTATTGCCGGAATCGCTGCACTAGTCGCAGCTGGATATTTTCTGTATAAAAACTGGGACAAAATTGTTGCATATATAAAAAACATGTGGAACGGTGTTAAGACATTTTTTTCCGAAAAATTTGCGAGTATTACGAAATTATTTGACGACGGTTTTATCAATGGGATTTTGAATTTATTAAAAAATTTCAATCCCGTAACGCTCGTAATGAATGCGATTGATGGGATTTTTAAATATTTTTCTGGCATTAGTCTGATTGATGCGGGTGCTAAATTCATTAAATCATTCGGCGACGGTATTGTTAATACATGGGAATCAATAAAACGCGCAGTTATTGATACATTTACTGGTTGGATGCCAGGATGGCTAAAAAGCGGATTCAAAACCGTTGGAGTTGATGTCGATGCAGTTCGTGCAAATGCGGGTGTCGATGTTGACGCTCATCATGCCAATGGTGCAATTGTTCGTCATCGTCAAATAGCTGAAATCGGCGAGGATGGTCCCGAGGCGGTTATTCCGTTAACCAAACCAGCCCGCGGAAAACAATTATTGATGCAATCAGCAAAAATAATGGGGTTAAATTTAAATCCTGTTGCTGATAATAGTGCGTATTCTACAGCTAAAAATTTAACGAGTTCACCTGTTACGCAAAAAATTAATGTTATCGCCTCTAAAACTGATTATTCGGGTGCGAGTGAGCCATTTATTGATGTTAATAATTTTATTCGTAATACAACGGAATTCATTACAAACGCACAAAAAAATGCGGGTGATTTTTTTTCAAATGCGCAGAAAAAATTATCATCACTGATAACAGAAAACCGGAATTTTAGTTTAATCGATGAACTAACAAATGGTTTAGCTCAAACAATTAATAACAACAATCAAAAAACGTCATTTAGTCCGTCATTTAATCCAACCATAACAATTAACGGCGTTTCAAATAGTGATGAAATTGAGAAAAAACTCAAAAAAATACTAGATGAACAGAAACGTAGTTTTATGAAGGAATTTGAAAACTATAACTATCAACGAAAACGCGTGGGAGTGTTTTAATGAAATGGCTATACACGACGCGTCAGGGCGACACGTGGGATATTTTAGCTCATGACATCTATGGTAGTGAGAAATTGATGCATATTTTAATTGCTGCAAATCCTGCACACGCAAACACAATAGTTTTCACAGCTGGTATTCAGTTGATTATTCCTGAAACACCTCGTGTTAACAGTAATTCAATAAGGGCTCCGTGGGATGATTGATACGAATGATGTTAAAAATTTTGTTGATAATGCATTAAATTGGTTATCCAGTGATCCTCGTAAAACACGGCTAGTGCTAACGTATAATGACACTGATATCACACACGATATATCAAATTTCATTGAATCATTTTCATTTACTGAACGTGCAAAAAATGGCGAATCTGACGATCTAAATATAACTGTTGAAAATACGACCGGAATTTGGTCGAACGGTTGGTTTCCAGAACGCGGTGCAACATTATGCGCACAAATCATCACTGAAAACTGGAATCAGCCAAATGATTATTACATGCTAAACTGTGGCTCGTTTGAAATTGATGATTTAACTGACAGCGGGCCAACATCAACATTTACAATCGGTGCGCTATCGGTTGGTATTACATCGAGCATACGTGGTGAATCACACAGCAAAGCCTGGGAAAATTTCAAATTATCTGGACTAGTTAATGAAATAGCTGAACGTCACGGATTTTCGGTTTTTTTTGATAGTGATTATGACCCGGTGATTGACAGATTTGACCAAAAAAACGAGTCTGATCTCGAATTTTTGTTGAAAGTTGCAGAATACATTGGCGTCAATATCCGATTGTCGCACGGTAAAATTATCGTGTACCAGGAACGGTTATATGATGCTAAAGAGGTGTCGTTAACATTATCAAAAAATGCGGACGGGTTTATTAGTCACTCGTTTCGTGCGTCGAGTGCTGATATTTATTCCGCATGTCAAGTTCAGTTTCTCGATAGTAAAACCGGAAAATTAGTTACATACCAATACACCCCAGACGGTCGTTCTGGGGTTATAGGTAAAGACGACTCAAAATCAAAATCTGGTGGTGAGGTCAAGATAGATCCGGAAACGCGAATGGTTATAACTACGCCTGCTAATCAATCAAAAAATGGTAGCGATAAAAATGAAATTAGTGAACCTAAAGTAGGCAAGGTTTTAAAAATTAATCGACGCTGCAGTAATCTAGCTGAAGCTGAAAATCTAGCCAAATCAAGTCTTCGCGGGAAAAATTCACGTGAAATCACCGGATCTTTAACTTATGTTGGTAATCTCTATCTGCGAGCTGGTTTGACAATCGGGATTAGTGGGTTTGGCGTATGGGATTATAGTACATGGGTTATCGAAGAGGTTTCTCACTCATGGTCTGTTTCCACCGGTTTGGAAACATCGATAGAAATAAGAGGCGTTTTGGGTTATTAATGAATACTACAGAAGAATTGAAACAGTTGATACGTTGGGGAACTATCGTTTCGGTTAACAAAAATAACACCGCGCGTGTTCAGTTTTCTGATATTGATAATATCGTCTCATATGATTTACATATTTTAGTTAGTAATGCTAATAAAAATAGATATCAAGCACCGCCAGACGTCGGCTGTAATGCTCTATGTATTATGATGCCAACCGGTCATAGTGACGGTTTTATTGTTGGTACATTTTATAATGCAAAAAATTCGGCTCCAATTGATTCATTGAATCAAATTATGCACTGGACGTTCGAGGACGGCACAGTTTTAGATTATGACAAATCAACCAGCACTTTAACAGCTGATGTTAAAGGCCCTGTCGATGTAAAAACAACATCAACAGCATTAGTTGATGCTGCAACGTCAGCGACTGTGAAATGTCCAGATATTCAATTAAAAGGAGATGTCACAATAACGGGAAATCTAACAGTTGTCGCTGGTGGTGCTGTTGTTGCTAAAATTAGTTCACAAAATATGGCGATAACCGGAAAAATTTCATCAACAAACGATATTACAACAAACGCTAATATTACCGCTCAGGGGCGGGTGTCGGGGTCAAATATATGAGTTTTGTCGGTAGTAGTTCAAGCCCAAGTATTTCTGATTTTTTAAATTTTACTCTTAGTGATTTTGGTATTTCATTTGGTATTGGCTCATTCGGTGATATTGTTTTCTCGGTTAGCGCGTCACATATTAAAACGTTTGACGAATTGTCTCGTCGTTCAGCAGCTAAATTTGCAGATCATGAGGTCGCTGGCTCAAAACCGATATCTGAATTCACGGGCGAAGAACTTGACGAGATCACATTTAATATTCAACTAAATCGGACGTACGCTAAACCGGAACGTGATTTAATGTTATTAAATAAAATTAAATCGGCTGGTACAGCAAATAGATTAATAATAGGCTCTAGAAATCTCGGAAAATTTACATTACGCGAATTTGAAGAAACGCTCACTCATGTTGGAAAAAATGGCGCGATTTTATTTGCCGATGTTGAGTTGACATTAACTGAATATATCGATTCATATTCGAATAATGCATCTACAGCACAACGTGAAGATGAAGCGAGGCGGGGGGAAACCGGAAAAGGTGGCCCACAGCGATTACCTGGTTCACCACCCGCATCCAGCGAACGTCCGATGACCCCTGCACCGACTGAAAATCATGGAGATGATAGCGATGAATAGCATTATTGTTTCTGCTGATAATAGTAGTATAAAAATCGGCGCGCGTGGTCGTGATGAAATTGTGCAAAATATTCGAATGATTTTAACAACTATGCGCGGTACGCTCTATTTAGATCGCAATTTTGGTTTAAATCCTGATTTAATTGATACACCTCAACTACAGGCAATGGTCAAATATCGGGAGGAAATCATAAATCAAATCGAGAAATATGAGCCTCGGGTAAATGTTGTCGAAATCAATTTTACTACAAATCAAAATGATGCAATGAATGGTTCGTTAACACCGATTGTCAGAATTGAAATTAAAAATGGGGTATTACTATGACGTCATACAATGAATTGATGTTATTAGATGACGTTGATTTTACTGATACTGATGCAAAAAAAATTGAGAGACAAATCATTGATGATTATCAGCGTATTGCAAAAACTGTGTTGTATCCGGGTGATCCGATTCGTCTATTTTTAACTACGTTAGCATATCGAATCTCACACGAGCGCTCGATTTATAACATAGCAGCACAACAAACATTGTTACGATATGCAAACGGTCTACATTTAGATCACATTGGTGCGATGCTAGCAACATATCGACGTCCGGAATCGTTTTCTGGATGTATTGTTGAGTTTTCAATAAACCAATCATTAGAATTTGATGTTGTTGTCCCTGCCGGTACCCGCGTTACTAGTGACGGAACTGCAATATTTGAAACGCTCGCAGAGATTAAAATACCAGCTGGTGAATTATCTGCGTCAGTTAATGTTCAATGTCTGTTAGCTGGAAAACTGTTTAACAATATTGAAATCGGTCAAATTGATAAATTTATCGACCCGATAGCATATATAACCAGTATTAAAAATATAACAAAAACTGCGGGTGGTGCAGATGTCGAACGTGATGACGCATATCGAGAACGAATCTCGTTAGCACCAGAAAAATTCTCAGTTGCTGGCCCAAAACTCGCATATCGATATCATGCGCTATCAGCTCATCAAAATATTATCGATGTTGCTGTAGAGCGTCCAAAACCGGGTATTGTTCGAGTGAGTGTTTTATTAACGGATGGAAAAATCCCTGCTGTTGATTCGACTGAAATAGCATTAGTAAAAAAAACATTGAATGACGACGAGATCCGACCGTTAACCGATACTGTTGATGTCGAACCTGCCGTTGCTGTAAATCAAAATTACTCTATTACCTGGTATTTATCAGACACAAATTTATCACAACAATCAATCATTGCTAAAAATATTGAACGAGCAGTTAAAAAATATGAATTTTGGCAGTCAACAAAAATGGGTCGAGATATAAACCCTGATGAATTGATTCATCGATGCAAATCAGCTGGAGCAAAACGAATTGAAATAACCGGAATGAATTATCGCGTATTAGCTGATAACGAGGTTTGTTCGTTTGTTGAAAATCAAAACCGTATTAATTTTGGCGGTACCGAATCTGAATAAAAAATAGGAATTATATGTCTAGCATTTCACTAAATGAAATGCGGTTTAATGACATGCTGCCGAGCAGCATTAATCATGATAAAACAATTCAAAATATCAGCCAATCTATAGACGAATCTATAAAAAAAACTGAACACGATTTTTTAAATGTTGATATCTATTCACAAATAGATACTGCAGTTGAGCCGTTGTTATCGTCGTTAGCCTGGCATTTTTCGTTAACTCATGAGTGGCTGTGGAAATTAGCAGAATCATTAACTGCAAAACGCGAGTTATTAAAAATCGCAACAAAATTGCATCAAAAAAAGGGAACACCGTGGGCTGTCCGCAACATTATCCGTGCTCTGGGGTTTGGTGAGGTTGACATTATTGAGGGTGCGGGAATTCGCTATCGTGACGGCTCTCACAATCGAAACGGGTATAAAAATCACGGTGGGTTTAGTTTGACTTGGCCGTGTTATAGCATAATTTTTCATGAGCCAATTACTAACGATTTAGCAGAATTATTAAAACGCGCCATTCCGGAATATGCACCGGAACGCTGTCAATTAGTTAAATTGGATTATCGAGCAGCGGCGATGCGACATAACGGAAAAATAGAACATAGAAATGGTATTTACAATAGAGGTGAAATAGCGAATGGCTAATGTAAAAGAGATTGACAAATGGGAACCGGGTATTTATCAGTTAGAAACGACAGACCCGGTTATGGGTGGAGAGGATGGCATTGATAACCTACAGGCAAAACAGCTAGCAAATCGAACCAGTTATTTAAAAAAACAGATTGAAAATGTTTCTACATTAATTCCAACCGTGCCAGTTCAGAGCGTGAACGGGAAAACAGGGAATATTCAGCTATCTGCAGCAGATGTCGGCACATTAACAGAACAGCAGCTCCGAGAATGTTTTTTACCGGCAAAATTAACGCCGAGTGACCAACCTATTTATGAGGTAGGTAAAAATGTATCGACAGGATATAGAGTTGGAGAGCAGTGGTTATCTGCATATAGATTTAACGAGCTGCCGTTTGGTTGCTATTTTAGAAATGGAGATAATTATCTGTTAGATTCTCCGCAGGGTCGGGTTTTAAATAATTTTTCTAATAATTACAAACACGATCACGGCATAACTATTAAAACAATAAACGGGAAACAATATATTAACGTTCCGACAGCGTTTGCGCCAGACGGGCGAGGCTATTTTGAGCGAGCAGTTGATGGAACTACTCGACAGGTAGGTAGTGTTCAGCCCGACGCAATTAGAAACATTTACGGCGAAATTATATTTCACGGTGACACTGCGGATGGCTCATATCCCGCGGTCGCCAACGGGGTGTTTTCCGGAATTCATAAAAAAAATTCATTTAGATATGGTCAGTTGAATAACGAACAAATCTCATTCGGCGGTATTGCGTTTAATGCCGAAAATTTTGTTCCAACTGGTCCAGAAAACACTGTTTTAAATATTGGTAGAACGCCAGTGATTTATCTTGGTGTTTAAACTCCGAGATAGATAACCGGTGTCCTACCTGTGTTTATCACCGTGTTTTCTGGACCGGTCGGGACTGCACGCGACGCATCAAAAACATTTATCGCCATTCCGTTTCCACGGTTTTTAGGACAGATCGTAGAATCATCTGGCCACGATTCATCGAGGCGAAATAAGTTGTTATCTGGTGTTCTGAACGCCAAAAATTTGCCCGTAATGTTTCTAATTGCGTCGGGCTGAACACTACCTACCTGTCGAGTAGGTAACAAAAATAGGAGAATTTATGATTAATTATTATTATGATAATACAAACAAATTAAAACCGTACACACACCAATTAGACGCAAACGCCGACACATTACCACCAGATAATGCTCTGCGAACGCCACCCCCTGAAAAACATGGATTTTGGCCATGCTGTAAAAATGGCGAATGGGTGTTAATTGAAAACAATCGCGGACAAACAGCGTACAATATCGAAACAAAATCATCCGTTGAAATTGATTATTTAGGACCGATTCGTGATGGATTTACGTTATTAGAGCCATTCGAATTTTGTATGTGGGACAAAAAAACAAAAAACTGGGTATTAGATGAAAGCAAAAAAAATACAGCTATAATTCAAAAAAACGAATCTATTAAAAATTTATTATTAGCAACGTCAAATGAAAAAATAGCTATTTTACAGGACATTATTGATTTAGATATGTGCGAATCAAACGAGGACGAGCAGCTAAAACAATGGAAAAAATATCGAATTTTAGTTATTCGCGTTGATACAAATCAATTAGATATTGAATGGCCAAAACAGCCCGAATAGTTATTCGGGCATTTTTGGAAACACTGCATCAACATCTGATACATCAATTCGTGCAACATTAATCGTAAATAATTCTAGTTGTTCTAGTAATTGTTTTTCATCATCTGTTGCCACGTTATATTTTATAGCGCGTTGTAATAATGTTATTTTTGCATTGTGACAACATCAGAACGCCGTTGCCCGGTCACTAGAGCTGTTAGCATTGCATCGCGCATATAGTGATATTTTTCATTTTTGTCCGCTGCATCAATTAATTTTTTGAATTCAGTTAAAACAATTCTAGAACGTTTCACTGTGACCCGAGGGCATTTGATTGGTTCAGCTGGATTTCTGTCATTCCAACCACGTGCGTACGCCTCTCTGAATACGTCTCGCAACAGGTGATACATGCATTTTGCCGATGGATTTTTGTCCTGGTCTGTATAAATTTTTATTATTCTAGCAATATCAGGTGGGATTATATCTCGTATATTTTTATTGCCGATTTGCTGCCGAATTACGACTATTAAATAATTTTTAATTTCGATTGTTTTTGGTTTTAGATTGCGTTCAGCGAGAATTTTAATATATTCGTCTAACCAGTTATTGACGGTTCTGCGTGTTGATATATTTAATTTAAATAGTGATGATAAAAACGACATTGTAACTCCGAGCTAGTAAAATTAGTTATTTTATTAGCTCATGAGTTACGGTTTTAAAATTTTTTATAATTTTTGCAAATGCGGAACAAAATCAATATCAACGTTACAAGCGTCTAAATATTTAAAAATTGTTTTAATGCTAGTGCAGTCTGGACTTTTCTCAATTCTGCTGATATTTGAGGCTGGCAAATTTAATCGTTCAGCTAGCTCGGTTTGTGATAATCCAGCAATTTCACGAGATTTAATTAACAGCTCTCGTAATTTCCATGTTTTGTCTGATTCGTTATATGCAGCTCTGGCAACAGGGTCGGCCAGCGCATGTTTTTTAATCTCACTAAATGGTGTGTTATGTTTTTTAGTCGTCATTTTCAATCATCTCCTTTAATCGGATTCTAGCTGTTTTTAGTGCGTCTGCTGGTGTTTTTTGTGTTTTTTTAACAAATGCATGTAATAAATAAATAGTTTTTGAATGTTGATACACGTAAATAGTACGAGCAATATTGTTGCGTTCGATAACTCTCAACTCGAATAATCCACCGCCCAATGATTTACTAAATGGCATTCTAAGTTGTCCCACTGTTTGCAATTTTTCAATCAGGTCGATTGTTTTACCTCGTAACACCGCTGGTAAATTTAAAATTTCCTCTTTTGCGTCATCATGCGTTCGTATTGTAAACATTTCAGTAATTCCGTGTATCATTTTTTATAATTGTATCAAATATGATATTTAAATCAACTAAAATCTATCAAAATAAATAAAAATATTAATTATAATAAAAATATCAAAAAAGGTATAAAAATAACTGGACTTCATTTTTGACGAGAGTTACTGTGTAGTCATTGAAACAAACAACACAGGTGGAGAAAATGGAACGTAGACAATTAGATAAAAAATTAGATGACATTACAAAAAAAATTGATTCTGCTTCAGATGCTATTCAATCTTTATATAACGAATTTATCAATGAAAAAGGTTTAGAAGCTCGATTAATTGAAAAAATTCTATTAGAGCGTCTTTATACATTAAGCGACACAGGTGTAAAGATTGAAGAATTAAAAATACTTAATTCAGCCGAATAAATCAGAATAAGCTAGGGCTACGGCCCTAATAAGGAAAACAATATGAAAGAATTAACTCTATTAAAGGAAATTATACGAGATGTTGAAAGTGCAAACGGACGACGAAACGGAGATCGAACAGATAATTGTTTATCATGGAAAAACTGGCAAGCAACTGATATTTTTGAAACTTACAATGTTAGTAGTAACGTAATTAAAGCAATTATTAGACGAGCAATTAAAACTGACGGTGCATCCTTGAAGTATTAGAAAAAGCGGCTTCGGTCGCTATATCAATTTCAAGCTTTACTTATCTTGACTATTTATTTTATCAAATTTATTATGCAATGAATTTGGGAATAAACTAATATAAATATTCCAAAGTGTTTGTAAATTACGATGCCCAGTAACTTGAGCAACTTCTTCTATTGAAAAGCCTTGTTCTAATAAACGGCTTGCTCCTTCTCTTCGCAAATCATGGTAACGCAAATCTTGAATACCTAGTTCATTTCTAACTCGTTGGAATCCAGCAGTAACCGAGCTTGAATTATACGGGAAAACCAGAACTTCATCTTTTGGTTGAGATTGTAATATATTCCATGAGTCACCAAGTAAAGGGACCAACATGTGATTACCTATTTTTTTTCTTGGGTCTTTTCTATTTCTAACTAAGATAGCTTTTTGCTCATAATTAATATCATCCCATCTGAGTGAACATACTTCACTAATTCGCATACAAGACAATATTGAAAAATTTAAAATATCAACAAATGGGATCTTTGAATTTTTGTGTGACTGTCGCTTTTTTAGTTTATTTATTAGTTGTTCTAGCTCATCATTGATCGGACGTCTAGTCCTACGTTGGCTTTTACCAATCAAATTCATTTGTATCAATAATGGGCGTGCATCTTTTACTACAGTATCATCGATATTAATACCATACACTGGGCGAGCAGCCTCTAGTACTGATTTAATGTAACTCACATCATGACTAACTGTTGCTGGCTGTGTTCCTGATTCTATTCGACTTCGACAATGCTCTATGATGTGATGTGTTTTAAGATCAGCTAATTTAATATTAGCTATATCGCTTTCAATTAGCATTTTAATTACGTATCTTTTAGTTCGACCTGCTTTTTCTCCTAGATTAGGATCTGAAAGATATTTCGACAATAGATTTCCAACAGTTAATTTTGTTACGTCGTTTTTTTCTGGGATCCCGAATTGTTCTATTTTAGATACCTGGTTGTTACCCCATGTTTTTGCTATTTGCTGTTTGCTGAAAGTTTTTGACTCACGATAAATAATCTTAGTTTTTTCTTTTATTACAACGGTACAGCGATATCGCGGAGTTCCATCCGCACGAACTCTTTTTTCTATGATATAATGAGCCATAATTTCAAACCTTAATTATTTTTGTCCTATCGCCGTGGGAGCCTGTATGGGATCCTGACAATGAAAAAATATAACAAAATATAATAAAATAAGCAAAAATAATATTTAATATAATCGATAAAAAACAGCCTTAAACACTGGTATATCAATGAATTCAACACTAAATAAATTTTCTATAGCTCCGATGCTTGATTGGACCGATAAGCACTGCCGTTATTTTCATCGCATATTAACTAAGCAAACATTGTTGTATACCGAAATGGTAACAACGGGCGCGATTTTATTTGGTAAGGGTGATTATTTAGATTTTAATTTAGCTGAACATCCTTTATGCCTTCAATTAGGTGGCAGTGATCCTGTTGCACTTGCAAAGTGTGCTAAATTAGCTGAGCAACGAGGCTATAACGAAATTAATCTTAATGTTGGTTGTCCTTCTGACCGTGTGCAAAATGGTATGTTTGGCGCTTGCTTGATGGGCAAGGCTGATTTAGTGGCAAGATGTGTATCGGCGATGCAAGATCAGGTTGATATTCCCGTTACGGTCAAAACAAGAATTGGTATTGATCATTTAGATAGTTATGATTTTTTACGCCAATTCATTGATACACTTTTACCTTTTACTAATACCTTTATTGTTCATGCTCGCAAAGCATGGTTATCGGGGCTTAGTCCAAAAGAAAATCGTGAAGTCCCTCCATTAGATTATGCTCGTGTTTATCAATTAAAGTGCGACTATCCACAACTAACTATTGCGCTAAATGGTGGCGTAAAAACAATTGATGAGATCAAACATCATTTACAATTTGTTGATGGAGTGATGGTTGGCCGGGAAGCTTACCAAAATCCTTTGTTACTGACTAAAATTGATGCCCAAATTTTTGGTATCGATAAACCCAGTATTGATGCTATATCAGCTATAAAAGCTTTATACCCTTATATCGAACAGCAATTGACCCAAGGCGCACAATTAAATCATATCATGCGTCACACCCTAGGTATTTTTAATGGTTGTAAAGGTGCTAAACAGTGGCGTCGTTATCTCAGTGAAAATGCTCATAAAAAAGGCGCGGGGATTGAAGTCGTTGAACAGGCGTTGGCCTTTATTCATTAATTTTTGAATAAAAAACATTAAAAAAAGCTTAATTATCGGTATTTGTATCGAGTTATAAAAACAGTATATACTAAATGCCAATTTTTCTAATGGTCAAAATCAGTGCGTTTAAATTCAAGTCAACAACAAGCGGTTGAATATGTATCCGGACCTTGCTTAGTTTTAGCTGGGGCTGGTTCTGGCAAAACTCGTGTTATTATTAATAAAATCGCGTATTTAATACGCGTTAAAGAGTATTTACCTCGTCATATTGTTGCGGTAACGTTTACCAACAAAGCTGCGCGAGAAATGAAAGAGCGGATTGCTTTGTCTTTGACTAAAAAAGAGACGCGGGGATTAAAAATTTCGACCTTTCATACTTTAGGTCTTGATATTGTGCGTCGAGAGTATCACCATCTCGGTATTAAAGCTAATTTTTCATTATTTGATGATCATGATCAAATTGCCTTACTAAAAGAACTGACTCAGCAATGGTTAGAAGGTGATAAAGATTTAATTAACCAATTGCGATCAACCATTTCGAATTGGAAAAATGATATTATTGATGCAACTGTCGCTATGGCAAGAGCTCAAACTAACAAAGAAAAGTTATTTGCCCATTGTTATCAACTTTATGAAAAACAATTAAAAGCATGTAGTATTTTGGATTTTGATGATCTTATTTTGCTTCCTACTTTATTATTAAAAAACAATCAAGAAGTGCGGGAAAAATGGCAAAATCGTGTACGCTATTTACTGGTTGATGAGTATCAAGATACTAATACTAGTCAGTATGAATTTATCAAATTATTAGTGGGTAACCGAGCTAAATTTACGGTTGTTGGGGATGATGACCAATCGATATATTCTTGGCGAGGTGCTCGTCCACAAAATTTAGTGTTACTTAAGCAAGATTTTCCTCAATTAGCCGTGATTAAGTTAGAGCAAAATTATCGCTCTTCAGGACGTATATTAAAAGTGGCTAATATTTTAATTGAAAATAATCCTCATATTTTTGAAAAAAAACTGTTTTCGGAACATGGTTACGGTGAAGTATTAAGAGTGATTTCGGCAGATAGTGAAGAGCACGAATCTGAAAAAGTGGTTAATGATTTGATTGCTCATCGCTTTGCTAATAATAGCCAATATGGTCAATATGCCATTTTATATCGAGGTAATCATCAAGCGCGTTTAATTGAAAAGATGCTAATGCAGTATCGAATACCTTATCGTATATCAGGTGGTACTTCGTTTTTTTCTCGTATTGAAATTAAAGACCTAATGGCTTATTTACGTTTACTTACTAATCCGGATGACGATAATGCTTTTATTCGCATTATCAATACACCAAAAAGAGAAATTGGTCCAGCGACGATACAAAAACTTGGGGAATGGGCAAATCATCGCGGTGTTAGTTTATTTCAAGCAAGTCATGATATGGGGCTAACAGAAGTGTTATCCGGTAAACGAATGGAGTCTTTAAAATTATTTATTCAATGGTTTGACACACTAATTCAGCAATCACATAGTGAACCTATGAATGCTATTCATGAACTCATACATGGTATTCATTATGAAAGCTGGATCTATGAAACATCAGCTTCACCAACCGCAGGGCAAATGCGGATGCGTAATGTAGAGCAGTTAGTGAGCTGGTTAAATGATATGCTGCAAGGTGATGATCTTGATGAAGGAATGACGCTTGAGCAAGCTGTAGCTAGGTTTACTTTGCGAGATATGTTAGAACGTAATGAATCGGAAGAAGAGTTAGATCAAGTTCAGTTGATGACGTTACATGCATCTAAAGGGTTAGAATTTCCCTATGTCTACCTTGTTGGTATGTCTGAAGGACTATTACCGCATCAAACCAGTATTGATGAAGACAATATTGAAGAAGAGCGCCGTTTAGCTTATGTTGGAATTACGCGTGCTCAACGAGAATTAACGTTTTCATTTAGTCGCCAACGCAAACAATTTGGGGAAACAATGTATGTTGAACCAAGTCGATTTTTATTAGAGTTACCTCAAGATGATTTAGCATGGCAAGATCAATCAACTGAATTATCTCCCGAAAAAAAAATGCAACAAGGGCAAAGTAGATTAGCTATGCTCAAAGCTCAAATTGCTAACGCCAAACAATAACCCTGAATATTATCCAAAATATAAAAGCTAATTCATTTAATGGTTTGTAAATAAACTCGTTTAATGCTTTTTGGGGTTAACTATGGTAGTCCTACATGCTAACTTTGTCTGGGGCGCTACCCACTGTAGACTAATTTACAATTTTTAATAAAACCAGTTAGTAAAACGAATAAATTATTATTATAATCTTTGAGAAAGTTATTACGGGTTATTGGGTCATTTATGTCCAATAAAATAAGAATAAGTTAGCTTGTTTTTACAATGGATATTTTTAAATTATATTTTATAATATGATTTTATTATAAACCATGAATTATGACTGATAACGTTCAAGAAATGGAAGAATTGATGATATTTTGTCAACCTAACTAGATAAAGCATTAAAAATCATTGACGGATCAAAATAGCTTTATATAATGTTCAGCGTCTTTTCTACAAAACATATCATTGTCTCCTTAGCTCAGCTGGATAGAGCAACGGCCTTCTAAGCCGTAGGTCACAGGTTCGAATCCTGTAGGGGACGCCATAAGAATTCTTGATAATAAATAGTTGTCTCGTACTAGTTTAAAAGTTGGTTTTCTGTGATCTATACTTTGAATAAAGCGTTATTGCATCTAATTAGAATCTAGGTAAATAGTTTCGTATTTTTACCATTCTAGTGCATAAAGTAAATCTTGATTTCGCAAAGTAAAAAAATATTTTTAAATTTGATGGAACAACTTAATGATATACGCCTCAAATTTTTAATATTGTTGATTTCATAAATGGTATCGATTTACAACGTGTTTTAATTGTTTTGAGTAAACTAACAAAAGCATTTAGCTATTTATAAATTCTTTATTTTTTGTTCACTCTAGTGCATTAGAATTTTGCTATATCATTATTAACTATAAATAATTTACTTGAAAATAACTTAATAAAGCATCTTAAGTTAATCATTATCATCCAAATAATGGTAAAGCTAGGTTTTATTTATTTCATAGATAGCTATTGATCCCTTGATTTTTAAACATATTTTATGTTTAGTTAATAATTATACGTGATCGTAAAGAAAACCAAATAGTCTTAATAAAAGCGTATCATTAGTAATGAGGAAATAATGAGCAATAATTTAATCTCTAACTTAAATCGACTATTAGATAAAAGTATTAAATTACCTTTATATCAACAAATTGTTGAAATAATTGTTAAGCTAATTACTTCAGGAACATTGAAGAAAGGTGATTTTTTACCGAGTGAAAGGGAGTTTACTCAACAACTCAATATTTCTAGAATTACTATACGTAAGGCTCTAGAAATATTAGAAAATAACGGATTTATTATTCGTGCACGAGGCTATGGTACCTATGTGAATGGTTCATTCGAATATTCACTCAAAAGTCTAAAAGGTTTTTCTGAACAAATTCAAATATTAGGTCAGAAACCAAACACAATTTGGGTTAATAAACAATTAAGTAACGTCAGTCCAGAAATAGCAAGGTATCTTGGTGTTGACTTAAATGAAGATGTTTTTATTCTAAAACGTATTCGTTATATTGATGACTATCCTGTATCGATTGAACAATCCTATGTTCCTAAAGCACTTATTGATAATATTGATGATGTACAAACATCTTTATATACCTTTTTCCAGACACATAACATTATTCCGATGCATGTTAAAAACTGGGTATGTGCTAGTGCACCGAATGAAGAGTTTATGCAAGTGATGTCAGTGGAAAAGTCTGAACCTGTATTGATTATCAAACAGCAGGTTTTTGATGAAAATTACATTCCTATTGAATATAGCATTTGTCACTGCCGAAGTGATTTATATGTCTTTACAACAGAAGAGTAAGCATATTGGATTGATTAGATTTAACTGTGTTTATCTTATTATCGAGTAAAAAATTAGATTATAGTCAAATTGGCGCATTAAAAAGGGGGAATAAGTCCCCCGATTGTCTTTTTGCGATTGTTATGTCTAGTAACGAATGAATAAAAAATTTGTTTAAAAACGGTTCACTTATTCTTGTTTTATATGTTTAATAAGTTGTTGCTTGGTTGGTGAACAGTCCGCACCTTTTTGACCAACAGTGTAAGATGCAACTGCATTGCCTAACGTAACTGCATCGGATAAAGACCAACCAGCTGATAAAGCAGCAAGCACTCCTCCTGCATGATTATCTCCTGCACCAATTGTATCGATTACTGTGACTGGAAATATATCCACCCACTTTTGTTCTCCTTTTTGATAAACGTAGGCACCTTCGTAATCTAATCGAATAATGATTGGTGTATGATGCTTGGTAAACCAATTATGGGCAAAGTTTTGTACAGCATCTTTAAAATTGCTAGATTTACTGTCAAGACCAAGAAATTCAGCCTCTTGTCGATTGACCGATATAATGGGTTTTAAAGCGAATAACCGATCAAAAATTTCGGAATTTAACGTTGATATTCTTGGACCAAAATCAATAAAAAGGTCAAAAGGTTGAGAAAGAGATTCTACCCAATCGAGAATTTCGGATCCTGTTTTACTCGATAATTGGTAACCACATAAATAAATTATTGCGTTTTTTTCTATATGAAGATTAGCAAGTAATTGTTTATTCCAAGTACTTTCAATACCTTCAATAGTAAAAAAAGTTCTCTCACCTGTGGGGTCAACCAGCGCCAAACACCAGCCATTATCCTCTTCAAGATGAGTAAACTCTGATACAATCTGATGATGTTGCATTAATTGGCTAATTTGTGTTGCCCAAATACCCGTTCCAATAGGTAGCGCATTGTATGATTGCATACCTAATTGTTTTAGCATTAATGCAATATTAAAGGCACATCCTCCTATATGTTTTTCTTGCTGTGATAACAAAACTTCACCACCTGAGCTGGGAATAAAAGGAGTTTGCATCACTAAGTCAATAACGGCAGCGCCAATAAGACAAATTTGCCGTTTAGTTGTTAAACACTCAATTTGCCTAATGAGCTGTTGGTTGACCATTAGCTGACTCCTTTATCCGTCTTAAACGATAAAACTCTTTGCTATAGTGTGTAAAATCTAATTGATTAGCTTCATTAAGTTGTTTTATCCATAATGGATTGATACTCTCAACTCCATTTAGTGCACCACAAATTGCGGTCGCCATTGCACCAATAGTATCTGTATCACCACCAAGGTTTGCACAAAGTATGGCTGATTGATTAGGATCGGTTTTTGCAATTTCAACTATTGCTAATGCAGCGGGAACGGCTTCAAGTGTACTGGTGCCAGCACCGACAATATTATAAATATTGGACAGCTTAGACTGAACGCCTCCTGGCTTTTCAGCCAGATTAAGTGCCAGCTCAATTCGTTTTGATATTGAAGGGCTAAACGTGGTTATTTTTCGTGTTTGAGCAATATCAGCAATCGTTGCTAAACCTAATTTAATTTGTTGCCAACTACAATGATCTATTGCTTTAGATATAGCCCATGCGATGGTGACTGCGCCAGCAATGGCTATATCTGACTTATGTGTTGGGCTTGAAGCAAGCGTAATTTGTTCGATGAAATCATCTAAATTATCTGCCGGTAACAAACAACCTAGTGGCGATACACGCATTGCCGCCCCATTTGTTGTTCCATTATTTTCTAATGAATCAATTGATTTGCCTTGCGAAATTTGATTAAGTGCAATTTTTGAAGTTGGTCCTAAGACATTTTTGTTAAAAGCATCGAAATTTTGTGCCCACTTCATTATATTATTGGCAATAGTGTTTGGCTCAATTTGGCCATTACACTCAATAATGGCATCTGCAAGCGCGAGTGCCATTGAAGTATCATCAGTAAATTCAGCTTGATTGAAATAACAGGCTGCATTATTTTCTTTCGGACCTGGTAAAAAAGTATCTATCCATCCAAAATAGGACTGTACTTTTGTTCTTGGCCACAGTTCAGATGGCATTCCCATTGCATCGCCAATGGCTTGTCCATAAAACGTACCTAATATTTTATTTTCCTTAGAGATAGACATAATATCCTCTATTTAATTCTGTAAATTACTCGCAAAGTGATTAATGACCAGCATAAATTCGAGATCAATGTTATTGCAATTGATCAACTTTAATTGGTTCGATTTCACGTTTTTCTCTGAAAAATAGTAGAAATATTACTGCAATGACCACAATCATTAATGCACCAGAGCCCCACATGCCAGCCCAATTGTAAGTTAAACCATTTTCAGGTGTTTCATTTTGAAAAAAGTATTCCATCATTGTTCCACATAAGTTATAACCAACTAAATTTCCTAAACCTAGGCAGAACAGTGAAAATAATCCCTGAGCAGAGGCTCGAACGTGTGGTGGGGCTTTTTTATCAACATAGACATAGCCGGTAACAAAATAGAAATCATAACTAACACCATGTAGTAAAATACCAATAATTAACAAACTATAAATAAACAGATTATCCACAGAGCCATAGACGAATATTCCATAACGTATAGCGGCGGTAATTAACCCAAGCATTAATACATTTTTTATACCAAATCGTTTGATAAAGAGAGGAAGACAAAGCATAAATAGAATTTCAGAAACTTGACCAAGGGATAGCCATCCAGTTGCATTTGTCATGCCCATTTCGGTAAGGTAACTGTTTGAAAATGGGTAATAAAAAGCGAGTGGAATACAGAATAAAAATGAACATAATGTAAAGTTTCTAAATTCTTTATCTTTTAATAAAATAATAGCATCTAAGCCTAAAATTACTCTTAAGCTAATTTTGCCTGTACTTTTTGGTGGCGTATTAGGTAACATAAATGCAAATAGTCCTAATACGGCAGAGCTTATAGCTGTGATGATAAGCGGAATATTACTTTTCGAGATATCACCAAAGCCTAGCAGTGTTGGTAGAAAACCACACACAACGCCAGATGCTATCCAGCCAATTGTACCTAATACTCGAATACGTGGAAAATAACGTTCTGCATCACTGACATTTGATAAAGCAATGGTATTAGTTAAAGCCACTGTTGGCATATAGGTTAAAGCGTATAAGAGTAATATAGGAAAAAATAAATTGAAAGTTGTTTGCTGTGCTGCAAGGTACATCAAAAGTGCCCCGACTAGGCATAATACAGCTAATACTTTTTGTGCTGCAAAATAACGATCTGTAATCGAACCAATAATGATTGGAGAAATTACTGCTGCAATTGAAGTCGTCGCATAACACAGACTAATTTGCGCAGGAGAAAAACCATTTTTAATCAAAAATTGTGAAACAGGCACAAACCACGCGCCCCAAATAAACCACTCAAGAAACATCATAGAAGAAAGCTTTATATTATTCATATTCATATAAATGAACTCCACTTGTATGTTACAATTATCTATAGGTTATATAAAGGTATTGCATCGCGACAATATTAACACAGGAATTCGAAGTTAGTAAGAATTGTTTATTTTTTTAGCAAAATAAATTTAAATTCGTTATTAACAATATAAAAGGATAGAGATAATTTTATTTTAATATTAATCACTTATATCGTTTTTTATTTTTTAAAATAAACTTTCTTGTTATCGATACTATAAGATGGAATATGAGTAATGCTTACTTGATTGAGCAATTTATACGTATTTTTAGCTAACTTTTAGCAAGGATTAAATGTTTATATAACCTTTATAACCAATCATTTTAGCTGCAATTAAATAGTTTTATAATGACTCTTCTCTCAAACGTCTGTAAGTTAATTCGCTTCTTATTTTGCTGTTACTTAGCCTTCATAATAATAAAAAGTCTATCTTCTATGTGTAAAATCTGTTGTGTGGTCTATTTTTTAGCACATAGAATGAAAAATCTACATAATTGTTTGAATCGATAGGTTATAGACTATTTTATGCCATTAACTATTTTTATCGATATTTGTAAATCATATAATTTTCAGTTTTTATACATTCGCATTGTGCATAATTTTAAATTTATTACTGTAAAAGTAATCAAAGTCAGGTTTAACCTAACTTTGATACTAACTGTTGTCGGGATTAAAAATCAATGTCTAAACCTAATTGGAAGGTTCGCCCTGGTGCTGTAAACATATCAAGATATTTATGATCAGAGGTGCTATATAGCTTATTATTACTCAAATAATCCCAATATTTTTGATTGGTAAGATTGTAAATACCCCCGCTTAATTTAACATTCTTGCTAATGTTGACATAACCGGTAAGATCGATAATTCCATGTCCTGGTACTCTAAAATACTCATCTTTTGAGTCAGTGATCGGTTTACCATCATTTCCATACGATTCGCGATTAGTCGATTCCGCTTTTTTCCCTTTTTGCAGCGTTGTTGTAATGGCAACCCCATAAAATTTATTTGGATCATCCCAAGCTAGACCTATAACGCTTTTTAATGGCGCAACAGAGTCCATTTCGACATTTTTATCACCTAAGTAATTGGATTTTGATTTACCTTGGTTATAGCCGATTGCGAATCTAGCACTTAAACCATTTACCGCATTAGACCATGTGCCAAAATTGAATTCACTGCTTAGTTCGGCACCATAAATATAAGCTTTATCGCGGTTTTCAGATTGATAAACGATACGATTACCCGTGCCGACAAAATCTTTTTTATATCGAGTATAGGCAATGAAGTTTTTATAGCGATTATAGAATACGGCTGATGATAACGTTATTCCTGAAACCGGATGTCCTTTTAAACCTAATTCAAAGTTATTACTTGTTTCGGTTTTTAGGTTAGAGTCACCAACTAAAACATACATCTTACTATGAGCTAAATAAGAACCGTATAATTGATTTTGATTCGGCATTTGCGCACTACGTTTATATTGTAAGTAGGCAGTAAAATCAGGATTAATATCGTACATCAATGCAAGTGATGGTAAAATTTGGAAATCGCTATTATCACTGTACTGTTTGCTCAAATTAGATGAGTTGATACCCGTTACAGACATATTATCCAAATTACGCGGTTTAGTGTTTTGATATATCGCTCTAATACCCGGAACCAAATAGTAGTTATTTGTTTCGTTATAGTTAAAGCTAATACGGTCTTCAACAAATCCACCTAATTGATAAGAACGGCTATCGGCTTGAGGTTTGGTATAGTCACCATCAGGAAAGATTTTACTATTTTCAGATTTAGCAGAAGTATAAAACGGTGATTCGTCTTTACCCCATTTAGCATTTAAACCCGCACTAATTTTTTGATTTTCGTAATTTTTTAATAATGTTGTAATAAAGTTATAAGTCTTAGTGTTATAGTTGGTTTGGGTATTAAAGTTTCCTTTAGTTTTATGACGTAAATCAGTATCATCATAAACATTAGTACGTTGATAACTTAATTGGGTCGTTAATATATCGATCCAGCTAAGGTCGGTTGGGCGCCACTGATCTTTGATAGATAAATTGAAGCGATTATTTTTACTTCTTTGGTGATCCAAAGATTCAATCTTGCTACCTGTTCTATCCCATGTATCGTAATGTGAATTTTTTGTTTTACTATTAAAGTCGATGGTTGTATTTAATAAATGTTCATCGGTCATTTGCCAGCCAAAACCGGCTAAAATGGAATTAGAGTGCCAATTTTCAGGATAACTGCTAATAGAATCCCCATGATTTCTTGTTTGCTGACCATCACGACGACTCAAAACTAATATACCATTAAGATAATCATCACCACCTGCCATGGTTAGCCCTTGATGATAACTATGATCTGCTGAATCGTAGTTATTTTGGAAACCAAAATAACTTGTTTTACCTGGGTATAAGTAGTAACTCGCTGTTTTTGTTTGGAATGAAACAGAACCCCCTAAAGCATTATTAGGATTACCAACCGAGGTTGCACCTGATTGAATATCAACTTTATTGTACATATAAGTATCAATATAATCACGCCCGATACCATAAGAACCAAATCCAGCCCGACCGACTGAATTTACGCGCCCTTGTGCAATGGGTAAAGGCATTCCATCAATATCAATCGATACGCGGTTTGCATCCAAACCGCGGATGTTATAACCGGTAAATCCACCTCTATCCCAACTACTTTTTCCACTTCCTGAACCAGAAATAGTGCCTGAAGCCGAAATCAGGGGTTGATAACGCATGATTGTTCCAAAATTTGTTCCGCCATCACGTCTAATATCTTGTTCAGAAATTTCAGTATTTGTGCCCGGTTTTTTAAATGCTTCATGCGCGGTGACAGTCATCGTGTCATTAATTTTATCGTCATCATGTTTTTCAGCGGCAATACTCGGGACTGCAAAAGTCAGACCCAAAGCTAGCGTGCTGGTTTTTTTTAAATTTGTAAAATTGAACATTGTAATCCTTTTAGACTTAGTAAATTAAATAAAATGATTCACTTCAATTGCTTCTAATTTATTGTCAAACATTATTAAAATTTATATAAAAATCAGGATGAACTTCATTTTGGATAGAAGCTTTGGTATAAAATTTTTGTAATCTCATCAACTCTTGGTCCTATCCCAAAAAGATATTGATCATCAACAACAGTTATACGGTGATTTTTGTAAGCATCTGTTTCTGTAATACCTGGGATAGTATTGATTTTGTCTAAACCACCTAACTGTTCAATAGAGTGGGTATTAAAAACAATAACCTGCGGATTCATCACAATTAGCGATTCAGGGGTATAACTTTTATAACTTGTATGTGTGGCTAAATTTTCACCGCCAGCAATCGTGATTAATGCATCCGCTGTTGTATTTTTACCCGCAACTGAATTGGTCCCAGCCATGCTCATTAAGAAAAGCACTTTTGTTTTTTCATGATGATTGGAAATGTCTTTTTGGATTTGTGAAAGATTGGTTTTAATTTTATTGATTAATTGCTGTCCTTCGGTTTTTTTATTTAATTTATCAGCGATTTTATCAATATTTTCATATAGTAAATCAACAGTACCAGGGATTCGGTTTAATGCCAATACACTTACCTTAGCATTGGCAACTTGAGCAAAGATATTATCAGGTTCTATATCTTTAAATGCGATAAAAAGAGAGGGGTGTAAAGATAAAATTCCTTCAATATTTAATAATTTCCAATAACCAATTTGAGGTAGATTTTTTACTGATTCAGGATAGGTACTCGTTTTATCAATACCAACAACTTGCTCACCAGCGCCTAGGGCATAAACAATTTCAGTTAAGCTTGCCCCTGCAATAACGATTCTTTCATTAGCAAAGCTATAATTAATCAAACCATTGAAAACAAAGATGAATAGTAACGCAGTTACTTTTGTCATAATTTTTTTTAACATTTAACACTCCCTGTGTCTCGGTATTGAGGGTAGTAATATAGTGAAAATGATAACTATTATCAATATTGTCATATAAATTATTTTATAAATCTTATTAATTACTACTTTTTTTTAGCAAAAAAATTAAATAAATATCAATTAATTATAAAATAAATTAATAAAAAATATTGATAAATGATAATAATTATTATTTAATCTTGGCAAATTTTATTTACACATAGCCGTTATGAAATCGTTAGATGTGAGTGCTTTTTTTGCTGCGAATTCCGTTTTACCTTTTAAAAATCGTTGGGCAGTAATGCCTTTACAAGCAAGTTTACCGCTGGACCAAGACATAATTGAAAAGCAATGGGAAAATATTCAATTATCTGAATTGAAAGGTAAAAAAAGGTTAATTTATGTGCATGTACCTTTTTGTGATATTCATTGTCAATTCTGTGGTTTTTATCAAAATCCACTACGTAAGCATAATACCGAAACCTATGTTGACTATCTTTTACACGAGATATCGTTAGAAATTACCAATAATGCCATGCAATCGGCCCCGATTCATGCAATCTATTTTGGTGGTGGTACACCATCAGCCTTGGCAGCAGGTCAATTGGCTAGAGTCATTCGCTATTTTAAGCAATTTGCACCCTTAGCTCCCGATTGTGAAATTACTGTAGAAGGGCGCATTTCTGATTTTGATGATGATCGCATTGATAGCTATATTGAAGCTGGAGCCAATCGTTTTTCGATTGGTGTGCAAACTTTCGATACGGATATTAGGCAAAAATTAGGTCGTCAATCTTCTAAACAACAAATTATTGATGGCTTTGAGCGTATAGCAGCTCGAGATAGTGTCGCGTTAGTTTGTGATTTAATGTTTGGATTACCTAACCAAACTTATCAAACTTGGCAACAAGATTTAGAAATAGTCGATAATCTACCTATTGATGGGGTTGATCTTTATGCCCTTAATTTACTGCCAACCACTCCTTTAGCTAAGGGCGTTGAAAATAAACGTATTGAGCTACCTTCAGTTACTGATAAATGCGATTTATATCAACAAGGCGCAAAGTATCTTGAAAAACAAGGTTGGCATCATTTAACTAATGCGCATTGGTCTAAAACCAGTCGAGAACGTAATTTATATAATTTTCTGATAAAGCAAGGTTCTCATTTTTTTGCTTACGGCTCGTGTGCGGGTGGACGATTAGGTGGGCACTCTTTTATGCTTAATCGTGATTTAGCAAGTTATTATGCGCAGCTCGATCAAGGTAAAAAACCATTAATGATGTTAACAGGTAAACCTTTAATTGGCGATTGGTTATATAAATTACAAGCAGGTATTGAAAAGGGTAGAATTGATTTAAATGGTTTAACCGATCATGCCGAATTATTCGATCCCTTAATTGAACAATGGTACCAAGTTGGTCTATTAAAAAATCAAGCACATTGTTTGCAATTAACTTTATCGGGACGTTATTGGTCAAGTAATATTCTTCAAGCTTTACAACAATTATTATTACAATTGAATAATCCAGAACATATTGAATTGCAACAAAAAATGGCAACGGCTAGACAGTCTATGAAAGCAATGCAGGGTATGTCAAAATCGGTTAATCATAAACAACATGTCTAAATAACATCACATCAATAAGGATACTTCTATGGTAGATAAACAAACACATTTAACTCACTTAGCAACTTATATGCAAACTAATCCAGAAGATTTGCTAGAAAAAATTGCACAAGACTATCAAGTTACTTTAACGCAAGTCATTCAAGCTATGCCAGAAGCTAAAATTGTTGATGGTGATCATTTCGATGCTATTTGGGATGAAGTAACAACTTGGGGTGATGTAATGTTTTTGATTCATACAGGTGATATTATTGCTGAAATTTCAGGTGAGCTACCGCCTGGCACACATAGTCAAAAATATTTTAATTTACGCCATCAAAAAGGTTTAAGTGGTCATATTAAAGCTGAACATTGTCAATATATTGCGTTTATTGAACGAAAATTTATGAAGATGTCGACAGCATCGATGATTTTTTTAAATCATTTGGGACAGTCGATGTTTAAAATATTTGTTGGTCGTGATGAAAATCATCAACTTAAAGCCGATCAACTAGAAAAATTTAGAGCTTTGATGCAAAAATTCAATTAAAACATATTATGAAAACATTATTTATTTTTGGGGTAAGCCCAAATCAAGGTACGGGTTACCAACTAGCACAGTTGGTAAGACAACGTCATCCTGACTGGCGTTGTATTGTATTAGTTAGGCATGCAGATTTTGCCAAACAGCTTTCGCAACAAGGTATTGCAACTTATGTCGGCGATGCAACGAATACTACTTTGTTAAACGCTATGTTTGAACATGCTGGTACTGACTCTGTTATTATTTCAACTTTAGGTGGTGAAACAGGTAACTATACAGCACAACGAAAGATTATTGATTGTGCAGAGCAAGCAGGTATTACCAACATGGTTTTGGTCACTTCTTTAGGCTGTGGTGATTCGTGGAACACGTTATCTGCTAGGGCAAAACAAGCCTTTGGTCACGCCGTTCGAGAAAAGTCATTAGCTGAAGTGTGGCTGCAAACAAGTTCGTTGTCGTATTTGATTTTACGACCAGGCGGACTACGTGATGGCGAAATTACTTATAGCGCTCAATGTTATTTTAATCAGGAAGTTCATGGCTTTATCCATCGAGCAGAGCTAGCTAATACGATTTTAACCAAAATAGAAAATAAGCAATTTGATAATTGTGCATATAGTGTGGTTGATCCTCATCTGGCCGTTCATAATTAATGCATATAAATATATATGATCAAGTTGATATTATCAGTGAGGTAAGTTGGTGCGTAATGTTAGTCAACGAATAATATTATGGGCATTATTGGTTATCCTTTGTGTGTTGATTATTTTTGCGGCAAACATTGGCGCACTTAAATTTCCCATTACCCAACTTGCAACAATGTCATTTGACGATCCGATATTAAATATTTGGCTCAATATTCGTTTACCCCGCATAATTTTAGCTGTTATTGTGGGAATGGCATTAGCCAGTTCGGGAGCGGTGATGCAGGGGTTATTCAGAAATCCATTAGCGGACTCGGGTCTACTTGGAATTAGTAGTGGCGCAAGTTTAATGGTCGGATTATCGATTTTATTTCCAACCATTTTTCCACCTATTATGATGCTTTACGGTAAGATGGTTGCCGCTTTTATCGGCAGTTTTTTTATTTGCTTGCTGATTTATCTTTATAGCCTGAACGAACAATGTAATTTAGCTAAAATGGTTTTATTAGGTGTAGCAATTAATGCAATTATTGCGGCTGTAATGGGCTGTTTAAGCTATGTTAGTGATGAATCTCAATTAAGACAATTATCTTTGTGGTCAATGGGACATTTAGGTAAAGGCTCATGGGATTTGGTACTCGTTGCTATGTCTCTAATTGTTCCTGCATTAATTTGTATTTTTAAACTTTCTTATCAACTTAATATCTTGCAGCTTGGTGATGAAGATGCGCACTATCTAGGTATTAATGTCCTTCGTATAAAGCAATATTTATTATTACTTTGTGCATTATTGATAGGCACAGCTGTTGCCGTGAGTGGTATTATCGCTTTTGTTGGTTTAGTTGTTCCACATATGATTCGTTTACGGATGGGGGCCAATCATCAATGGTTACTGCCGGGTTCTGCACTTGGTGGCGCTTGCCTGTTATTATTGGCCGATACACTAGCTCGAACCTTGATTGCCCCAGCTGAAATACCTGTTGGACTGTTCACCAGTCTCATTGGTGGTCCCTATTTTCTTTGGCTGATTTTAAGACAGAAGTAACAGATGGAATTAGATCATGATGTTAATTGCAAATAATTTAACATTTGCTTATGGCAGTAAAACTATTATTAATGAGGTTTCTTTCACCATTAATGCTGGTGAAATTGTCATTATTATTGGCCCCAATGGTGCGGGTAAATCGACTTTGTTAAGGCTATTAACGGGGTATCAGCAGCCATCATCTGGCGCGTGTTTTTTACTTAATAAACCATTAAACCAATGGTCGGCAAAACAGTTAGCGAAAGTTAGAACGGTGATGCTACAGCATAGTCAACTTACCTTTCCTTTCAGTGTTAAAGAAGTCGTTGCTATGGGACGTGCGCCTTACGGAAAAGACTATGTTGAGCAAGCTATATTTGAGACCATGGAGCAAACTGATTGTTTAAAATTAGCCGATCGCGATTATCGAAGTTTATCTGGCGGTGAACAGCAACGTGTTCAATTAGCAAGAGTGTTAGCCCAGCTGTGGCAACCTACGCCAAGAGAAAAATTACTGTTTTTAGATGAACCGACTTCAGCGCTCGATTTATATCATCAACAGCATACTTTAAGGTTATTAAAAAAATTAGCCAAGCAACAAAATCTAGCTGTGTGTTGTATATTACATGATCTTAATTTAGCTGCTTTATATGCGGATAAGATTTTATTACTTAATCAAGGAAAGATAGTTGAACAAGGCACACCAGCAGAGGTGATAACTGTCAATAACATTAAACATTGGTATGGCGTTGAATTAGGAATATATCCGCATCCAATAAATCAGGTTGTGCCACAAATTTATTTAACACCCTGAATAGAAATAACTATTATTCATCACTGCATTTTATATTGGTTTAGGTATATAATTATCTAAAATTAATTTACAGGTGTAGCTTATGGATCAATTTAACAACCCAAAATCAATTCCTGTTGCTCACTTATTGGCATCTCAGCCTATTTTTAGTTGTCAATTAGATGGCAAAGGCAAAGCTGTAAGCTTAGATGAAAATAGTGAAGCATCGGTTGAAAAACCCTGTTGGATTCATTTAGATTTTGCTAAGCCTGAAACAATCAATTGGATACACTCAACTACGATAATTCCTGATTTAGTCAAAAGCGAGTTAATCAAACCTAATCAGATTTCAAAGGAAATTCGTTTTGATTCAGGGATTTTAGTTGTGCTAAAAGGGGTTAATTTCACACCAAATGAATTGCCTGACCCAATTGTAACATTTCGCTTTTATATTATTGATAATTTAATCATCTCCTCTAGACATCAGCAAATTGATGCTATTTTTCAATTAAAAGATAATTTAGAAAAAGGGATAGGGCCTGTCGATGTTGCTGATTGGCTGATTCAAGTTTCTGAACTGATTAGTGATCAAGTTAATTTGTCTTTTGATAGTGTACACAACAAAATTATTAAACTTGAAGATTTGGTGTTAAATCAGCATATTTTTTCCCATAAAGAGATAGGAAGAGTACGTAAACAACTGATTGTTTTACGTCGTTTATTATCACCACAGCGGGATATTTTTGTAAAAATTTCAACAGAAAGAATATCTTGGATTGATGACAATGACCGTCAACGTTTACATGATATTTCTAATCAGCAAAGCCATTATGTATCTGATATTGACAGTTGTTTATTAAGATTGGCATCAATTATGGAACAAATTAATAGCTTTTTGGCTGAATCGACCAATAAACGAATTTATTTAATGTCTCTATTTACCATTATTTTTACGCCAATTACATTCTTAACAAGCTTATTAGGCGTAAATTTAGCGGGTATTCCAATGAGTGAAAAGAGTTGGTCCTTTCTAGGATTAGTGTTAATAATTATTGTGATTTGTATTGGATCGGTAATATGGCTTAAATGCAAAAAATGGTGGTAAAACAGTGAATTTTTTAGTCAAACAGGGTAGATGATGGTGAACTTTCATAACGTTACCGATGTTAAAGCTATCAAGCCATTATTTAAAAAATTTCATCAATCCCTTTTGCAGGCTTATTGGCAAGGCAATATTGGTTATGCATACACTGATAACGCTTTACAACCCAACTCTGCAGTCGTGAATGTTGGTTGTTTCTTTTTTTGTGCAGGTTGCCCCAATCAGGATATGCTCAGCTATATTCCAACAATTTATGGTAACAATTATTTTATTGTTATTGCAGATGATCAAACTTGGCAAAGTTTGATAGAACGGACATATCCCAGTTGTTATGAGAAATTCACCCGTTATAGTTTTTATTCTGAACCATTATTTGAACGCCAAAAACTACAAGCTATCGTTTCACAACTATCTGAAGGTTATCGACTAAAAGCAATTGATGAAAATGATTATCAACAGATTACTTCGCTTGAATGGTCTAAGGACTTATGCAACAATTTTAACGCTTATTCTGAGTTTAGAAAATATGGATTAGGATATGTTATTTTGAAAGATAATATTATTGTTTCTGGGGCGTCTTCTTATTTGGCATATAATAATTGTATTGAAATAGAAGTCGACACAATAGCGCCACACAGACGGAAAGGTCTTGGTTTGATTTGCTCAGCAAAGTTAATTTTAACCTGTCTGGAACGTCAGATATCACCCAAATGGGATGCACATAATCATGCGTCTTTAAAAATGGCGACTAAACTAGGTTTTATACTAAATAAATCTTATCAAGCTTATCATATTTGGCATTCATGATTAATATAACGTATTATGCAATCTAATCAATTCTATCGTCTTTTTATTGCCGAAAAACCAAGTTTAGCAAGAGCCATTGCTGATGTGTTACCTAAGCCTCATCAAAAAGGTAATGGTTTTATTAAAGCCAGCAATGGGGATATTGTCAGTTGGTGTATTGGTCACTTATTGGAACAAGCTACTCCGGAAGCCTATGATCAACGTTATAAAAAATGGACCATCGCTGATTTGCCTATTGTGCCCGAAAAATGGCTATTAACACCAAAAAGCAGTACTGAAAAACAATTCAATATATTGGTCGATTTGATTAAATCAGCCGGTCAAATAGTGCATGCTGGCGACCCCGATAGAGAAGGGCAATTGCTGGTTGATGAAGTGCTCAATTATTGTCAATTATTACCAGAGAAACGTAAAACTATTCAACGTTGTTTAATTAGTGATTTAAATGCTAGTGCTGTAGAAAAATCGTTGGAACAGTTACGTAGTAACCAAGATTTTATTCCTTTATCGACCTCGGCATTAGCAAGAGCTCGAGCTGATTGGCTTTATGGGATTAATATGAGCCGATTATGTACTATAGCTGGGCAACGCAATGGTTACCGAGGTGTATTATCAATTGGGCGTGTACAAACGCCTGTATTAGGTTTAGTGGTAAGGCGTGATTTAGATATTGAACAGTTTGTTCCTAAATCTTTTTATGAAGTCTATGCCGTTTTAGAAACTAAACATAAAGAGATCTTTAAAGCCAAATGGCAACCGAGTGAGGCTTGTTCCCCTTATCAAGATGAGGAGGGGAGAATATTAGTTAAAAAATTGGCTGAGAACGTTTGTCAAAGAATAAAAAACCAAACAGGCATTATCGATAAAGTAAGTAATAAAAAGAAAGAGTTAGCTCCACCACTGCCATTTAATTTATCTGCTTTACAAATTGAGATGGCTAAAAAAAATGGATTAAGTGCTCAAGAAGTATTAGATATTTGCCAATCTTTATATGAAAAACATAAATTAATTACCTATCCAAGATCTGATTGTCGATTTTTACCCCAAGATCATTTAAAGCAGATTAATGGCGTAAAATCTGCTATCGAAAATAATTGTCCACAACTGCAAACTGCTGTGGATAATGCTGATTTTACACTACGTTCTAAAGCTTGGAATGATAAAAAAGTTGAAGCTCATCATGCCATTATTCCTACTTTACGCAAAGTCACAATGAGTAATTTATCAGATCATGAACAATCGGTTTATCAAGTTATTGCAACTCAGTATCTGGCTCAATTTTATACGGCTTATAAATATGCAGAATTACAAATTGATGTTGATATTGAAGGTGGTAAATTTATTGCGAAGGCTAATCAAATGCTTGATGAGGGATGGAAAGTATTATTCAGCACTAAAAATAGTCAAAATGAAGGGGAATTAGAGAGTAGTGAAAATAGCCCTTTATTGACTAAATTAGTAAAAAAAGGTGATAGTGTGCAGTGTATTGATGCTGAACTGGTGGACAAACAAACTGTGCCACCAAGGCCATTTACTGATGCTACGTTGCTTTCTGCTATGACTGGTATTGCGCGATTTGTCAAAGATCCTGAAGTAAAAAAAATATTGCGTGAGACAGATGGATTAGGCACTGAAGCAACTAGAGCTGGCATCATTGAACTTTTATTTAAGCGTCAATTTTTAACTCGACAAGGCAAATCTATTCGATCAACGCAAGTTGGCCGGAATTTGATACTTTCAATTCCAGAAACAATGTCTATGCCAGATATGACGGCCCATTGGGAATTACAATTAGATCAAATAAGTAAAAAGGAATTTTCTTATCAGGAATTTATGTGTCAACTAAATTCATCACTGGTGAATTTAGTTGAGCAACTCAGAAATAGTCGATTAAATATTCAATCTTAATTTTCTTGATTTAAAACTGATACTTAAATCCGGTTATTTGTCAGTGTGACATATTACTTATTTTTAATTATTGTTATCGCTCTCTTGCTCATTTTGAACAAAAACTTGCTCGGCAATGGATATATTGATTTTTTGATCATCTTCAATAATAACGGCAAGTTGGTGATTGGCTCGATTAAGGAAATCGTTATCCTTAAGAATCAATCTAAGCATATTGAGTCTTTTTATTACAGGCACAATAAATTGGCTAATAATAATTGTGATGATAAAAATGGTTAATATAGCAATGATTACACTAATAATTTCAGGTGATTTAAAAATAGTGTTGAGATTAGATAGTACAAAAATAATAGCAATAACAGCAGCTATACAGCTCACAACAAATTCTTTAACGAGAAAAAGTTTTAAAGGGTAAATTTTATTTTTTTCAATAGCAAAGTATTGGGTTAATGAATTTAACTGTGTTAAATCAATAATGTTATAAATATCACTATTGATTAAGGATATAGCAATTCTCTCCTTGTTACGATTGCCTGAACGATAAAAACATACTTTTTCCCAGAGTAATTTCTTTTTAATATTGTTTAAATAGTCTTTTTGATATTGTGGCTGTGGTGTTTTTTCTAAAATATCAGTGTACTTAATAATATTTTCAAAATAGTTACTTTTAGGTTTTTTTTTGAAAACAAACGCAATTATTGATAGTGCAAAAATAACGATTAAGTTGAGCCAATTATCATTAAATAATGTACTTAATTCCATTCTATTTATCCTAGTTTAAACAGTTATCATATTGTAACGGATTATGGATAAAACGTGTATCAATTCTACACTAAAATTGTTGCAGTTAAGGCAATAAGTGCTGTTTTTAAGCGTTCAAAGCCATTATTTGCCATAATAGGTTGACTTCTTTTTTTTAAAAGCGTATAACTTGCCCGCCTTTGGGCTTTTCTTACTTTTTTAACTATTAGGTGGTTAAAAATGAGGGTTAGGGAAAGTTGAAACGCAAAGGGTTTAGTTCAGTTTACAGGAGAAATATGGACGCTCATTCGGGTCACCCCAACAGCTGGGGAGACAAATTAAAACAAATCACCATCGGTTAATGACCTGTCTAAATATTCATTTTTTCAGTTCACAAGCCGAAAATTGATAAACGGTAACGGTGAACGATATGCATTTTTCTACACGCTATCACATAAATTCAAAACATCATTGCGCACATACACATATGCTATGTGTTTTATATCTGTCTGAAAAACATTTAGAACCACCGAGTTGTATCTAATACACATTTAATTTTCTTATTACTAATAAATTTTTGCGACATACCAACCTACAAGGTTAGTTTTGCTATGCAATAAATTTATGGTTGTTCACAAATTTTGATTGTCTATAGTTGATTTGCCAACTAGATGACGGGATCTTTTTGTCAAAAAATGATGAGTTAAGGTACAAAAGATGACAAAACATACATCAAATATAAATAACGAAAATCAAGTCGGCGTGAAAGCAATTAAAGAGGCGCAAAATAGTCTTGAAACTATTTTGTCTAAATATCAAACCAGCCTCTCTGGCTTAACGCAAGAAAATGCGAAAGAACGAATCGAACAATATGGAAAAAATGAAGTCGCACGAGAAAAAGTCCCTTCTTTTATTGTGCAATTATTGATGGCTTTTAATAATCCTTTCATTTTTGTATTACTAATTTTAGCCATTGTCAGTTTTATTACTGATTATTGGTTACCTTTACAAAAAGGTGAAGAAACCGATTTAACAAGTATTATTATCATATTAACGATGGTGACACTTAGTGGTTTATTACGATTTTGGCAAGAGTTCAGATCGAATAAAGCAGCGGAAGCATTAAAATCGATGATTCGCACAACCGCTACCGTGTTAAGGCGTCCACATAAAGATATGAATCCTGAACATTACGAAATTCCGTTGAATGAAATCGTGCCAGGGGATATTGTTTATTTGTCGGCTGGTGACATGATACCGGCTGATATTCGGTTAATTGAGTCTCGTGATTTATTTGTGAGTCAAGCAGTGTTAACCGGTGAATCCATTCCCGTTGAAAAATACGATACATTAGGCGCCGTTTCACAAAAAAATAGTGATCAGGTTAATCAAGCAGATATATCTAAAGGTAATATTCTTGATGTGAACAATGTTTGCTTTATGGGAACCAATGTAGTGAGTGGAACGGCAAAAGCAATTGTTGTGGCTACTGGGGCAGATACCCACTTTGGTTCATTGGCTAAATCTATTGTTGGATCTCGCGCTGAAACCTCATTTGACCGAGGTGTGAACAGTGTAAGTTGGTTACTGATTCGTTTTATGCTTATTATGGTACCAATTGTCCTTTTAATAAATGGGTTTTCTAAAGGGGACTGGGGCGAAGCTACACTATTTGCATTAGCTGTTGCTGTCGGGTTAACGCCAGAAATGTTACCAATGATTGTTAGTGCAAATCTAGCTAAAGGTGCGGTTGGCATGGCAAAACGAAAAGTGGTGGTAAAACGTTTAAATGCCATCCAAAACTTTGGAGCGATGGACATTTTATGTACAGATAAAACAGGTACATTAACACAAGATAAAATCATTTTAGAACATCACTTAGACATTAATGGGCAGGTTGATCCCTCTGTTTTACAACTGGCATGGCTCAATAGCTACTATCAAAGTGGAATGAAAAACTTGATGGATAAAGCAATCATTCGTTTTGCTGAAGAAAAAACTAGTGTTAAAAAAGTGGGTGTTGGCCTTTATAAAAAAATTGATGAATTGCCGTTTGATTTTGTCCGTCGCCGTTTATCCGTTGTGGTACAAAATGCTGATGATAGTCATTTAATGATTTGTAAAGGGGCAGTTGAAGAGATGCTGTCTATTTCGAGTTATGTTTATGAAAATGGTGAATATTTACCATTAGACGATAACCGTAAACAAGCGCTGATTGAACTTGCTCATAATTATAATAAAGATGGATTTAGAGTATTAGCCGTTGGTGTAAAAAATATTGCCGTAGGCGAAACAAAAAATCAATACAATGTGCAAGATGAAAAAGCATTAGCAATTCGTGGTTTTTTGACGTTTTTAGATCCACCAAAAGAGAGCGCATATGAAGCTATTTCAGCATTAAATGAACATGGTGTTGCCGTTAAAGTGTTAACAGGCGATAACGAGATTATCACTATTAAAGTGTGTCGCGAAGTGGGATTAGAGCCAGGGATTCCATTGTTAGGAACTGAAATTGAAAAAATGGATGATAATCAGCTCAAAGTACAAATAGAACAACGCACAATCTTTGCTAAGTTAACGCCACTACAAAAATCACGTATTATTCGATTATTACAGGATAATGGTCATACGGTTGGGTTTTTAGGGGATGGGATTAATGATGCACCTGCACTGCGTGATGCCGATGTTGGTATTTCAGTGGACACAGCTACTGATATTGCTAAAGAGTCAGCCGATATCATTTTGCTTGAGAAAAGCTTACTTGTACTAGAAGAAGGTGTAATTTGTGGACGCGAAACGTTCGGTAATATTATGAAATACCTAAATATGACCGCAAGTTCTAACTTTGGTAACATCTTTTCTGTATTAGTGGCTAGTGCATTTCTACCATTTTTACCCATGCTCGCGATTCATTTATTAATTCAAAACTTATTATATGATATTTCGCAATTATCATTACCTTGGGATAAGATGGATGAAGAGTTTTTACAAAAACCTCGAAAATGGGATGCGTTAAATATTAGACGCTTTATGATCTGGATTGGGCCAACATCGTCTATTTTTGATATTACCACTTATGCTCTTATGTGGTTTGTGTTTAGTGCGAATAGCATTGAAGCTCAGGCTTTATTCCATTCCGGTTGGTTTATAGAGGGGTTACTTTCCCAAACGCTTGTTGTTCATATGCTTAGAACGCAAAAAATTCCTTTTGTACAAAGCACAGCCGCTTTCCCTGTGATAGTGATGACATTATTTATTATGGCTATTGGTATTTATATACCTTTTTCACCGCTAGGGAGCCTAATTGGGCTTGAGCCTTTACCGTGGACATATTTTCCTTGGCTAATTGCAACGCTATTTAGTTACTGTTGTGTGGCTCAATTAATGAAACGTATTTATATAAAACGTTTTGGCCAATGGTTTTAAATTTATTATGTCAATATAAGTGATGTAAGTATTACATCACTTATATCATCAATTCAATTAAGCCATGTAAAGCCTAAATACTCGTCGTTTGGGACTATAAATACAAAGGTTGATTTTTTAAATAAAACCACTATATTATAAAATTAGATTATATAACAATAATAAGAAGGAAATATACATGAAGACACCACATAAAAATTCAATTATGCTAATTAAAAGCCGTAAACAGAAAAAAACACAAGAACAATTGGTGAAAAGTAGCTAATCATATCGTAGATAGTATTATAATAAACCCCAAAATCTGGGGTTTATTTTTTAAGTTCAACAATCGATGTATTCGAAACATAGATTCAATTTGCTAGTCAGACGCTTTTTTTAGTATTTCATAAAGTTCATCTTTTAATTTTAATTTTTGTTTTTTCAATGTTTCTAACATTTCAGTTGTATCGACAGCAATGCCTGATTCAATGTTTTTAATTTTTTGATCTAATTCATTATGCTCATCAAATAATTTTTGAAAGTGTAAATCAGTACTTTTTAATTTTGAGATTAATTCTCGATATTCTGGGAACATAGTAACTCCTTATTTCTACTCGATAAAATAATAATAATAGCAGTTATTGCTGTTTCAGCTTACAATATTCTTAGTTGTTTTAATAGCAATTTTTATGAGGATTAATCCATGAGTGAATCGATTGTTATTGCAAAAAGTGATAGTAAAGATTTGTCTATTCTTGCTTCAATGGCAAATCGACATGGTTTGATAACAGGTGCGACTGGAACAGGTAAAACCGTCACGTTGCAAAAAATGGCCGAGAGCTTTTCACAAATTGGTGTGCCGGTTTTTTTAGCCGATGTTAAGGGTGATTTAACTGGTATTGGTGAAAAAGGGGTTTTGACGCCTAAATTACAAGCTCGCTTAGATAATATTCACGTTTCAAACTGGACCCCCGATTCCTGTCCTATGGAATTATGGGATGTTTTTGCTCAGAAGGGAATACCTGTTCGCAGTACTGTTTCTGATATCGGACCGATTCTGCTAGCAAGATTATTGAACCTTAATGATACCCAAGCGGGCGTATTACAGCTTATTTTTAAAATTGCTGATGATAACGGTTTACTTTTAATTGATTTTAAAGATCTACGTTCACTGATTCAGTTTATTGGCGATAACGCAAAAAAATTTACAACTCAATACGGTAATATCTCTGCATCCTCGATTGGTGCTATTCAGCGTAGTTTATTGACGCTTGAGCAACAAGGAGCAGAATTTTTCTTAGGTGAACCTATGCTTGAGATTGCAGATCTAATGCAAATCAATGATCAAGGGCGTGGCGTTGTAAATATTTTGTCTGCAGAAAAATTATATAATTCGCCAAAACTCTACTCGGTGTTTTTATTATGGCTATTATCAGAACTTTTTGAGCATCTGCCCGAAGTTGGCGATCTTGAAAAGCCTAAACTTATTTTCTTTTTTGATGAAGCGCATCTACTATTTAATGATACTTCACCGGCATTACTCGAAAAAATAGAGCAAGTGGTGCGCTTAATTCGTTCTAAAGGCGTTGGGGTTTATTTTGCGACGCAAAATCCTACCGATATTCCCGATACAGTACTTGGTCAATTAGGTAATCGAGTGCAACATGCGTTACGTGCCTTTACCCCTAAAGATCAAAAGGCTGTTAAGGTTGCAGCTCAAACAATGCGAGCTAATCCAAGTTTTGATACAGAAAAAGCCATTATGGAACTTGGGGTTGGGGAAGCATTGATCTCGTTTCTCGATGAGAAAGGTCGCCCCAATATGGTAGAACGTGCATTTGTTATTGCACCCTGTTCACAAATGGGCCCTATGCCAGAAGATAAACAAGCCGCCATCATCTATGACTCACCATTCTATAAAAAATATTCGCAAACATTCGATCGAGAGTCTGCTTATGAAAAAATTCAGGCTGGTTTTAGCTTTAATAATTCAACTACCAACCAATTTGAATCTAAACAACAAGGTGATCAAACTGAAGCAAACCAACAAAACCATGGTGGCATAATGGATGTGCTGAGTTCTTTGATTTTTGGTAGCAAAGGACCAAAAGGCGGACAACACGATGGATTAGCACAGCAAGTCGTTAAAAGTGCAACCAGACAAGTTGTGAATCAAATTGGCAAACAAATTACCCGTGGGATTTTGGGTGGATTTAAAAAGTAACTAAACTAAAAACGATGATTGGTTACAATTAGAAAGCAAAATTAGGAGTATTTGCATGTTAAAGTTGTTTATTGAGTGGTATAAAAGGCGATTTAGTGATCCCCATGTTGTTTCATTAATGGCTGTGATCATTTTTCTTTTTTTTATCATCTATTTTTTCAATAAAATATTGTTACCGATTTTAATTGCTATCGTGCTTTCTTATTTACTCAATACACCTGTCAATTATCTGAATAAAAGAAAGGTCCCAAGAACATTAGCGGTTATCATTGTTTTACTTGTTTTTATTTTGATCGTTTTAGCAGGATTTATGATCTTAGTTCCGTTAGTTTGGCAACAAGGTGTGAGTCTTATTACCAATATTCCAAATATGTTGAATTTTACTAATAACTTTCTCACTTCGTTGCCACAACATTATCCTGAATTGATTGATGTTGGGCTGTTTGATTCAATTATTCAAGGTATTACCAATAAGTTTGTACAAACAGGTAATTCGTTATTGCAGTTTTCAATAGTGTCGTTATTCGGGTTGGTATCGGTAGTTATTAATGCAGTACTGGTACCTATTATGATGTTTTTTCTATTAAAAGATAAAACTAAAATATGGGGATACTGTTCTAAAATTTTACCAAGAAATCGTAGCATTTTAAACCAAGTTGCTGCTGAAATGGATTTGCAAATATCTAATTATATTGTAGGTAATGTGTTACATATTATTATTTTAGCGGTGTGTGTTTATATTCCTTTTTGGTACTTTGGTTTAGATTATGGTTTATTGCTTGCAGTAATTGTTGGTCTTTCTGTTTTAGTGCCTTATATTGGTATTATTATTTCAAGTATTCCAGTTGTTTTAATTGCCCTTTTCCAATGGGGCATTAGTGCTGAATTTGGGTATTTGATTTTCTTTTATGTTTTAATCCAAGCATTAGATGGTAATTTGCTTGTGCCATGTCTGTTTTCTGAAAAACTTAATCTTCATCCTTTAGTCATTATTGTGGCTGTAATAGTATTTGGTGGATTATGGGGATTTTGGGGAATATTTTTTGCTATACCTTTAGCGACGTTAGTCAAAGCTATTATTAATGCCTGGCCAAAAACCGAAGAATTAAATACTAATGAAGTAAAGCAAGAGAAAGCAGATTAATGATTTAATCTGCTTTTTAAATTATTGAGCGTGGTTTTTAAGATAATCTAAAACCACTTCGTGATGGTTGCTAGTTTTGAAATCTTCAAAGACTTTTTCAATCTTGCCATCTTTACTAATTAAAAAACTAATACGGTGTATGCCATCGTATTTTTTACCCATAAACTCTTTTTCACCCCACGTACCAAAAGCTTGGCAAACTTCATGATTTTCATCAGAAAGCAACGTAAAGTTTAATAATTCTTTTTCAGCAAAGCGTGATAATTTTTCTGGCTTATCAGTACTAATTCCAATTATCACCACATTGTATTTTTTAAACTCATCTATAGCGTCACGTAAATTACAGGCTTGTACTGTACAACCGGGTGTCATCGCCTTTGGATAAAAATAAATCAAAATACGTTGACCTTTAAAATCTTTCGAACTTATTAATTCTCCATCTTGATCTGGTAGCGAAAACTGAGGTGCTTTTTCACCTTCTTTTAGTGGATTAACCATATGTTTGTTACCTATGTTAATAGTTTAATATTTTCATTGATAGTAGTATTAATACTCTTTGTTTTTTTGTTTGCTAATGCTGCTAAAAAAACGCGTTGCTGCATCGATGGTTTTATTGATTTCTGTATTAGAATGCTTAAGTGACATAAATCCAGCTTCGAAGGCCGAAGGAGCGAAATAGATGCCTTCTTCGAGCATATAATGATAGAATTTTTTGAATAATTCAATATCACAATTCATTACATCTTGATAAGTGGTTACTTCATCAGCAGTTGTAAAAAATAATCCAAACATTGCGCCAACATGATTGACGACTAAAGGAATATCGTATTGTTTTGCTGCCGATAATAAGCCATTTGCTAGCATCGTTGTTTTTTCATCAAGATCATCATAAATACCGACATCGGTTAACTTGGTTAAGGTAGTAAATCCTGCTGCCATCGCTACCGGATTACCAGACAGTGTTCCTGCTTGGTAAATTGGTCCTGTCGGTGCAAGTTGATTCATTATTTCTGCACGACCACCAAATGCACCAACCGGCATTCCTCCACCAATAATTTTGCCTAAGCAAGTTAGATCTGGCGTTACACCATAATATTCTTGCGCACCACCAAGTGCTATTCTAAAACCAGTCATGACTTCATCAATAATTAATAAACTATTGTATTGATTACAAAGATCTCGAAGGCCTTGTAAAAATGCTTTGTTGGCGGGTATGCAGTTCATATTTCCTGCAACCGGTTCAACAATTATGGCGGCAATGTCATTAGGGTATTGTTCAAATTGTTTTTTTACTGATTCAAGACAATTATAATCACATACAAGTGTATGCTTAACAAAATCATTTGGAACACCTGGGGAAGTCGGATGACCAAATGTAAGCGCTCCAGAACCTGCTTTTACAAGTAAATAATCGGCATGTCCATGGTAGCAGCCTTCAAATTTGATAATTTTATCTCGACCGGTAAAACCTCGAGCAAGACGAATAGCGCTCATTGTGGCTTCAGTTCCAGAATTCACCATTCGTAGCATTTCTATTGAAGGCATCAGTTCGGTGACAAGCGTCGCTAATTTAGTTTCAATCTCGGTTGGTGCACCAAAACTTAATCCGTTGTGTACCGCATGGATAACGGCATTCGCAACATCAGGATCGTTATGACCCAAAATCATTGGCCCCCATGAACCAACATAATCGATGTAGGCCTTGTCATCGACATCATAAATATAAGCGCCATTGGCTCGCTCAATAAATAGCGGTGTACCCCCAACGCCATTAAATGCTCGAACCGGTGAGTTAACGCCACCTGGCATAACCGATAAGGCTTGTTTGTAACATTTTTCAGATTTGAATTTATTTATCATAATCATGTTTTTTTGATAAAAATTTGTTGCAGTATTTATTCATAAAATGAACTTAAATTCAAGATGATTAGAATAAATTTATCGAATAGCAGTTTCCATTTTGTATTTTGTTGTAGCAAAGGTATATAATAACAACAATTAAATTAGGAGAAAAAAATGAGCGATGCTTTACCGATTAACTTTACAGATGCCGCAGCAAATAAAGTCAAATCATTAGTAACAGAAGAAGAAAACCCGAATCTTAAATTAAGGGTATATATAACTGGTGGGGGTTGTAGTGGCTTTCAATACGGTTTTACCTTTGATGAAAAAGTCAATGAAGATGATCTAGCCATCGAAAAAAATGGTGTTGCATTGGTGATTGATCCCATGAGCCTGCAATATCTTGTTGGTGGCACTATTGATTATGTTGAAGGCTTACAAGGTTCACGCTTTGTTGTTGATAACCCGAACGCAACAACTACGTGTGGCTGTGGCTCATCGTTTAGTGTTTAAATTGTCATTATTCTTTATCCATTTTATTTTGTCAGGTTGAATTAAATAATGTTTAATGAGTAAAATTGTTCAATTTTGATGTAGAAGATTAAATATTCTTTAAAAATGTGACAAACATTGAGCAGTTGATCAATTATTTTGATTTTTTTGTTGACGTGAAAATTAAGATGGGTAAAATGCACAGCATTCAAAACGCACTTACATTTAAGTAATTAGTTTTGAGCCCGGGTGGTGAAATCGGTAGACACAAGGGATTTAAAATCCCTCGGCCTTTTTGGCCGTGCGAGTTCAAGTCTCGCCCCGGGCACCATTTAAAACACTTCTCATGCGGGAATAGCTCAGTTGGTAGAGCGCAACCTTGCCAAGGTTGAGGTCGCGAGTTCGAACCTCGTTTCCCGCTCCAGTTCACGATTTATAGTATTTTATAATCAAACACTTGGCGGTTTTTCTCTTTTAAAACCAGCCATTAAGCCTTATTTTGTACCCCATTAAAGAGTACTGAGGTGTACTATAATCCACTGTCAAGTGGTACATCTAACGGTACATTGCATTTTTGACTGTTTTTTAGTTCTATCTCTTAATAATTGGAATCTCTTTTTTTCTGTTTTGTTTTTTTGAGGAGATTGTCTATGGCTTTGTCTGATGCCTTAGTGAAAAATTGTAAACCTAAATCGAAAGCTTATACCTTAAAAGATATTGAAGTGTGGCGCTATATGTATCGTCTTCAGGTGGTAAATCATGGCATTTTCGGTTTACCTTAAATGGTAAACGGCAGCGTATTTCGTTGGAGGTATATTCTGAGGTTGGGCTTGCGGAAGCTAGAGTGCGCTGTGAGTCTAATCATTTGTTGGTGAAGCAAGGGATTTCACCGGGTTCTCTATCTATTTCAGGGAGTTCTCTTAGTTCTAATGCGTTGGATATTGATGAACGTTATTTATTAGAAGTTTCTGAGCAAGAGATAATAGACGAGGTTTCGTCTTCGGTGGAGTCTTTTGCTGAGTTTAGTGTGCGGTGGCTGCTATTTAAGTGGTTGGATAAGCGGGATAAACGTCAAAGTACAGCGGTACAAATTGAGCGGTATTTGCGTAAGGATATGTTACCTGTGTTGGGGCATTACCGATGGATAGGATTGGTAAGGAGGATGTGCTTAGAGTATTACGGGGTATTGAGGCTCGGGGTGTGTTGTCGATTGCGGAGAAGTGTCGCAGTTGGTTGTTTGGCTTGCATGACCAATGTCGATGTTTTATGCCTACCAGCACTTCGCCCAATTATCTCTCGATTACTGATATCAACGATGACACACTGGTAGTGCCAATGTTGTTTAACCCTCACATAGGTTAAATCAGTCACCAATATTTTTCGTGGTTGACCTATCTTAAACTCACGATACTAAGCCCGCGTTATACCACGCGTTGGGATGAGCTGTTAATGGTTAAATAAGAGAAGTATGTTAGCGTTGTTTTATTTTTTTCTTTTTTTAAAACGACGAGGAGCTTCAATAAAATCCAAAAAATATATATACACAACAACAATAGGTACAATAGGTAGGACGTAAATACGATTAGTTAAGTCGCCATTTTTTGCTAATACCAAAATATAAGCACTATAAAATAAAACAACGTAGTAATAAAAGATAGCTGCCCGTCTTTTCCAGTTGAGTTTTTTATTAGAATAAAAATCCATTGCAATGAAATTTGAAAAATAGACTCTAATCAAAATACCAACCACAACTAAACTATAATAACTAATATAAATATATGTACTCATCAATGCGTTAAACCTCCTTCTGTAATATTTCCAGAATAATCCTTTTTATATTTAGAACCATCGACTCTTTCACAAAGATAGTAGCCTGGTGTAGTATCATCATTATCTCCGGTTATTGTCACAACCAAAGAACAGTCATCTATAATATCTTTGACGTTACTTATTTTTTCTGATTCGCTAACCACCATTCTAACCTGCTGTGTCTCATTATCGAGCACAAACGCTTTTTTTAAATCTTCATAAACATTAATTAAGGTGAGTGTATCACTAAATATTTCGAAACTGAGTAATTTTTTACTCATTTGTAAATATGCTTTTTCTAAATCTTGTCGGCCATAGAAGAATAGTTTGAACTTAGGATTACCTAATTCATTTAGTTTGGGTACAAGCTTTAGCTTACCACGAATTGAGATACCAAAGTCGATTAAATCATAAGTTAAATCACCGACTGAAGCATCAAATCCTAATGCTGTGGCACTAGTTTGGTAGACTTTTCTTAGCGGTCCACTAATATTTAAATCTCTATTTCCACCATCAAACACATTAGCAACGCCACTAGCAAGGCCAACTCCGCCTTCATAAGCACTATTAACACCATGTAACATAAGGGGAGCACCGATAAGACACCCTACACCTGTACTACATAACGCCCATCCAGCCATCACCATCCCTACACCACCAAAAACAGATAATCCATAAAAAAAATTAATCTATGTCTTATTTTTTAGTCTTTTCCGCCTCGATATAGCTTATTTTTCATTCAAATAAAAATAACAAGGTATCAACAATGACATTGTTAACCGATTTAATCATTCATAAATCTATACCACCAGTACTGGAAGCCTATACATTAAAAGACGATCAGGGGTATTTTTTTACATTGAACCGAGTAATTCAAAGTCTCCCATTTTGTTTTACTGGCAAACCAAACAGAATCTGATGGCTTTTGGTTGTTATCCTATCGTAAATACTAATATTACCCGATAAAAAAGAGAAGCACTCTCAAAATAGTTTGATTTGAATAATAAATTATAGAATGTCCGCGCTGAAAAAGTTAAACAGTTTATATGTTAGACCAGAGCAGCACTTCTTACAATCATGCTTAGTATGTAGAACAGTGCCGAAGAATGATGAAGGAATAAGTGGTTCGGTTAGATAAATGGTTGCACAAACAGCTTTATGTTATCTAATTTTTATTTGAATGTGTTAATTCAAATTTAATGAATCCTTTTGTTGATTTTTATCCTCTATATAAAAAAATAAACATTTATTTATAAAAGGAAACGCTGATGCTCAATTTAAAACAAAATTTGCCAATATGGGAACGTACTATTCGATTACTTATGTCTATCATTATTGGTTTAGTAGCAAATTATTTTGTATATTCAATTATATGGCAGATTATGATATTTATTATTGCTGGCATATTAGCCTTTACAGCTTTAATTGGATTTTGCCCATTGCGGGCTGTATTCTCAAAGGTATTACAACAGGCAAATGACAATGAATCAAAATACTGAAAAACTTATTCAAGCAGCGTGTTCAGGTGATAAACAAGCCTTATCACAGTTACTAATCGTATGCCAACCAGATATTAAACGGTTTGCTAGACGAACATGCTCAACAACTGAAGACGTTGAAGATGCCGTACAAATTGCTTTGTGGCAATTACATAGAAAGATTGGCACATTAAAAACAATCGCAACTTTTGCCAGTTGGTTATTTCGAATAATAGAAAGAGAGTGTTATCGCCTGTTCAGAGCGAGGATGCCTACAAATACAATTAATGAATTTAATCTAGAGAGTATCGCTTCACCAAATAACGATATCGATCTTCGTATTGATTTAACAAATTTAATTATTTCGTTACCCGTTATCTATCGCAAGGTTTTAATCATGCGAGATATCGAAGAATATACAGCACCAGAAGTAGCTGAAAAACTAGGTATTAGTATTGAAGCTGTAAAAAGTAGGCTTCACCGAGCAAGAACAATAATAAAAAAGGAGTTGAATATTCGAGGGAATTTAAATAACAACGATAAATTATAAGGAAATTAGTATGTATTGTTGCAATTCAATCACTTTGCATTCAGCAAAATGTGTAAGTGCAATCATACTGATGCTGATCATTATTTCTAATGAACTTACATTTAATGGTTAACATCATTTTACTGTTTTGCATCATATTATTATTGCGTGGTTGCCCTACTTGTTGGTTTATTGGGTCAATCAACAAATTAAAAACATTATCAGGGGAAGTTAAAAAATGAGTCATTATCAATCACCAGATGATCTGCAATATATCCCATTGTTATTAAATCTAGCACCTCAAGAAACAAAAGCCTTTCTTGACTTTGATCATGCTATTAAACGAAAAGATGGATATATTCCAATAAAAACCAGAGAATTTATTGCGTTAGCGGTCGCACTAACAACGCAGTGTGCTTATTGTATTGATGTTCATACCGAAGGTGCTAAACGAGCAGGTGCAACGAAAGAAGAGTTAGCTGAATTGATTTCTGTTGCCTCTGCGGTAAGAGCGGGAGCAACAATGGCTCATGGTCTTTTAGCACTACGTTTGTTTGATGAAAATATTGTTTAATACTTTATTTTCAAAGTAAAAAATGTTGAATTCGAAGATGCGTGGGGATTGGGAACCCCAGTTTCATGTCTTTTTTGATAAACAGTTGAGCTTGGTAAAAGTGCCGAGAGCATTGAGTAATGAAGATTTGAGTTAATAGCTATTAACAATTATTTAAGCCTGTACCATTCAGGCTTGTTTTCAGTTTACAACTTCTCGCATACCGTTCACTTAACCAGTATGGCAGAATAAGCTATATTGCTTAGAGATCCCAACACTAATTAAGTATTTTATCTCTTTACCCTATATTATTTTGCTTGGTTATATTAGTGCTGGACATGTTAATGTTTGACATTTTTTATTTTGTTATACATCTCTTTAACATGTTCATAGCCGTATTTTGCCTCTAATCTTTTGATGATAAAATGTCCTCGAGCCATATCTTGATAGAAACTAGTAAACAGCGTGTTCATTGTCGCTCCAGTGATTGCCCCTATAATTGGTACCACTTGTGCAGCAAATTTGTTGGTTATTACAATGCCAAATTGTGAAGCAACTGTTTCTATTAGTTTACTGAACCATTTTCCTGCTTGGTTATGACTAATATGCGTGATGGTACCAGCACCGTGTTTTGTGGCAATTTCAGCTAATTCTTTTGATAGATGGTTCATCGATTTAGTCATAAAACTACGTGATAGATAATACCCAGTGTCAGTACTATTATCATCTGTTTTGGTATTTGCACCTAAGGCAAATACCTCAACGCAGGCTGTTTTAGTGGTAAAAAGATTTAAATCAAATCCTTCACTACGTGCAACATCGGCTACTGCACGCATTATAATCGTCGTCGATATTGGTAGCTCAATAAATAGTGATGTAAACCCAAAAGCGCCACCTAAAGCACCCGATGTGGCAGCATAAAGCTTGTGAAGTTTAGTTGAAGCGGATCTATTTGGCTCATTATCAAGGCTCCATAGTGCTGCATCAGCAGCTTTATGAAGGGCTGAACCAATAATATTATTGACTTTTTTGGATACCGCTGTTGGCAGTTTTTTTACTGCTTCTTCTATTGGAGAACCAATCAAACTAGACATTCTTGCAATGATAGATGGTGACTCCAATAATGCTACAGCTGTTTGTAAATCACTTAAATCTTGTAAGTTTTCTTGAATTGTCACTTTAATTCCTTTTGTATTCATATGTCACTATCTAGTGCTTATTATGCAAAAATTTTTGATAATCTAAGGTTTCATTTATGCGTTATTCATACAAAATTACTCAACACAGGTATTATGCTCAATTATATTAATGGCAAGCCATTCTTGATCATTTTGCTCTTTTTTATAAGTAACAGTGTTGCTTTAAAAATTTCAATAGCTTTTATTGCTAACATGTTGTTCCAATATGGAGAGTGGCTATTAATGTACTGCTGAGCTATGTGCTATATTTTGCAAACTATCTATGCTACTTTATTCTTTTCTTATAAATCTTATTTATTAAGATTATTTTCAGTCTATTTAAAATAAAAATGTTTTGTATTGCTAAACCGTTTTAGCGATCCAGTTGTTATAAATTGTAAATGAAAAGTCGTTATTATTCGCAATATAGCATAAAAATATAGAATAAAAAGTAAAGATTAGTATTAATTTTTAAATGCGGTTTTATTGTCGATTATTAACTTTTACTAAATCGCAAACAAATCATATAGCAACATCATTATGCTTTGATTTGATATTTTTTTGTAAAAATTATTGAGGAATCTATACTGTTGCATTTTGCAAAAGATCCTTAAATTCATGATAAACCTATAGTCAGATATCTCCTTAATTTTATACATAAAGATATGATCGATTATTTATTATTAACGCCGCAACATCTCATAATTGTGATTCACAATAACGCAGATTAAGCATTTAGTAGTTGAATTTAATAGAGATAATTATCAAAATGTATAATACATAGCTGTTAATGCAAGATGGAGTAATTGATGTACAACATACCTTCTATAGGTAACTTTGAGACGTTACCTGAAGTGGCACTAGCCATATATGAATCAGATTTGGAAAAAATGCAGGCACTGTATCAAGCTGACTGGGATATTAATAAATCTATTCATTTTAATAAATATATCGATATGGTACCGATCGCAATTGCAGTAATGACTAATCAGTTACCTGCTTTAAAATGGTTGCTAGCTAAGCAGGTTTCGCTTGATATTGGCGAGTTAACGATTATCGAAATGGCCGCTCAGCACAGCAAAAATAAGATTGTTGAACTGTTATTAGAACATAATGCTCTTGATTTTTTACCAATCAAAAATTATGGAGAAATATTTGAGCGAATTCAATACGGTGATAAATATGAACATATCCAATTATTCGAAAAATATGGTGTTACCATAAAAAAATATGGTGGTGCAGCACTTCGGTCAAGTGCCTTTGACGGTAATATGGATAAAATCAAAATGTGGTTAGAGATGGGTGCTGATATAAACTATCATCAACCTAATATGGTTTTTCCATATGCATCAACGCCACTTATTGAAGCCGTGAGAGCTAATCATAATGACATTGCGTTATACCTGATAAAAAATGGCTGTGATGTGACTATCACTGATAAAGATGGTTTGCGTGCCTATTCAGTAGCTTTAAGAGAAAATAATACACAATTAATGCAAGTATTGAAATCGTTAGAACCACCTCAATGGCATGACGAGCAAGAAAAAATACGGCAAATTAAGCGTTATAAAATTCCTGCTGATATGCTTGAATACTTAAAACAACCACCAAAGAAGATTTATTTTTCGGGTAAAGATACGCATTCAAAATACATTACGTTTTATCAATTAGTCGATTTGCAGGAGATTAAATGGCATCGAAAAAATCTACTTTGTTTTATTGAAAAAGTTGAAAACTATGAACTTTACCTTGTTTGGTCACCGATAAAAAAAATGATTTGCTGCTTAGATCTTGAACACGATATGCTTACCCCAATGTGCAGTTGGCAAGAGTTTATTGGTGATCCTGAAAAATGTATCAATAAGCTTCTTGATGGTGAGTATGACGATTAAACACTAACCTAACAGTAAAGAATAAAAGAGCGTTATTTATACAAATAGAGAAAAAAGTCGAGCAGTAGTCATTGAAAAAAGGCGGAACAATTGGTTATCTATCAAGGTCAAATTTAGCTAAAAACCAAAATTATAATGTGCCATGGATTGGTGCAATGTCCCGTTTGACGTAATTTTCAATATTCATGATATTTGTCAAAATATGATAATTGCTATTTTGAGTTTACTGAAGATTTTTAATATCCTTATGGGGTGATGTACCAAACAGACGTTTGTACTCCCGATTAAATTGCGTTTGGCTTTCATAACCGACCTTAAGTCCGGCACTATTAGCATGATAATTTTCTGACAACATTAAACGACGAGCTTCATAAAGACGTAACTGTTTTTGATATTGTAATGGGCTTAGCGTGGTCACCTGTTTAAAATGTCGATGAAACGTCGCTAATGACATATTGGCTTTTTCGGCTAATGCTTCAACAGTAATGGGTTGTTTATAGTGATTTTTTAGCCAATCAATTGTTGAAGCAATTTGATGGCTTTGTGTGCCTTTTGTATTGATAGAACGCAAGTGTTGCCCGAAAGGTCCAATAAGCAGTAAATAATGGATTTCTTTGATGATCATTGGGGCTAATATCGAAATTTGTTCAGGCTTATCGAGTAATTGGATCAATCGAAAAAAAGCGGTGAGTATGTCTAATTCAACTTTTTTTATACTAATTCCTTTGAAAGCAATGGCTTTAATATTGGCTAACTGTGGATACTCAGTGATAAGTTGGTTGATAATTTGCGTATTAAGGTATAAGGCAAGGGATAAAAACGGTTTTGTTTGCGATGCAATTGTTATAGAGTTTACTGCTGGAATATCAACTGAGGTAACGAGATAATCGCCTTCACCATAAATGTGTTGTTCGGTGCCAATTAACGAGCGTTTACTCCCTTGAATAATAATAGATACTAGTGGTTGGTAGAAGCAGTTTTCGTTATAATCTGTCATGTCACGGCGATAAATACCCAAACCATTTATCGCAGTAGGGTAGTCACCCGCAGTTTGAGCCCATCGTAACATATGTTGTTTTACTTGCTGATTTATTGTGGTCAGTTCACTGTTTAGATCGCTTCTTTTCATTAGATTTCCTTAACATTCACCCAAACATAGTGAGAACTATTTTAAAGCTTATCAGTAAAAATAATATTGTAACTGAAATTATTAGGCAAGAATTTAATAGAATTGTGTCTATTGATAATTAATTGAGATGTTTATAGTAACGCATAGATAATCTTTAATTAACTAATGGGATTGTTATGAGAAAATTATCAATAACATTATTAATCACAACAATGATTGTGACTTGTTTTTCAATCCGAATTTACGCTAAGGAGAATAATGCTATGTCGCAAAAAGTGACCAAAAATGGTACACAGGCTTCCATCAAAGGCTCAGATAAATTTTTTACAGGTGATGTAAGAATCGATCCTCTATTTCCTGCTACGAGTCCATCTCGGACCTCTGGCGCTTATGTGACATTTGAACCCGGTGCTCGTTCAGCATGGCATACTCATCCATTAGGGCAAACTTTAGTCGTCACTTCCGGTGTTGGCTTTACTCAAGAATGGGGCGGTCCTATTGTCGAAATTCATCCTGGAGATGTAATTACTTGCCCACCGGGTGTAAAACATTGGCATGGTGCATCACCACACAATGCTATGACTCATCTTTCCGTGGTTGAGGAACTGGATGGTAAAAATGTTGAATGGTTAGAAAAAGTGACCGATGAACAATATTACGATAAAAAGTAATTATTAAGCAAATAGTAAAGTTAACTTATTCATTTGCATCATTAATCAATGTTTATACTGTTAGTTTATACGTAATTTTTTAAGTATAAAAGTGGTCGTATGGTAGTTACTTTTATTTTGCTTAGCTTGTTTTAGCAGGAAACACTATGCAAAAAATAGTTCGTGTCATTATTTCTTTTTTTATGATATGGAGTTTATCAACAATTTGTGAGGCATCAACTATGGATAACCATCAATTAACCGTAAAACAACAATTTATTATTCCTATTGCAGCCTTTACCGCTCAAGGTGATATGCCTAAGCTAAAAGTGTCATTAATGGAAGGATTAGATAATGGTTTAACGATAAACGAAATTAAAGAAGTACTTATTCAAATGTATGCTTACACTGGCTTTCCGCGTAGTTTAAATGCTATTGGAACTTTTAAGCAACTTTTGGATAAGCGTCATCAAAACGGCATTAAGGATATGATGGGTAAAGAGCCTGATCCCTTACCCACTAATAAAACCAGTTTGCAGTTAGGTACCGAGATTCAGACTTATTTAGTCGGACAGCCTGTTTCTGGCGGCTTGATGGATTTTGCTCCCGCGATTAATCAGTTTTTAAAAGCTCACTTATTTGGTGATATTTTTGGACGTAATAATATTGATTATCAAAGCCGTGAAATTGCAACTATTGCTGCATTAGCGAGCCTTGGTGGTGTTGATAGTCAACTTCAATCACACATACATATGGCGATGAACATAGGTTTAACTCAAGCTCAAATCCGTGAAGTTAGAGATATATTACAATCTAAAGTTGGTAATGAGCAAGCTGATGTATTAGCTCAGGCATTCGTCAATGTTTTGAAATAAACAGGCGTTAAGGAGACAAATAATGAAGCAAAATTCACAAAAAGTTATTGTTATAACAGGTGCATCAAGTGGTATTGGTGAAGCTACAGCCAAGTTACTTGCAGCCCAAGGTAATAAAATTGTATTAGGCGCAAGGCGTAAAGATAAACTTGAGAAAATCGTTGCTGAGATCTTTTCTGCTGGTGGCATTGCGACTTATCAATTAACGGATGTGACAAAACGAAATGACGTTGATATGTTAGCGAAAAAAGCGCTGGATGAATATGGTCAAATTGATGTGTGGATCAATAATGCCGGTTTAATGCCACAATCGACTTTTGATAAATTAAAAGTCGATGAATGGGAAAAAATGATCGATGTTAATATTAAAGGAACTTTATATGGCATTGCAGCGGCATTATTACCGATGCGACAAAAGAAACAAGGTCATTTTATTAATATTTCATCTATAGCTGGGCATATAACTCATCCTGGCGGTGGTGTTTATAGTGCAACAAAATCTGCGGTGTTAGCTATTAGTGATAGTTTAAGACAAGAAGAAGCCTTGGCAAAGAGTAATATACGAGTCAGTGTAATATCACCCGGTGCAATTGCAACAGAGCTTACTCATACTATTACCGATCAAGATATTAAGCCCGCGATTGATAAACTTTATCAACAAGTCGCTATTGCCCCAGAACGCATTGCTCAAGTGATTGCTTTTACTATTAATTCACCTGTAGATACTACTTTGAATGAGATTATCATTCGTCCTAGTTGTCAGCAAGTTTAGCTAAGTTAACAGGCTATTTTTTGATATGGATTTTACGCTTTAATTAAAATTAAAAAGCGTAAAAATCCATATCGTTATATAAAAAGTTGGTTTGAATTCAATCCGATAGTTTATCGTCTTTTTTTAATAACGGCATATAAACAAACAGCGCAGTGATCAAGATAAATGTTGCAAATGTATAAGCTTTGGATTGCCCGTTCATTTTATTAGCCCACATGGAAAAATATTCACCACCAATGACAGCAAAACCAAAGTACCAAATTAAAATGGCTAGCGTTGCACCGACTAAATAAATCACTTGTCCATTCACAAATCGAGATTTGTTGATGGATGCAAACATATAAAGCGAAGCAAATAGACAGACTAAACCGGTAAGTAATTCACCTATAATTATTACCCAATATCCAATTAAATGGAGCGTTGTATTACTGATCGCTCTAGACGTCATAGCAGGACTTCCCGAAAAAAATGGTTCCATCGTATCCATCGATAATACACTTTTTACAAAGGCATAATTAGTATTAAAATCAATAATATTGTCATATCCGACCAATACACAAAAAAAACCAACGGTAAAGGCAATTGTTGCTTTTAAAAGTTGTTGAATTCCAATTAAATTTAATAAATTTTTCACATCCAAACCTTTTTAATATTCAATAAAATTTGTCAATCACGCACTGTTATTGACACTAGAACGTCACAATTTACACTTAGGTAATTGACAAATCAATACAAACAAATGATTTAGTGACAAGCCTGATATATACTCGGATTAATCGAAGAAATATTATCAGGTATTAAAAATGAAAAACGAAGAGTTGAACATTGATAGAAGCATTTTAATAACAGCTAATGTTGCTATTTTTTTTATTTATTAGTAGCATGACTGGGCTCGCTTAGTCAAAATATTTAAGCGTGAAACTATGTTTCTCAATCATGCAAATAGTAAAAGATGACTAGTGATGTTATTCGTTAAATCAGTCATTTTATTTTCAAATTAATTAGCAAGTTATACCTATCAAGTAAATCGATTTTAACCCATTAAAGATTAAGTAACTTCTATTTTTTTACATAATATTACAAAGTGTGTCTGGAGGTTAGGTATGTATTTATTAGAGATGGCCCCCAAGTTTTTGTTGGCCTTAGTCATTTTACTTATTTATGTCAAATTGTCTGGTAAAAGTCAAATTGCCCCTATGTCTCAGTTAGATCAGGTTGGGAGTATGGTCATTGGTGCGCTTGTTGGTGGTGCTTTACTTAGTCCAACTGTCTCTGCTTTACAAGCTTCTGGACTTGTCGCCATTTGGGCTGGGTTATTAGTTTTAATTCGATTTATTAAATCAAAAAATTCACATTTAAGAGATGCGATTGATGGTACGCCTATTCGGTTAGTTAAAAATGGGAAGTTATTAACCGATAATTTTATCAAAGCCAATTTACCCGTTAGAGATTTTGAAACCTTAATCAATATACAGGGAATTTGTACTTTTACTGAATTAAAACATGTCTGGTACGAATTGAATGGATCATTAACTATTATCAAAAAAGGTGAAAAAGATATCGCCGTACTTGTGATTGAGGAAGGAAAAATAAGCCAAGAAAACTTGAAAGAATTAAATAAAAACGAAGATTGGGTTAAAGAGGAAATTAAGAAACAGGGTTATGAAAAATCAGAAGACATTTTCTGTGCTGAATGGTTTAATAATAAATTAATTATTTATCCTTACGATAAAGTAAATAAATAAGCATAATTTATTGATTTTATTTTATAAATAGGTGGATAAATAACTATCCACCTTAATAAATTCTAACGTAATTGGCTATCTTTACTACCACGTCGATTATATAAATTTGCCGTCTTAGCTAAAGTTTTATCTATATTTTGCTGGCAAACTAAGCAATATTGAACCCCCAGTAAAGCTAATTGCCGTGCTTCGGGTATAGGATCGCCACATTCAATACAAAAATGAGCACTTTCTAAACCTTGATTTAATTGACGCCTTGCGTTTTCTATTGCATCTGCAATAGTACCTTCAATTTGTTGATTAACTGCATCATCCGATGCCCAGCCACTTGCCATGATGGAATTCCCCCCTTACAACTCAATATGGTGATAATTTAATCATTTTCAAGTAAAAAAAAGTGATTAATAATAGAGATGTTTGTAGTAATGGTGGTATTATGTAACTGGCAACGCTTTTAATTAATATCGTTTAATTGGAGGTTTATATGCAACAATATGAACAAGCAACTTTTGCAGGTGGTTGTTTTTGGTGTATGGTAAAACCTTTTGATAAATATGAAGGTGTAATTGATGTGGTGTCAGGATACACGGGGGGGCATGTAGCTAATCCTACTTATCAACAAGTTTGTCAAGGTGATACAGGTCATACCGAAGCGGTTTTAATCACTTTTGATCCGAAAAAAATTAGCTATAAAACGTTGTTGAATATTTTTTGGCAACAAATTGATCCAACTGATGCAGGCGGTCAATTTGCTGACAGAGGCGATTCTTATCGTCCCGTTATTTTTTATCATAATGAATTTCAGCATAAACTCGCGCTAGAATCTAAACAGGCATTGGAAGAAAGTCACCGATTTTCTAGTCCTATTCAAGTGAAGATAGAACCTGCTGTCGTATTTTATCCAGCAGAAGAGTATCATCAAAACTACTATAAAAAACAATCACAACATTATGACCGTTATTATCAACTCTCTGGACGTTCTCACTTTATATCCAAACATTGGTTAGATAAAAACAGTCCAAAGGTGAATAAATAATGCAAAATTATCCTCAATATAGTGCTTGTCAAAAATGGAACCATTGGCTATCTGCGATATTGGTTTGTATGGTGGTATCACTGTTACTATTTAAAATCACTTTGTCGCAATTTTTAGGCGGAATGTTTTCTATTTATTTACTGCATAAATCTTTTGGCTTAGTGGTATTTTTATTGACGATTTGGCGCATTTATATCAACATCAAACAGGGCGTACCTAATGTTTTGCCCTATGATAAAAAATTACAACGAATTTTGTCAAAATCAATACAAGGATTTATCTATATTTTATTGCTTTTAATTCCATTGTCGGGGTATTTGATGAGTAGTCATGATCTTAATGTTTTTGGGGTCATCTCAATTCCTGCTATCGATATGCCAAACGCGGGGTATATGTTTTTTCATCGTGCTCATCTGTTAGGTTGCTATTTGTTAGCAATATTTTTGGTTTTACATATTGCAGGAGCCTTGTATCATTATTTCGGGATGAGAGATAAAGTATTACAATCGATGCTGTAAAGCCAATTTTTACCATTAATTGATGTTTAACTCTTTAAAATAGTTAGGTGCATTATGAATAAGTTAATGAAAGAAAAAGCAGTGTCAGCATTGAGTCCGATGCAATATTATGTTACTCAACAAAATGGTACTGAGCCGCCTTTTGAAAATGAATTCAATGCAAATCACCAAGATGGTTTATATGTCGATATAGTCTCGGGAGAGCCATTATTTACCTCCTTAGATAAATTTGATTCTGGTTGTGGTTGGCCAAGTTTTAGTAAACCGATTGATAACAAAAGCATTATTGAAAAACTAGATCAAAGTCATGGCATGCATCGTACTGAAGTGCGTTCACTAAAAGCCGATTCCCATCTTGGTCATGTTTTTGAGGATGGTCCTAAAGCATTAGGAGGATTACGCTATTGTATCAATTCTGCCGCTTTACGCTTTATACCGAAAGAACAACTTCAAGCAGCAGGTTATGGTCAATACTTACCGCTTTTTGAGTAATTTGAATAATTTTAATCCTATCATCGTATCGACGATTGGTAGGATTTTCAGCTTTTTTGTAATCAATTTTATTAGGTAGGTTTGTCAATACATTCGCTATCGAAAACCATTAAAGCAATTTAGATTATCAGTTAAATGCTTTTTTTTAAAATAACATCTCAAATACTAACAATGAAGATCAACATGATGGGTGTCTTAATAAAGATAAATTAGCATAAAAGTGATTATTACGATATCTCGTTGTCTATTTAACTTTACTAGCATCATTCTATTTTGATGACTAGATTTTAAATCTCACTAAATTTTCGGTTAATACTCATGTTTAATCCATAGCGAAAGCATTTCTGTTGCAATTGTTCTGTTTTTTAAACGTGCTCACTGGTTTCGACTATACTTTAATGACATATGTGAATAGGAAAGCTTAATTCTGAAATAGAATTATCCTGTTAACTTTTGGATTAAATATTGACTGATATCAAGATAAATATTTTTAGCGCAATGCTGATGAGTTTTTGGCTTAATAATTTTTTGTTTTTAGTAATTAGGTAGAAGCAAAGTTATGATATTTAATCTTTCTTTATGACAAACTACATTGAGATGATTAAAATAGAGATAAAAAGCTTAATTATTTTGCCTACGTGTTTACTGAATGATGCGCAAAAATAATTTTTAAAATACTTGTTATCTCTATCATTAAGGATGAACAATATAAAAATTGCTAGCTAATTCTTACGTTTAAATAAAACATAGCTGATAATTAAAAAAACTAAACTGGTTAACATTGATCCTATCACAGGATAGATACCCATAACGATACTTGCTTGTGCAAAAAGATTATCGGCAATATAGAAGATAAATCCAAAACTTATCCCAATGATGACACGTACTCCCATCGATACGCTACGTAAAGGCCCAAAAATAAACGAAAGTGCTAATAACATCATTACTGCAACAGAAATCGGTTTAATAAGTTTTTTCCAGAAAAGTAGATCATAATATTTTGTGTCTTGACCTGAACTTTTTAAATATTGGGCGTATTGGTAAAGTCCAGAAGCAGATAGTGAATCAGGATCGAAAGCGACAATATTAAGTTTGTCTGGAGTGATGTTTGTTTTCCATGGCATCGATACCATATCATTATCGATTATTTTGTTTGGTTGGGTTAGATCATTTCTTTCAATTTGTAATAAAGTCCATTTGTTATCTTTAAATACAGCACTTTCGGCATGAGTAATTGATAATAACTTATTATTATCTACTGAATAAATATCAATATTAGCAATAGAGTTATCATTATTAACGTGGCCGATAAATACATAATCGTTGCCATCTTTTGCCCATAAACCACCTTGTTGCGCCATTAATGAATTTCCATATAATTTTTCAGATCGCATATTCCGAGCAGTTTGTTCACTCACGGGAGCAACCCATTCACCAATCGCCATTGTTAAAATGACTAATGGTAATGCTGTTTTCATCACGGCTAATGCTATTTTAAAACGACTAAATCCAGACGTTTCCATGACAATTAGCTCACTACGAGACGCTAATATACCTAAACCTATTAATGCACCTAGTAATGCAGCCATAGGGAAAAAAATCTCTAAATCTTTTGGTACCATCAATAAAGAATAGATACCCACAGCAAAAGCATCATAGTCAACTTTTATTTTTCTTAATTGGTCGATAAAACGAATAATGCCCGATAAGCTAATTAATAAAAATAGGCAAATACCAATTGTGCTTAAAATAGTTTTACCAATATAGCGATCTAAAATCGAAAACATCCTTTTTCTCCTTTATGATGCAATATATTTTAAACGAAGTTTACGCATAAATAAGTTATCCCAACAGTTTAAAAACAAAGCTATTATAAAATAAATTAAATTAATGATATAAAACCATAAGGCGGGATCTAATCGACCTTTACCGGCATTTGCTTTAATAGAGCTTGCTAATAGAAAATAAATCAAATACAGCAATAGGGCGGGTAAAATTTGTGCCAAGCGACCTTGCCTAGGGTTAGAAACACTTAGCGGTATAACTAAAAATGCCATAAGTGGGACAGAAATAATAAGTGTTAGTCGCCAATAAAATTCAGCTTCTGCTTTCAGCGTTTTAGTTTGGATTAAATTTGTTAAACTCAATTGTTGGACATCGGTTTTTTCATCATCAATAGAATCCAGCTCTTTGGGCTTTATAATGCCTAAATAATTATGAAAATTTGATATCCGAAAATCTTTTAACTGCGCCGTACCTTCATAACGATTGGCATCTTCTAATGTAATAATTTGGTTACCCTCATCATCATGACCGGTTTTACCTTTATTAGCAATAATAATTGAAGGTCGTTGGTTGTTCTTAGGATTGATTTGTGCAATAAATACTTTATCTAAGGCATTATTATTGACGCTGTTGATATAAATGACTGAATTACCATCTGGTGTTTGTTGGAATTGACCCGCTAAAAGCCCCGCTAAACTAGGATTAATTTTAGCATTTTCAATTAATTGATCTTGTTTAAGACTCGACCAAGGCCCAAACCAAAGGCAGTTTATTGAGGTTAATGCACAAGTCAATATACATAGAAAAAATACAACTTGATAGGTTAAATTCTTTTTTACACCACAAGCTTGCATAGCAACCATTTCACTATCAGAATACAACCGGCCAAAGGTCACTAAAATGCCAAGAAAAAGACTCAAAGGTAAAATTAAATCGGCCATATTAGAAATACCTAAAACAAGTAAAGGCATAATCAAATCACGTGGAATATTGCCTTCAATAGCACTGGATAATATTCTAATTAATTTTTGTGAAAAGAAAATTAATAACAAAATAAACAGTATTGCCCCTTGTGTTTTTAATGTTTCTTTAACTAAATATCGACGAATTATCACATTTAACCTATCTAAACGTTTCTATAAATTTGCCTATTATAATCTGATTTGTTTTGTTTAGTTATCTTTTTGTTGCTATCCCCAAATGAACCGATAAAATATTAGTAATCACAACGAATATAATAAAAGAGAATCTTTATGGAAATTTTAATTAAAAATAGCCTTACTATCACAGATCAAAAATCAGAATGTTTAGTTATTGCCGTTAACGACGACAAAACTAAGTCTGCAATATTGAAAGAAGTTGATGATGCTACTAATGGTTTTATTCAGCAATTAATTAAATCAGAAGATATTAGTGGTGAACTGGGTAAAACGGCATTTTTATATTCTGGTTCAAATAATTTAAAACAAAAATTATTATTTGTTGGGTGTGGTAAATTAAAAGAGTTCGATTTAGCCCGAGCTAAAACTACAATTAAAGCCGTTATTACAACATTAATTGAAAAGAAAGTTAAAAATATTAGTTGGGACTTATTAACGATTTGCTCAACCATTAATCACGATATCGTTAAGCAATTACCCCAAATTATTAACGATATAACTTATAATTTTGATCAATTCAAATCAAAAAAATCCCCATTACCAAGTTTAAATAAAATAACATTAGTATCCAGTGATAAAAAACAGCTTAAATCTATTACAAATTATTTAGTGCAAGGTCAAATTATTGCAGAAGCGGTTAATGCAACTAAAACGATTGCCAATATGCCATCTAATGTATGCAATGCCCAATATTTAGCTGAACAAGGTAAAAAATTGGGTAAAAAGCACACATCTTTAAACGTGTCGTGCCTAGGCGAAAAAGAGTTAGCTAAATTAAATATGAATGCTTATTTAGCGGTAGGTCGCGGTTCAGAGAACGAATCAATTATGACCGTTATTGAATACAACGGTGCCAAAGACAAAAATGCTCAACCTTATGTTTTAGTTGGTAAAGGATTAACATTTGATTCAGGTGGCATTTCAATTAAACCCGCTGCCGGTATGGACGAAATGAAGTACGACATGTGTGGTGCAGCAACTGTTTATGGGGTGATGCAAGCCGTAGCTGAGCTAGCACTACCTATTAATGTAGTTGGTGTCATGGCGGGTTGTGAAAATATGCCAGATGGTAATGCTTACCGCCCTGGGGACATTTTAACCACTATGTCAGGTATCACGGTTGAAGTGATTAATACCGATGCAGAAGGTCGTTTGGTGTTATGTGATGTACTAACCTATGTTGAAAAATATCAACCTAAAGCTGTTATCGATATTGCAACATTAACTGGGGCTTGTATTATTGCTTTAGGCCATCATTATACTGGTGTGATGGGTAATAATGAACAATTAGTTGCTCAATTAGTTACTGCATCAAATAACGTTGATGATAAAGCTTGGGCGTTGCCAATTGATAATAATTTCCAAGATCAAATTAAATCAACGTGTGCTGATATTGTGAATGCTGCTGGTCGCGATGGTGGGACGATTACTGCTGCATGTTTTTTGTCTCGATTCACTGAAAAATATCAATGGGCGCATTTAGATATAGCAGGAACCGCTTGGAAATCTGGCGCGAGTAAAGGTGCGACTGGTCGACCGGTGGCGATGTTAGTTGAATATTTAATGGCTCAGTAAATTCATTTTATTATGAAAAAAGTCATTTTCTATCTTTTACAAAACCAGACACAAGCAGATCAATCAGGTATTTTATATCATGAAAAACTTGCTTGTGAAAAAATTGTTGAAGCATATCAAAACAATCAACGTATACTTGTAACTTGTCATGATCAGATGCAAGCAGAGAGAATTGATGAGTATCTTTGGCAATTAGATACAGATAATTTTGTACCTCATAATTTAGCAGGTGAAGGCATGAAAGGCGGATCACCTGTTGAAATTTGTTGGCCGCAAAAGCGCAGTAATGGTAATCGACAAATCTTAATTAACTTGCAAGAGCAATTTCCTGATTTTTCTGCTGTTTACCATAATATTATAGATTTTGTTCCGGTTGATGAGCGATTAAAATCGCTCGCCCGAGAAAGATACAAATCTTATAAAGATGCGGGGTTTAATTTGAAAACTATCCCTGTGTTATGTGAATAAAAAATACTGAGTTAACTCGTTAAACTATATAAAAAATTGGGTAATTAACATCACTAATTCGCGTTTTGTATTGATGAAAATTTAATACTTTTTTACTATCATCTATTTGTTATTCTGTCATTTTATATAAGAAAATGACAGATGTTTATTATCTTTTTATTTTGTTTACTCTCCGTTATTTTGGTGAAGATTGATAATGATTGAAGTTAACAAATCTTAACAAATATCTCAGATTTCTTGTTGCTCAGCCATCTGCAGTTATTTATACTTTAGCAGATTATTAATCTTAATTAAAAATTAATAAAAAAAAAGTAAATAAAATAGAAAAGGATATGCTAATATGTTAAAATATTAGGGATTAGAAGCCAGCCAGCCAGCCAGCCAGCCAGCCAGCCAGCCAGCCAGCCAGCCAGCCAGCCAGCCAGCCAATAATTCATCAATACTTGGCAACTTTTTAAAAAATAAAAATCTATTATTATTTTTAAGTCTATTTACTTTTATCAATCACACTTCGGCTTTGTCAGCACAATCGGTTAATGCAATTAAAGGTAATGCGCCTTACATATCATTCAACGGCTTAACCAAAGATACTCATATTACCCCTCTTTTAAGAATAATATTGCCCGATGGCACAAAAGTCGCGCCTGATAATGATGTTTCAACCTCATCAAATCCTATTCAGCTTGTTACAGGTAAAGCAAAGTTTTCTGATATTAAAACGTTTGTTTCACCTCCTAATGAAAACTCAAGTTATCCACAACAGTCATTAACACAGATTATTACTGCATCGAATTACTGGGGGGACAGAGATGGTGATGGTCAACCAGCGGTTACTGGGAATATAGCGTTAAATTGGTATGATTATGAGGGAAATAACATAACTGATTTTGTAAAAAGTAATTTCAATAGTGAATTAGAAGGCTGTAATGCACCTTACCAATTGACGCTATCTACACCCGTAGTTGGGTTTATATCAACACAATATGGCATACCAAATACTAGTATGTTTCAAGGTGGAAGTAAAAGTTATTATCTTTATCCGAACGTTGATTCACTTGCAAAATTTTGCTATGCAAAACCCAATTTAGCGAGCGAAGAAGATGTTGGAGATAATTGGAAGTATGGAAAAGGATTTTATTCTTATGATCCTAACAATCCACAAAATAACTTTCCAACAACGGGATCAAATAATTTATTTTTTGATTTGAAAGTTGCTGGATTATCTGCTGATGAACTAATAAATATCAATGGGAGTAGCGTTGGACAAGTGTCTGGTAGTGGTGTGAGTTTAAGTTTGAGTAATTATGGCGGTTTATTGCGTGTAACCCTAAAAGGTCCATCTTTATCGAGTAATGGTGGCGTATTTACACCTTCCACATTTAGATTATATGCGAATAGAGATAAATCTATCGTTTTTTATACCTTTACGATATCGCGCTGGTATATTGGTATTCCTGGTGCCTCAGGGGGTTATTTGAATTCAGAAAATAGATGTAACTCATTAAATGGAGGTTACCGATTACCAGGGGTTTTGGATTTGACCAATTCGAATCGAGTAACCGATGGAAGTGGTAATAATATTAATTGGAATAATGGCGTACCGGGTGTGAAAGAAGTAGATCGACGATTAATTAGTTACCGAAATAGTAGTGGACAGTGGATGGGTGGATTATTTTCTGAATGGGGAAGTGTAACGAATGATTATTATGTTGGTAGTGATTGGGATAATTATCATGATCCCTATTTTGGAGGTGCTTATTATTGGACATCGGATTTAAGAAGTGATCAAAATCATTATGTTGTGGATGCAAGAAATGGCGTTATAGGTAATCGAGGTGATGAAGAGCCTAATTATTTAACAGGATGCGTCACGCCGTAATTATTTTTTATTTAAATTGTATAATTAGCTTAAAATAAATGCTCTATTTATAAAGTTATAATGGCAAACCTAATATCGTTTTACGATATTAGGTTTGCCAATTTTTTTTAGCTTAAAAAATAACCTAAATTAGTGGTTTTATTTGACAAAATATCAAAGAATAACTAGCAACTCAATGCCATATCATTCAATTAGATAGTGATTGAAATTTTATTAGAGTCGATTATATCAATCGCATTGAATATTAAGGCGATTCAGTTATAATGCAGATCATTTTAAAATTGATGTATTTATATGATTATTGGTTTTATTGGAGCAGGTAAAGTTGGGTGCACACTAGCGAAATATTTTAGTTTATCTGGTTTGCAAGTTGCAGGCTTTTATAGCCGAACTTATGAACATGCCAAACAAGCAAGTGATTTTACTCAATCTTATGCCTATTCATCTTTAGCTGATTTAGTGAATGATTGCGATTGTTTATTGGTGACAGTAGCTGATGGTCAAATTGCTTCTGTTTGGCATGATTTATGTCAATTACCTATTACCAATAAATGGATTGGCCATTGTAGTGGCTTATTGACATCACACATATTTCAGCAAAATAAAGTTGTGCATCCATTTGCTTTTTCATTACACCCTTTATACGCTATTTATGATAAGTTCGATTGCTATAATGCTATGTCGGACGTCTCTTTTACACTCGAAGCAAATAAAGCTATTATCGACCAATTACAACGTTTTTTAGCGCTATTACCTAATCGCTTGGCAATTCTTTCAGCAAATAAAAAGCCACTATATCATGCTGCTTGTGTCATGCTAAGTAATCAAGTGCTAGCTCTGGTACAAATAGGTGTAGATTTACTTAATCAATGTGGATTAGATAAAGAGTTTAGTGAACAAGCTTGGCATCCTCTATTTCTTGGTAATGCTAACAACATTTGTAAAGCGGGTGTCATTGATGCATTAACTGGACCTGTAGAGCGTAACGATATTGAAACCATTAAGCAACATATGATGGCAATGCCAAATGAGCTCAAACCAATTTATCAACAATTATCGACTATTTTGCTTAATATTAGTCGACAAAAACATCCCAATAAGGACTATCGACAATTAGAATTGGAGTTGTTACCTTGAAAAATACTATCCTTACTTTACAAAAATATAAACAAAATAAACAAAAAATTACGATGTTGACAGCTTATGACTATACTACCGCAAAACTAATGGATGAAAGTGGTGTTGATTGTCTGTTAGTTGGAGACTCCTTAGGCATGGTTATGCTTGGATATGATAGCACTGTATCGGTCACCATGGAGGATATGATTCATCATTCAAAAGCTGTTGCTAGAGCGGCTAAAACGGCTTTAGTTGTAACCGATTTACCGTTTATGTCTTACCATGCTTCTGTTTATGATGCAGTGTATAATGCTGGTCGATTGATTCAAGAAGGCAATGCTCAAGCCGTTAAACTTGAAGGTGGGCAGGCTTTTTGCGAACATATCAAAATGATAGCGCAAGCTTCTATACCGGTTATTGCTCATATTGGCTTAATGCCACAATCAGTATTAGCATTGGGTGGTTACAAAGTACAAGGTAAAAATTACCAAGCAGCGAAAGCGATTATTTTAGATGCTTTAGCTGTTGAACAGGCAGGTGCTGCGGCAATTTTACTCGAATGTGTACCTGCCGATTTAGCTAAATTCATAACTGAACTTGTTAGCGTTCCTACTATTGGGATTGGTGCAGGTCATGGTTGTGATGGGCAAGTTTTAGTCTATCAAGATATGTTATCTATGTATGATGGTGTATCGTCCAAATTTGTTAAATCTTTTGCCCCAATGGGGGACCAAATGAAACAGGCATTTGCGGATTATTGCCAAGAAGTTAAACAGCAACAATTCCCTGCACCTATTCATGAGTTTGCTATTGATGATGAGATCATGACTAAACTCAAATCTGAATTTTCAAACTAGCTTGGAAGAATAATAAACATGAAAGTTATAACCACTATCGATGAAGTCCGCGATCAGGTTAAAGCTTGGCGTAACAATGGCGAAAGTATTGGTTTAGTGCCGACCATGGGATATCTGCATGAAGGTCATCAAAGCTTAATGGCTAGCGCTAAAAAAGATAATCAAAGAGTGATTGTTACAATATTCGTTAATCCAATGCAGTTTGGTCCTAAAGAGGACCTAGCTAGCTATCCGCGTGATTTAGAAAGAGATAAAAAAGCCTGTCAGCAAATGGGCGTTGATTTGATTTTTTGTCCGTCCGCCGATGAAATGTATGACGCGAATTTCAATAGCTATGTCAATGTTAATGGTTTAACTGATGCGCTTTGTGGAAAAAAGCGACCGGGACATTTTAAAGGTGTTTGTACGGTTGTCACCAAACTATTTAATATTACTCAACCTGATCGCGCCTATTTTGGACAAAAAGATGCGCAACAATTAGCCGTCATTCAACGAATGGTTCAAGATTTCAATATTCCCATCGAAATTATTGGTTGTCCGATTGTGCGTGAAAGTGATGGATTGGCTAAGAGTTCGCGCAATAGCTATTTGTCTGATAATGAGCGCAAAGCAGCCGTTTGTCTTTATCAATCGATAGAACTTGCTAATACTATGATCGCTCAAGGGGAAAGATCAGTAGCGACCATTCTTAGCGCGATGCAATTACTTATTGAACAACAGTCACTTGCTAAAATTGATTATATTGAATTTGTCGATCTTAGTTCATTAAAACCCGTATCGCAGTTAACACAAGATACACTATGCGCTTTAGCGGTTTATATTGGTAAAACTCGATTGATCGATAATTTTATTTATCATCATTAACAATCAATTTATTAATATAAAAGATCGCTTATCGACCGGCGATCTTTTTTTTAACATATTCTACCCGTCTCGGAAAATCGATTTAATCAACGACTTTATTCGTATAGCAATTTATTGTTATGTCTTTTTACTGTAGAATAATAGCCATTTTTATGCCTTGAATTAGGATTGATGCCTTTATTATGAAAAATACGACTTATAATCCACAAGAAATCGAACAACCTATCTATCAACATTGGGAAGAAAGTGGTTACTTTAAGCCTAATGGTGACAAATCTCAGCCTAGCTATTGCATTGCTATTCCACCACCAAACGTAACTGGTAGTTTGCATATGGGACATGCATTTCAACAGACCATTATGGATGCACTAATTCGCTATCACCGTATGCAAGGTAATAACACGCTTTGGCAATCAGGTACTGACCATGCAGGTATTGCTACCCAAATGGTGGTAGAACGTAAAATTGCCGCTGAAGAAAATAAAACTCGCCATGATTATGGTCGAGATGCCTTTATCGAAAAAATTTGGCAATGGAAAGCCGAATCAGGTGGTAGCATTACTAAACAGATGCGACGTTTAGGGGATTCGGTTGATTGGGATCGTGAACGTTTTACGATGGATGAAGGCCTTTCTAATGCTGTTAAAGAGGTTTTTGTAAGACTTTATCAAGAAGATTTGATTTATCGCGGTAAACGCTTAGTAAATTGGGACCCAAAATTACGCACGGCAATTTCAGATCTTGAAGTTGAAAATCGTGAAGTTAAAGGTTCAATGTGGCATTTGCGCTACCCATTAGCGGATGGTGCAAAAACGGCAGATGGTAAAGATTATCTTGTTGTCGCAACCACTCGTCCTGAAACACTATTTGGTGATACTGGGGTGGCGGTTAATCCTGAAGATCCTCGTTATAAAGATCTTATTGGTAAATTTGTTATATTACCTTTTGTCAATCGTCGTATTCCTATTGTTGGGGATGAACATGCGGATATGACAAAAGGTACGGGTTGTGTAAAAATTACGCCTGCTCATGACTTTAATGACTATGAAGTAGGGCGTCGTCATCAACTACCGATGATTAATATCTTTACCTTTGATGGTGAGATTCGTACGCAAGCAGAAGTATTTGATACTAATGGTGAGTCAAGCACCGCTTACTCAACTGATATTCCGACACAATTCCAAAATTTAGAACGCTTTGCCGCACGTAAATTAGTTGTTGCAGAGTGTGAAGTTCAAGGTATTTTAGAAAAAATTGAACCACATGATCTGACCATTCCTTACGGCGATCGTGGTGGCGTGGTCATTGAACCAATGTTAACCGATCAGTGGTATGTTCGCGCTAAAGTCTTAGCTGAACCAGCAATAGCTGCTGTAAAAAATGGCGATATTCAATTTGTACCTAAACAGTACGAAAACATGTATTTTTCATGGATGAATGACATCCAAGATTGGTGTATTTCGCGCCAATTATGGTGGGGACACCGAATTCCGGCTTGGTATGATAATCAAGGTAATGTCTATGTTGGTCGTGACGAAGCTGAAGTTCGCCGTGAAAACGGTCTATCTGCTGATATCGAGTTATCACAAGATGATGATGTACTTGATACTTGGTTCTCATCAGCGCTGTGGACATTCTCAACCTTAGGTTGGCCAGAAAAGACCGATGATTTAGCGACTTTCCATCCAACTAATGTTCTTGTAACTGGTTTTGATATTATCTTCTTCTGGGTCGCAAGAATGATTATGATGACGATGCATTTCATCAAAGATGAACATGGCAAACCTCAAGTACCTTTTAAAACAGTTTATGTAACTGGCTTGATTCGTGATGAAGAAGGGCAGAAAATGTCAAAATCTAAAGGGAATGTTATTGATCCTTTAGATATGATTGATGGAATATCACTTGCCGATTTATTAGAAAAACGTACTGGTAACATGATGCAACCACAGCTTGCTGAAAAAATTGCCAAACGTACTGAAAAACAGTTCCCTAATGGCATTGAAGCCCACGGTACCGATGCATTACGTTTTACTTTAGCGGCACTGGCGTCCACTGGTCGTGATATTAATTGGGATCTAAAACGTTTAGAAGGTTATCGTAATTTCTGTAATAAACTATGGAATGCTAGCCGTTATGTATTAATGAACACTCAAGATCACGATTGTGGATTTAAAGGTGGTGATTTAGAGTATTCATTAGCGGATAAATGGATCTTAGCGGAGTTTAATCAAACGGTGAAAACATACCGCGAAGCATTTGATACTTATCGTTTCGATTTAGCGGCTAATATCTTATATGAATTTACTTGGAATCAGTTCTGTGACTGGTATTTGGAGTTAACCAAATCAGTATTAGCTAATGGCGAGCAAGATCAACAACGAGCAGCTCGTCATACGTTAGTAACAGTCCTTGAAGCACTCTTGCGTTTGGCTCATCCAATCATTCCATTCATAACTGAAGCTATTTGGCAAAGTGTAAAACCATTAATGGCCATCAAAGCAGATACTATTATGTTACAACCAATGCCTGCCTTTGATAGCAAATTAGCTGATAATGAAGCAGTTGCTGATATCAATTGGATTAAAGATGCCGTTATCGCTGTTCGTAATATTCGTGCTGAAATGAATATTGCACCAAGCAAACCGTTACAATTATTGATCAGAAAAGCATCGCCGACTGTGCATCGCATTATTAGTGACAATGTCACATTTATTGAGTCTTTAGCAAGATTATCCGAAATTGTCTTGTTAGATGAAGGTGAGGCAGGGCCATTATCGGTAACCAAATTGGTTGATGGTGCAGAGTTACTTATTCCAATGGCTGGTTTGATCAATAAAGATGATGAGCTAGCTCGTCTTGAAAAAGAAATAGCTCGCATTGAAGGCGAAATTGCACGTATTGATAACAAGCTTTCCAATGCCAGCTTTGTTGATAAAGCACCAGCAGCTGTAGTGGCTAAAGAGAAAGAAAAACAACAAGGCTATGTGGCTGACAAAGCTAAATTACAAGAGCAGTATGAAGCAATAAAAAGTCTTTAGTTTGAAAAAAAACTCTCGTTGTTACGAGAGTTTTTTTAGACCTGATAATATTAGAATTTATAACCAACACCAATCATGGCAACCCATGGATCAAGTTTATACTTGGCCGTTACTTTGGTATCACCTAAATGAGTTTTAGCTTTAGTTTCAATATCGATATAACGTAATTGAGCATTGATAAGCCAATTTTCAGTAATGTTATAATCAGCACCAACTTGCGCAGCTAATCCCCAAGAGCTATCCAAATCTAAACCATGAAAACCTGCATTTTTAGCATCGCCACTCAGTTTTTCATCAAAGAAGAAAGTATAGTTAACGCCTAATCCCACATAAGGTTGGAACTCATAGCTACTATCAAGTGGGTAAAATACAGCACTTAATGTTGGTGGTAAATGCTTAATTTTACCAAGATGAGCACCCGCTAAACCAGTAGAGTTGCCCCCTCCAAGTTTTACACGATGACTAAATGGGGTTGCGGCGAGTAGTTCAATACCAAGATTATCAGTCACCATATACTGAAAGTTTAAACCAAGCTGTGTGTCCTTATCTGCCTTAGCCTTTAAATCACTTTTGGCTCCGCCTACTTTAACATGATCACTTGAATCTTTTGGGTGAACGTAAACAGGACCACCACGGACGATGATTTCATTTGCATGATGTGCATAAGCCATAGAACTTGCTAAACCCATTGACATGAGCATTGCAATAGAAGATATTTTCATTTTTGCCTCCTCGTTTTACTTCTAATCCATAATTTATAAATATGCAAAAAATGGAATTTTATTTAATGTTTTTCAGATTTTATGTCTAAAATTATTTTATTAGTATAACTCTTTTAATATTAAAAAAATATCATAATAAATTTGATAATTCTGCAATTTAGTTCACATTTTAAAAAAATGCCAATCATAATTTGCATTGTTTATTAAGTTTATATACAATAGCTCCAATTCTTTCGTGGGTTGTTAGCTCAGTCGGTAGAGCAGTTGACTCTTAATCAATTGGTCGCGGGTTCGATCCCCTCACAACCCACCATTAACAATTTGATTTTTAACGGTTTTAAGCGGTTTTTGATTCTCTACCGAAAAAGTCAATTGCGCTTTGTGACGTAAATGTGACATTGTTTGCAAACTCTAACACGCAGTCAACGTTTAAGTGGGCGTATTTATTTACCATTTCTAATGTTTCCCATCCGCCAAGATTTTTTAACGTATAGAGTGGGTGTACCCGCTTGAACATGCTAGCTGGCCCAAGTATTCCTCAAACCATGAAAATGAAAATCTTCAATACTTTATAATTCACATGCATCACTAAAGTCACGATGATCAATATCATAAACACGTTTTAGAGTTGATCTTGTAAAAACAAAATCGCAATTGTTTTTAAATCTCAATTTTCGTATTAATTCAATCGCATCGTGATTTAACAACAAAGCTCTCGCTTTACCCGATTTGGCATTGTCATTTGTTATAGTAGCTACACGATTAACTAGATCAACGTTATTCCATGTTAGCGTAAATATCTCATTCATTCGTGCACCTGTGGATAATGCAAAAAAACAAACATCTTTCATCCATTGCAAACGCAGGTTCTGAATTAGAAGAGCTGCCTTTTCTTTTGTTATCCATCTTACTCTAACTTTAGGCTCTTTAACTCTTGGAACAAACGGCACAGAATCGATCCAATCTAACTTATATGCTAAAGAGAACATCCGCATAATATCAGCTCGATATTTGTTTATTGTTGCGTTAGAAACTTTTTTACACGTTTTTTCAACTATAACTGGCAATGATTTTAGTATTTCCCTCTCCAGTTATAGATGATAGTTCACGACCTGCAAATTTTGATAAAAAGTATTCAGCTTGCACTTGTTTCACACTAAAACTTTCTTGTTCTTTACCTTCCTTCAAAAATAAAATAACCGCTTCTTCAATTAGTCGTTGCGGTTTTTTATTTAATTTTACAGTATCCCATAATTCAGCCTTCAACTGTTCATGGTATTCTAACGCTTGCCTTTTGTCTGTCGTGCCAGTAGATCGCCTAATTCTTCCTCCATCTGGTGTGACGATGTCAATGTGCCAGACTTCACCACGCTTTTTGATTGACATTTTTTTACCTCCTTAATTTCAGAGGTTAGCCGATTTGCATTATGATTTGCTTTGAACTTTTCTTCAAACTCTTTTTTATCAGCTAACCATTTCCCAACTTTCTTCTTTTCGGATTTAGATTGATATGAAAACCCGTATTCCAGCTTTCTCTCAAAGAGGTATGTATATAATAGTTTTGATATTTTAGACGCTTCTTTTAGTGTAATAATCTCTATAATAATTACCTACTCAATTATTTTTAGATGATATTGCGTCTTATTTAGCTTCATAATTATTATCCTTAGATAATAGTTTTAAATTAATTTTTTGGTATATAATTAGGTTTGATTACCTAAAATTAGATAAATAAAATGAGAGATATCGATTTACTTAAGCAAGAAAATAATTTAAAAACATTTACTTTCATCCTACTCTCTATTGTTACATTAGGGGTGTATGATTTGCTTTGGATATATAACACTAATAAATCAATAAATAGATTTACAGGAATGAAGGTAGTTAGTAATTTTTTCGTTGTGGTTTTATTATCTTTCACCGCCTGGTCCTGGTTATTTGCTTGTTACACTGATATCCCATATTTTCCTTTTCTGAACACAATCTTTTCGCTCATTTCTTTTATTATGACGATTGTTTGGTCAAATGCAGCAAAGAACGCATTAATTTATCATTGTATGGGAAAGTATAATTTAAAATTAAAAACCAATAATTTTTATATTGTTATATTTAATGTTCTTTATATTAATTACATAATAAACTCCTTAGATAATAGTAATCGCACACTAAATAATCAGCGTTAGAATTGAATTAAAATTAATAGAATAGGGTGGATATCAAACGAGTTATTAACAGAAGTTGGGGATAAAACCATTAAGCGGTTTTTGGTTTGTAAATTGGTTTATTACGCTTATGCCACTCAACGTGTCATTTCATGCATAACCATCTGACCACTAGAGGGTTGGTATTGTCGTTGTGATGTGCATGGAGAGTGCATATACAATTACAATTTTCGCAATGATTGGGGCGCATTAATTTCTTGTCTCTTATGTCATTATCGATCAAAATATGAGCCTGTCTTTTTTCAGGATATTTTTTATAAATTTTTGGTGACTACACTTTTTTTGCAGCTTTGCCTTGCTCTGTTTTTTGATAATCTTTTTTGCTTGTAATCGGTGAGGTAGGTTTGCTCTTTCTTTTTCATATTTAGCGTACTTATCTCTATTTTTAGAGTAGTTTTGTTTCGCATCTACTTTGCAACAATCTTTTTATTTAAAGCATTCTTTTTCCATTTTAACTTCTAGAATGGGATTTCTTTGACTTCAAAGTTCGTTGATGGTTCATTTTGCGAAGCAAAGCGATTAATTGGTTGCTGTAATTGTGGTTGTCTAGAATCATCACTGCGAGAGCCTAAAATTTGTAAAGTACTACAGATATTAACAACGACTTTAGTGGCATAACGATTTGTTCCCGATTGATCTTGCCATTTACGAATTAGTCATAATCACCTCGAAAAAAGCCCTCGTTAGGAGGGCAAATAGGATGTAGCGATGTACACGTCTTTCCGAGTTGTCAGTATTCATAAAATCACTTGTAAATAAGTTTGTGAATAATGTATTTGGTTGTATAGTGTTAGTTTATTTACACAAGAGAAATTTATATGAATATATTTAAGAGATTAGCTAAGGGAGAATTAAGCTTAGCTATAACTTTTTGGGGATTTCTTATTCTAGGTTGCGTATTACCATCAACGATTATTTCAGAAGTAATTAGCCAATATGGGATACAGTCATTAAGAGCAACAATAATTACTTTAGCCTCTGTTATTGTGATTAAATTTATAATTTCAGTTATGGTTACATCAGGTATTTTTTTCATTTTACGAAATAAAAAAATTACTTTTTGGGCTGTTATAGCATTTATTATTTCAATTTTAAATTTTATTGATTCAATTTTTGGGCTTTTGACAATTATTTATATAGTTAGTTATATATTTCTGTAACTCTAAAAAGCTAATACTGTATCAAACTATATAACTCTCATTGAAAGGTATTTAGTTTGATTGTTTACCGCTACAGTCTGGACGCGTTTTACTTATAAAAAATTAAGTGAGGCAGAATGTGAAAAAATGGTAGATGGTCAACTTATTGAATTTAAGAGAAAGCCTCAATTAAGAAGCTTTTTTGTTTTCAAGATAAAACTTAACAGCATCAATAATAAGTTGAGACTGTGGAATATTTAAGTCTGTACTCACTTGTTCAATTAATGCTATATCGTCAACATGGAGTTTGAAGCCTTTAACTTTAACTCATCGCTTCATATCGCTTTTTGCTTGAATTTCCGTTATTGATTTAGCCATAAATTACCTTGATTAATTAATTACCAATTGTTATATTTAAGGTCATTGGCGGGGCTTTCCCCCAACATTGATACTACTCAAAAAGCCGGAAAACTTAAAGGTAGTAGAAGAAAAATGATTAAATATTTCATTTTCTTCTCCTTAAGCCCTTATAGAAAGCTGAGGGGGGCTTTATCAAGTTCGTTGCTTGATGTTTGTTGTTATAGGTTAACCTATATTAAAGATCAACAATAATTATCTAAAAATATTAAATTTTTATTTAATTTATTACTGAAATTTTCGCATAATGAAAAAAGTAATCGTATTCTTTTTAATTATTTTTTGGTCAATAATTGCCGATGCCCGGATAAGAGGATATGTACCACATTATCACGGCTCATCAAAAAAAGGGCATCTTAATCCGACAGCTGAGAGGGTGTTTGATTTTGTTTTTTGGTTATTAGCTGCGTTTTTTGTTTTTTTTATTTTTATTAATATTATTGTTACTATAGATGAGTATAAAAAATTGAAAGCGGAACAAGAAAAAAAGAATAAAAAAGAAGTTCCTTTACTTGAAAATGAAAAATCTGCAAATAATGAAAATAAAAAAATTGAAGCATATAAACTAAAAAAATTCAGAAAGAAACGCAAAAATAAGAATTAATTTAAACCGACTGTAAATAGTCGGTTTTTTTATGCCTTTTTGCAATCAGCATTAACACACATCGCAACACTATATTTTCGCTGATTGTATTTTTTATTATCAACATTGAGTATTCACTCATCACCGAATCGGTAGCAATGCTAGACACACACGCGAGCGTTTACTCATAAGCTAGTACGTTACCTCTCATTTAATAAGAAGATCAAGCATATGCCAATAAAAGATCCAAACAACGTCAATTGGATCGTTGTTGTTTATTTATTTATAGTTACTTTACTTGGATCATTAGCTAGTTATTGTTATTAAGTGCTTAATGGCAACAAGTTCAAGGTTTGGATATTATTTGCGCAAATATTCATATCGATATTCGCAGGCACTCTTGTGGTGTTGGCTGCAAGTTATTTCGACTGGGATTTTGAATTAGCTGGAGCGATTGCTGGTTTTGTCGGTTGGTCTGGTGCTGCGCTCATAAAAGTACTTGAAGAGCAATTACTCAAGAAAGCTAAAGGACATTGTGATGACAAAACTCACTGAACACTTCACATTAGAAGAATTTACAAAATCAACAGTTGCAAGCAAATTAAAAATAGACAATAGCGTTCCTACAGAGCTAATGCTTAATATTAAATTAACACCTGCAAAGTTGGAATTAGTCAGGCAAGCTTTAGGAAAGCCCATTATTATCACTTCTTGTTATCGTTGACCTCGCTAAATGTGCGTGTTGGTGGAGTCGTAACCAGTGCCCACACGCAAGGATTAGCCGTCGATTTCAATTCATCATTTAGAACGCCTAAGCAAATCTGTCAACGTTTAATCGATGCGAATGTCCAGTTCGATAAATTAATTCAAGAGCACAATCAATGGGTACATATAGGATTTAGTCCTAACAATAGCCGTCAAATAGTACTAACAGCGGTTAAAAATGGCGGTAAAACGGTTTATTTGAGCGGGTTAAAGTAATATGTTTAACACTACTTGGGATTATGTGCTTTAAATTATTATTATTATGATTATATGTGCATGTGAGGAGAGCTGATGGATAAATTAAAGCTCATTTATAAGTTATTGCCAATACCGTTGGTTATTATTACCGTCTTTGCTATCTACTCCGCTTTCACCTGTTGGCAAGATAAAAAAACAGCTCAAAAAGAATCGCAAACATTATCTGATAAAATATCCCAATTAGAGCAAACTATCGACAAAAACAATCAAATCATAGCACAACGAGAGAAAGAGAAAACTCAAAGTGTTGTATCAATCAAACAACTTCATGAGCAGTTAAAAGATGTGCTTAAAAATAATCGATGTGCTAATGAGGATATGCCTAGCAATATTTCTGACTGGATGCGGAATGGTAAAAACTAAATACGTTTATAAATGCAATATCCCTGTATCGCTGACACAGCCAAACAATGAGCTTCATATTGATAAAAAAATTACGTGGATCAATGTCCTGTTTTGTATACTGAATTGTTAAATGAACTAAGGAAATGCAATATAGATAAAAGAGCAATAAGGGAGATAAGCAATGCAAATAAATAAATCTGAAATCCAAAATAACATCATATTGTTTCTTTTAAGAAAGAATAATTTACAGGTTAACATTTCTGATATTTCGGATATACTCGGGATTAGTTATTTTGCCGTAAAGAATGAAATAATTTATTCTGAAAACTTTCCTAGACCAATTATAGATGGAAACCTTCCTTTAGCAAAAAAGTGGCTTCTATATGACATTTTGGTATGGGTATTAAATGAAAAATAAGAGACCGAAATGTTTATATATGCTTTCAATTTAAAAACTAATATTACTAAACTAAAAACTAAAGTGTTAGAGATTGATGAAAAAAACATTATAGTATGTGAAGCACTTGATGAATTATATGGATTAGTTGAAAGATTAAATCAATTAAACACTGATGACCTGAGAAAACAAGAAGTTTTACTCGCACAAGGGTTTGCAAATAGGTTTATCACAAAACAAAATAAAAATAAGTTAAGTAGCGAAGAACTTATTAATAATAGTTTATTAAAAAATATTTTGATGGCGACTTATATCATTAAAGTTGCGTATCAAAATATGATAGAACCAGGATATAGAACGGAAGCCGAATTAGCAATTCTCTCAGAAAATATTAGTAACTTAAAAGAGCAAAAAATAGAATATGAAGATCTGTTAGAAAAAGCAGGGAAGTTATCCAAATTAGAAAGTAGTATTGATGATGCTGAGCAAACTTTACAGGGAATAACAGAAATAAGAACTGAGGTGTTGAATTACAAAGATATAATTTCTTCTAAAGCAGAAAACGCAGAGCTAACACTGGAAAAAATAACTAAAAACCATGAATTATCATCAAGGTATGTTGTTGAAATCGATGAGAATAATAAGCAAATCACTTACCAAATCAAACAACTTGAAGAAAATGAAAAATCTTACCAATCAGCTTTTACTGATTTAGAACAATTTATCGTGGACACTAAAAAAGAATTTAATAAACAAAAAGATGAAATACAAGAAATTATTGATGACGCTAATAGGGCTAGCATGGCAGGTTCCTTTCTAAAGCGAAAAAATGAAATAACAAATTCAATACGTCTTTTCGATATCTGCACTGTTGTATTTTTGTTATCGATTGTAGTTATTCTTTGGATTATATTTTTTAATAGTTATAATCAGGATGTATTCTCACTAACCCTATTTTTTTCAAAAATACCAATAACTTTACCATTATTTTGGTTGGCTTGGTTAGCAAGCAGGAAAAGTGCATATTTAACTAGAATAAGAGAAGATTATGCTTATAAATACTCTTCAGCAATGGCTTTTGAAGGTTATAAGAAACAAGTGCAAGAAATATCCCCTGAATTACAAGAAAGATTACTCGAAATTGCTGTGAAAAATTTAGGTGATAATCCGATAAGATTATATAAAGATAAAATAAAACATACCCCAATTGATTTGGATGCATTCTTTGATTTAATAAAATCTTTACCGGCAGAAAAAATAGAAGAATTATCGAAATTAATATCTAGCGTGAAAAAATAATTTTAAAAATGTATAGATTTGGTAGCAAAAAAATTATAGGAAACATAAAAGAAGCTACAATTGTTACAGATACCATTTATGGTATTAAAAAAACATCTTCAATTAAATTAAAAATATTAAAGGAGAAAAAATGAAAAAAGAAGTGTTAAAAAAATATTTTATGGATAATTTCGATTTTTTTAAATCTGTATTTTTAGGGTTCGTTTGCTTCTCAACGACTTTTTGGGCGTTGAAAGAGCTAATAAGTAAGAATATTTTAGTGTATATTTTTGGTTGTGGTATTTTATTCTTTTTTTCTATATTGTTTAATTTTAAAAAAGAACATATTTTTGTAGAACTAAACATTTCCAAGTTTATTTCTATAATTCTTCTAGCCATTGCTTGTATCTGCGTAACAGTTTCAAATTAGTGACAACTAAATATTAACTTTTAAACATAAACTATAAAAATTTACATGGTTTTAAACTTAAAAACTGCATATTTAATCAGTTGCACTTAAATAATGACCCTAACTTTAAGTTATAGTGAGTATTTTCCATGAGTAGTTTGAAATCCACTAATATTTTATTCCATAAAAGATAAATATTCAGAATGTGATACCAATCACTGCTCCTTTTGTAATAATCCTGACGTCAAATATCACATACATAGTGATTCAGTTTCCCATACAATAATTGTAGAAATCATTAGAGCATTGATTTTGATGACGTAGAGGGGCTAGAAAGAATATTTTAAGATGGAGCAATTAGTCTTCTATTTTAATTTGTAACAATGCTAACGCATTTAAACCGATTAACTGCTTTTTTTATATTTAAAGATTATTAAAAAATCTTCAATTAGTGCAAAATGCACTTTTACCTTACCTACAGTCAACGCATTCACATGGCAATTAATCAACAACAAGAGATTACTAAGGAATGAGTGTTCTATGGTGCCAGATGGTTGTCATGGTTACCTCTCTTAACTGGACTGCGTGGTTAAAACTCATTTCCAATGGAGAAAATCATGGATATTATTAAATTCGATACAAGGTAATCAGGTAATGACTATATCGTTAAAGGTTGCTAAGTATTTTGGCAAACGACATTCAGATCTTCTTAGAACAATAAGAAGATTAGTGTGTTCATGTGAATTTACAGAGCACAATTTGTGTTTTTTAGTTAAATCAATATATTAAAAAACAATAAACTTCAACAATTTTATAAAGTGACTAAAGACGTGTTCATATTTTGGGAATAAAAGAGTTTATATTATTGATATCATATCAAAATGGCGATAGCTGGTATCGCGTTTATTCGGATGGGTTTATTGAACACTCTAGCACCATCAAAGTGACAACTGATCAAACTAATACAATTTGCGGCATACAGGTCAACTTGATTAAACCAATGAGGACTAGAAATTATGGGGTTACATTAGATAACGTTTATTGGTGTGAACGGGGGGACAAATCGACTTCGCTTATGCTGAATTATTTGGAAGCTCATTTTGGCTCGCATCATTTTGTTCTTACACATGTCAATCATAGGTAAGATGGACTTTAATAACTTATTAACATGACATATACGAACGAAGAATACGCAGAAATAGCTATGAAAGCTAATAAAGAAGGCAAGGTATTAAAAAAGGTGAAAGGAAAACTAAAGCTAATCGAAGATAAATCTATTGTTTTAACTGATAAACAAATTGTCTCGCAAAATCAAGTTATGAAAAATTCACTAATAAATGAAGACAATGAAAAAATAGTGGTACTTCAGGATATTATTGATTTAGATATGCAAGAATCTAATCAAGAGAAACAACAAAAACAATGGAGAAAATATAGAATTTTATTAACTCGTGTTGATACATCAGATGTTAATGCGCTATTTCCAGATAAACCATAGCGTAAAATTTATCTTCATAAGATTTTTATTTTGTGTAATGATGAGTCATTATTAATCGTAATAAAGAAAAATAATGAGTAAATTATTACCGTCAATGAATAAAAATGACAATATCTTAAGCCCTAACATATTGCTTTTAAACGTATACAAAGACGAAATAACAGATGAAACCCCGTCGTTTATTATTCTTCTCGAAAAAAAAGAAGTTAAAACATTAGATAATTTTACATTAGATACATTAACAATTTCTTATCGTGTATTGAATATGAACGGTAGTGGATGGTTTGGAGCTAGTTACAACAAACGAACAGATCGGGTTTCTATTACTTCTGAATCCACGTATGCGGGAGCTATATTCTTAGATCCAGATAAAATACGAGGATATAGAATAGGAACATATATTATGAACCAGATAATATCATGGGCTAAACACAACTATTCTAGTGCAAAACTTGAAACTATATTTCTTTATCAAGTTCAAGCAACACCAGAAAACAAAGAACGTAGAAATCGTTTTTATGAGCAATTTGGAATTAAATTCAATTATAATAATGATAAAAAAGAAGAAGGCAAATCTTGCAATAATATTTTCATAAATCAACTTAACACAGTAGAAACATGGAAGAAAAATATTAGAGAAGAAATGATAATTGATTTTCTTGCTGATTCCATCAAAACAATTAATTTTAAAAAAAACGAAATTAGTCAATTGGTTAATGGCAACAAAATTTTGTTAAACGAGATTGATTCTTATATAAAAGAAAGCATATTCCAGTTTTTTCTACGCAAGATTAAATCTAATTTAAAAACAATAATTGAAATAGTAATAGTTTTGTTTGTTATCCTTATAATCTTAAAAAACTTTATCTAATTTATTCTATCAATCTGTAACTTCACATACTTAACCGCGTCTTGTTACGATTCAAAAATCCCAACTCTGTATAATCTTTTGTTCTGATAAAAACACCACCAGTCATTGTAAATGTCGAGAGATGGGAAAATCAGCTAGGAATCATTGTCGCAATCGTAAATTGAATCGGTGTCTGGATCAGTTAGTATGTAAATTGTTTTTGTGTAGTTTATTGTGATCATGTTAGGAAAGGTTAGTTAGTTTTATTCATCATAAACTAATATTTTTTAGAAGTGGGAATTGAGGTAAAAAGCTGGGAAGTGGATCGAAATGTTTATTTTTATATACATGCCTAATAATTTGATTAAAATATACTCACTAATACCTTTTAAAGAAGAATTTTGTGTCTATTTTTAAAAATTACTTTTCCAAGAAAACTAATGAACTACATGAAAAAAATGGTTTTTATTATGAAAAGGATTACGATAAGGTTATATTTTCCGAACCTAGGGAAATAACAGCTTCATTTTCTGAGAAAAAAAATTATATCGCATTGACGATTTCTATTTTTTCCAAAATGATATTCGCGTTAGCTATTTTGAGGATATACTAATTGATGAAGAAAGGACTATTATAACTTTAAATCACTTTGCAGTTGATACTGATTATTTATTTAAACTAAACAAGCGGGACGGAGGTGTTCTTTCTTTAAATGAATTTGCTAAAGAAATAAAAAAACAACTTCCATCTGTAAATCAAATACGGTTTAATTTGTTCAAAAATGGTACATCTAACAAAATTTGCAATTTTTGTTTATCAAAGAAAAGATGTGACCTATTCCGTAGAATTGGTGCAATTGATATTGAACTGAAAAACGAAGGTCGATGGGGTGATGGTTCCTTTCATTACTTTGCTGTGGCTACATGGCCGAAAAGTAGGTGGTAATAATTTTTTAAATTAACAACAAATATATTTCATAGTAAATTTTTATATTTTTCATCTTAATTGATGCCGTTTGAAGTGAAAAGTTGGTAAATTATTAATCGGCTTTATCATTGTTAGCATAATTTTTTCATTATTAAGTTTTTTGTGTTTGCTTAGTAGCTGAACCTTTTTTGAGATAATGCTGTAAGATGATAGTATTGAATGCTAATTGAAGTACAGGTATTTAATTGAACTATTTGTTCTATGTATGAGATTAAATAGACTACCGAAATCTTTTAGTTAGATGTCTGTAATTTAAAAAAATAATGAGCAATTGTCGTGCTGATATAACATATTAATTGGTTTAGCGTAATTTATAAAAAGTACTGAATCAACTGTATAAATCAATGAAAATTGATAATTACATTAAGCTACTCATCACTCGAAAAGTAATATACTAAAATGTAATCCGCTTTCTTTTAACTTTTTACTTTATTATTGAGGAGTGATATATTACATCAAGGTGTTGGGTGGATGATAAACATTGTATGTTTAATCGGTATTTTTTAAATAGCTCTTTTCTGATCCCCTTATACCACAGCATTTATTCTATTTTTTCCTGAATTGTGTGATTATTGAGTTTTTATTGATCATTTTTACACTAAGATTTGTGGTGAGTCTTCATTTTTTATTTCAACCAACTTATGAGTCATAATATGAATTCATATCTATTACTTTTTATTGCGATTATTTGTGAAGTGATTGCAACTTCTTCGTTAAAACTTTCTAACGGCTTTACGCATTTGTTGTATTCAATAATTACCATTATTGGTTATAGTGCGTCGTTTTATGTTCTTTCATTGGCCTTAAAAACTATTCCTGTCGGTATTGCTTATGCAATTTGGTCTGGAATTGGGATTGTGTTTATTAGTTTAATTGCCTGGATATTTATGAAACAAACATTAGATCTTGCCGCTTTAATTGGTATGGGATTTATTATGTTTGGTGTGGTCATTATTAATCTTTTTTCAAAAGTTGCAGCGCATTGATGGAAAAAAGTTGCTGGTTGACCACTGAGTCACCAGCAAAAATTCATTGATTAAATAGGGATAAAACGATGAAATAAGATTCGATGACAAGTTTTATTCTGGTTTAATGAGATCTTTGATAAACATCACGTGATATTCTATTTTGTTACCTTTGCTAAAAACACTGATTTTTCATTCTGAAAATAGTTATTTCAATGATTTTATACTTAACCGTCTTGTATCTAAATGGCTATTTAGTTGCAAGTTGTCATGATTCATAGCGTTAAGTGCCTTTTTAGATAAATTATCTTTGCCAATTCTTTTTCTTCTTTAAACGTTCTCGGGTTAAGCTAGCAAAGGCATAATGATTTTACCTAATTTCATTTTTTAGGCTGCATGTTTTGGGCGATGAACTGCTTTAATCGTCTGATTTCGTTAATTAACTTAGGTATATCTTGTCTTGCATGGGCGATAAAGTCTTGATCGTTATTTGTTGCACCAATTAGTTCAATATCCTCACCACGCTCGTGTTCATTCCCCGTCATAATAAAATTGCTACCACTGCTATGATCACGACCTTCCACGTACGATTGCCATGGACCAGGTGCTGCACTATCACATCGGTTTTGAATTAGGTTTAATTCATCGTCCGATAGGCGGTTAGATTGATTGATTATCTGTTTGGTAAAATCATTATAAATTTGAACAAATTCAGTTTTATTACTCGTTTTACAGCGATTCATTAACCGATTGGTTAAATCTGGAAAATCTAAAATAGCCAATAGCTGCACCATTTTGCGGTAGATAATTTGATCATGATCATCAATATAATCATTTAATAGATTGATTATTTGCTGATTAATATAGGGATTGCTTTTCAGCTTTATTAAAATGTCTTGTGCAAGAATACAGTTATCATTCTTATTATCTAATGCGATAGCAATAATGCTTGGTAGTAAATGGCTTAGCTGCTCATCCTTTAATTTACCCTCACCGATTAATCTTAATGCGACAACTTGTTGCGATGATAAATTCAGGGCGATTTGAAGCTGCATTAAAAAATCTGGACATTGCCAAAAATTATTATTTGCGGTTAACAGATCTTGTTCTGCCTGATTTAATGCAAACCACTCTTTAGCGTTAATAAAATATGTTTGTTGTAATTCTCTTATTTTTTGGGTTAAAGCAAAGCAATTATCTAAAGGTTGATTTGTTGCCGCCCAATAATGAATTAGCTGCCAATGTTGTTGATAATGGCTATAGAGTACCTTCAATAATTGATAAATTATAGGATTGTTTTGGTTAGGATTTTCAGATAATAAATCATTGCATATGTTAAGACACAAATTCATGAGTATCTGTTTTTGTACCGTTGAGTAATTATTATTAAGATAAGCGTATAAATATTTAGCTAACCACTCAGATGTCCGATATTTAATAGGGACTTCATATTTCCAGTCTTGACTAAAGGTATCAATAAAGGGTAAATCTAAGTCTTGGCATAATTTAGAGAATTCACTCATTTTTTATTCTTTTATAGAATGATTGTTATTTCATTATAATCAATTGTTTTACAATTGAAATACCATATATCCTGTTCATTTTATTGATAGATAATTGAGCACCTTTAGCTCAAATAAAGCTAATTTGTAATTTATTTTATTAATTTAAGATTGACCGGATTAGCCAATTCGATAATCAGTTGAAAATTGGCGCTTGATTCAACCATAATTGATTGGTTGGTTAATGGTAATACTTTGATAAAAGGATTCGATTTTTCAAAATATATCACCCAAATTAAATCCTGATTAGCCGATAGATAGGCAATAAAACCTTCTGAACCATAACTTCCTTCTCCTATAATGCATTGATCACCATTAGCAAGGAAGATTTTATCGAAAATATCAATATTGGTTAAATTATCGGCGTCGTTATTTAAAATAACATTAAGGTCAAATTGTTCACCTATCTGAATTGATAATTGCGGAAAAAATACCGCATTGAGCGCAATAGATTGACCACTGGCAAAATAAATACCGTCTTTAATTGGCAATTGTTGCTTGTGCCATAATTCCACTATTTTAGTCATAAAATCATCCTTTTCTATCTATCTAGCAGCTTGGCTTAGAGCGAGTTCAAAGACAAAATTGATAAGCTCTCGCCCATTTGTAGCGATTTTTAAGCAAGCCTATTTTTACTTAGTAAATATTATTGACCTTGATTCTCAAATGTTAAATAACCGCAACATACAAAGCGCTATAAAATATCTTCATTATCTATAATCATAAAAGATTAATGATATAAAGTGTTGGCAGATTATTGCAAATATTGATGACGATAGCTTTTAAGTAGAAGCTAAATCAAGTACTTGCGTATCAATGTGATAAATACTCAATCGAGTTAAAATTTGATTATCGCTATCCAGATAACCAATAGATAAAATATCGGTAATCTTTCGCACTAAATATTTTATTATATCGATCGCTAACAGCATTAAGTCCAGTTTTGATTAATTGTCTGAATTAGATAAATGATATTATTTTAGACTTGAATTTTAATCATCATAACGAGTTATTTTTGGAAATGATAATTTCATTCACTTTCCTTGTGTAATTACCGAAAAATATATCAAGTTATTAAAAACATAAAAGAGAGTAAAAAAGTTATTCATAATACCCCTACAAAAATAGGTGACTTAAGTATATACTCATAAAAATTTAAGTCGCTATTCTATCCGATGCCATTATTCCACATAATGAAAGTATCAGGTATTGTGCCAATTTCTCAGTTAAGGATCATTGAGTATGATTTTAGGTAATATTAATCATTTAGGGTTAGTCCCTTATTTGCCCGCCAAAATAAAACAATCCATTGAATATGTAAAAGACAATGTTAATAGCAATACCCCTGTTGGTCGTTATGATATTGACGGTGATAATATGTTTTTTATGGTGTCTGATAATTCATCAAGATATATTCATGAAGCAAAGCCTGAATACCATAAAAAATATATTGATGTGCAAATTGTTTTAGCGGGTCAAGAAGGGATGGCTATTTCTACTTTACCTCCTTATACTCAAATTTTAGATGATAAAATCGCTGAAAATGATATTGCTTTTATCGAGACGCCAAAAGAAGAAACCATGTTAATATTACAACCGAACGATTTTATTGTTTTTTTACCTAATGAAGTGCATAAACCGCTTTGTGCTGTCGATAATAAGATTGCATCGGTTCGAAAAGTTGTGGTAAAAATCGCATTGGATTATTTATAAATAGAAGTAAGGATTTTAGGTAGCACTATGACAACAAAAATCGCTGTTATTGGCGAATGTATGATTGAACTTTCGATAAAACAAGATTCAACAACCCGCAGCTTTGGAGGCGATACACTTAATACGTCGGTTTATTTATCTCGTTTATTAAAAAATAAAGATTTTTCGATTCACTATGTGACTGGATTAGGAACTGATCCTTTCAGTCAAGAAATGCTTGATAGCTGGCAAAAAGAGCAGATCCAAACCGATCTTGTGCAAAAAATGTCTGACAAAATGCCTGGGCTTTATTCGATTGTGACCGATGAACATGGCGAACGCTCATTTTATTATTGGCGTAATGATGCAGCGGCTAAGTTTTGGTTAAAGACGACTCAAACTGAAAGTATCACCCAGCAAATAGCTCACTATGAATATGTTTATTTGAGTGGCATTAGTATCGCCATATTAGATGCTGAAAGTATTTTGAAATTATTGGATTTATTAAAACGCGTTAAAGCCAATGGTGGTAAAGTGATTTTTGATAATAACTTCCGTCCGCGCTTATGGCGTAGTCTTGATTTAGCGCGTAGCGTATATGCCGATATTCTATCTTACACCGATATTGCATTTTTAACGCTAGATGACGAAGATCTATTATGGGACAAACTACCATATGAACAAGTCATTGACCGTACTAAAAACTTTGGTGTGACAGAAATTGTGATTAAACGTGGTAGCGATAGTTGTATTATCGAATCAGCCGAAGGACGTTTTGATGTACCTGCTAATAAAATAGCCAAAGAAAAAGTGATTGATACGACAGCTGCAGGCGACTCATTTAGTGCCGGTTACCTGGGTGCACGTTTAAGTGGGCAAAATCCTGCGCAATCAGCATTGCAAGGGCACCTTGTTGCCGGCACTGTTATTCAGTATCGTGGGGCTATTATTCCTTTGGATGCTACGCCGACATTAATTGAAAATTAGCCAATAAAACGGTCAATAATGACCGTTTTTTATACCACAATAACGTAAATTAATATATTAGTTATAAAATATTAAATGCTAATTTTTAGGGTTAAATAAATAGATTAGGGCAATATTGCAAAAGAACGTACCGGAAAACCTGAGGCATTATTGGGTTTGGCTACGATATTAAAAATAACTGCTCCTTTGGTTGGCAATTGATCTAAATTGGTCATTAACTCAACTTGATAAGTATCTTGCTCTAAAACATAGTATTCACCCTTTAACGCATTATTTTCTCGAAATGCTTTCGCAGAGTCAGTATCAAACGTTTCGTGACCAATAGCTTTAATTTTACGCTCTTCAAATAAAAATTTTAATGCATCAATTCCCCAGCCTGGAATTTGATTGTTTCCTTCTATATCTTTATTTTCCATTGCTGATTGTGAAGGCCATTTCTTACTCCAGTCTGTTCGCAGTGCGACAAAACTACCCGCTTCAATTTGTCCGTGTTGTTTTTCAAAAGCTAAAACATCATCTTTAGAAAAAGAAAAGTTGGGATCTTGTTCTGCGCGTTTAGATTGATCGATTACGATTAATGGTAATACTAATTCTTGTAATTCAAGTTCATGCAAATACCGAGTATTAGGAACAAAATGAATTGGTGCATCTAAGTGGGTACCATATTGACCAGCGAAACTAAAATTCTGTGCTAAAAAGCCGTCGCTATGATCGAATAGCGTTTTTATTTCAGCAGGTTTAAACATAAAAAAATGGGGAGAATTGTGATCGAATGCATGAGTTAAATCTACCCATTTTTTCGATTTTAATAAATTTAATGCTTGCAAGACTTCGTTATTCAAAATAGCTCCTTTTTTTAAAAAAACGTATGATTGGTTTATTGTAAGGTGAGTAAATTCTCTAAACTAATAATTTTCAGTTATAAAAATATAATTTTTAGTTCTAATTTATTTACCAAAAAGTTTGAATACGCACAGTAAGGGGCAAAAAATGCTTTATTCGTGCTAATTAATTAAGAATTATTGGCTAATATGATTGAAATTTTGCTAACCGACACTATTGATCTATATAGTAGTATATTTAATCAAATGTTACTGGTATAATATACAGTTAATTTTTTCCTAATTCGTCTAAAAACTCACTTTAAGAAGAGATCTATGTCAATCAAAGATATCGATATTCGTGGTGCGCGAACGCACAATCTGAAAAATATCAATGTAATCATTCCTAGAGATAAGCTGGTTGTGATTACCGGACTTTCTGGTTCAGGAAAGTCGTCGTTAGCATTTGATACTTTATATGCAGAAGGACAACGCCGTTATGTTGAATCGTTGTCGGCTTATGCTCGTCAGTTTTTATCGCTTATGGAAAAACCCGATGTGGATCATATTGAAGGATTATCACCAGCGATTTCGATTGAGCAAAAATCAACATCGCATAATCCGCGTTCAACAGTAGGGACAATCACTGAGATTTATGACTATTTACGACTTTTATTTGCTCGTATCGGTGAACCACGTTGCCCAAATCATAATTTACCTTTAGCTGCGCAAACAGTCTCGCAAATGGTTGATAGTATTATGGCGTTGCCATCTGAAAACCGTTATATGTTGCTTGCCCCCGTTGTTACTGAACGTAAGGGTGAATTTGTTAAACTGTTTGAGCAGCTCGCAGCCAGTGGTTATATCCGTGTTCGAGTTGATGGTGATGTGTATGATCTATCTGATCCCCCAATACTCGAACTTCAGAAAAAACATACGATTGAAGTCGTGGTGGATCGTTTTCGTATTCGCGATGATTTAAAATTACGTTTAGCTGAATCTATTGAAACCGCACTTTCAATAACAAATGGTATTGTAAAAGTTGCCAATTTAGATGATCCAAAAGCCGAAGAACAGCTATATTCAGCTAATTTTGCTTGTCCAATTTGTGGTTATAGCATCTCTGAACTTGAGCCTCGATTATTTTCGTTTAATAACCCAGCCGGTGCTTGTCCTGAATGTGATGGCTTAGGGGTACAGCAATATTTTGATCCAAAACGTATTGTGCAAATGCCCGAGGTTTCATTGGCTGCTGGCGCAATTAAGGGATGGGATCGTCGTAATTTTTATTACTTTCAGATGTTAACATCACTCGCCGAGCATTATAAGTTTGATATTGACACTCCTTATGAAAAATTATCGGCAAAAATAAAAGATATTTTATTAAATGGTTCTGGTAATACCGAAATTCAATTTGTTTACACTAATGATCGTGGTGATGTAGTTAAACGTAAACATGTTTTTGAAGGGATTATTAATAATCTTACTCGCCGCTATAAAGAAACCGAATCGCAAACTATTCGTGAAGAGCTGGCTAAATATATTAGTAATCGTCCTTGCCCAAGCTGTGGTGGTTCTCGATTATGTGCCACAGCACGGCATGTCTATGTTAATGATACTAATTTGCCAACGATTAGTGATTTAAGTACACAACAAGCCAAAGATTTTTTTGATAAGCTAACTTTAACTGGTCAACGTGCGCAAATCGCTGAAAAAATACTGAAAGAGATTAATGATCGTCTACAATTTTTAATTAATGTTGGATTAAATTATTTGACTTTGTCACGTTCGGCCGAAACTCTATCGGGAGGTGAGGCACAACGTATTCGACTCGCTAGTCAAATCGGTGCTGGATTAGTTGGCGTAATGTATGTTCTTGATGAACCGTCAATCGGTTTACATCAACGAGATAACACCCGTTTAATTGATACGTTGACCCATTTACGTGACCTAGGTAATACCGTTATTGTCGTTGAACATGACGAAGAAGCCATTATGGCGGCCGATTATGTGATAGATATTGGCCCCGGTGCAGGTGTGCATGGTGGTGAAGTTGTTGCACAAGGTACACCAAAACAGATTATGGACTGTAAAAATTCATTAACTGGTCAATATCTATCTGGTAAAGAAAAAATTGAAATTCCCAAAAATCGGACTAAAGTCGATAAAAAACGAATACTTTCACTTATTGGTGCAACCGGTAATAATCTTAAAGATGTTACCTTAAATATTCCTGTCGGCTTATTTACCTGTATTACTGGCGTGTCTGGCTCGGGTAAATCGACTTTGATTAATGATACTTTATATCCACTTGCACAAAATGAGTTAAATGGTGCAGAAAAGAGTGAAATTGCACCTTATAAAACAATAAAAGGGCTTAACTATTTTGATAAAGTGATTGCGATTGATCAAAGCCCAATTGGTCGCACACCCCGATCTAATCCTGCAACTTATACTGGATTTTTTACTTCTATTCGTGAACTCTATGCAGGCGTACCTGAAGCGCGTGCACGAGGATATAATCCAGGTCGATTTAGTTTCAATGTAAAAGGGGGACGCTGTGAAGCTTGTCAAGGTGATGGTCTAATAAAAGTTGAAATGCACTTTTTGCCCGATATCTATGTACCTTGTGATCAGTGTCATGGCGCACGATATAATCGAGAAACATTAGAAATCAAATACAAAGGTAAATCGATTAACGAAATCCTCAACATGACTGTTGAAGAAGGTCGAGAATTTTTTGATGCGGTACCGATGATTTCACGCAAATTACAGACTTTAATTGATGTTGGCCTTGCTTATATTACCATTGGCCAGTCAGCAACAACATTATCCGGCGGTGAAGCGCAACGAGTAAAACTTGCAAAAGAGTTATCTAAGCGAGATACTGGTAGCACACTTTATATTCTAGATGAACCAACTACTGGTTTACACTTTGCAGATGTAAAACAGTTACTTGCACAGTTACACTCGTTGAGGGATAAAGGCAATACCATTGTTGTTATTGAACATAATTTAGATGTTGTCAAAACTGCCGATTGGATTGTTGATTTGGGGCCTGAAGGTGGTAGTGGTGGCGGTCAAATAATTGCCGAAGGTACACCAGAAGATGTTGCTGAATCGAAAATATCTTATACTGGGCAATATTTAAAACCATTATTAGAAAAGCAAAAAAAGAGTTAAAGTTGTTTGTTAATAATGACATTAGGGATTAGTTCTTTACTTAAGTATAATTTGTATTATTAACAATTTAATGCCGCATAAAGCAGTTAATACCAATGCGGCATTACCTGTTTTTACTTGGATCATTAAAAATTATGAGGGATGGCATTTTGATAATACAAATTGTAACGATGATCATTATTGCCTATTTATGTGGATCACTATCCGGTGCGATGATTATTAGTCGTATTATGCAATTACAAAATCCCTCATTACATGGTTCTCATAATCCGGGGGCAACAAATGTACTGCGCATTAGTGGCAAATTGCCAGCAGTATTTGTGTTAGTTTTTGATATGCTAAAAGGTGCTATTCCTGTTTATATTGCTTATCGGCTTGGTATTTCCCCTTTCTTTTTAGGCATAATTGGTATTGCTGCTTGTTTGGGTCATATTTTTCCTTGTTTTTTTCATTTTCGCGGTGGAAAGGGCGTGGCGACAGCTTTGGGGATGATGGTCCCAATTGGGTTAGATTTTACCGGTTGTTTTATTTTAACTTGGCTTATTGTCTTACTTATCACCGGTTATTCTTCTGTCGCTGCAATTGTTGGTTTTCTTTTAGCGCCATTTTATGTTTGGTTATTTAAACCTGAACTCACCTTACCTGTTGCGATGCTTTCATGCCTAATTATTGTTCGGCATAGCAGTAACATTGCCAGACTATTCAAAGGTGTTGAGCCTAAAAGTTTTTATCGTAAACATTTAAAATAGTTGAAAAACAGTATTGAATGTTTGCTAATTTGTTTTGAATTTAACAACATTATGACTTATAAAATATAAATTATTAGAAAAATTGCTTACACATTTTTGAATAAATTTGATTAATCGTTAATTAAATCAATAGAACATATCTTGTTTAATCAATAATAGAAACAAGGTATGATGAATATAAATAATAAATTGTTGGTTACTAAATTATTTTATGCAAATTAGCCCATTACTAGAATCATTAATGGAATCCTTGCGTTGCTTGCCAGGCGTAGGACCAAAATCAGCACAACGAATGGCTTTTCATTTATTACAACGCAACCGACAAGGTGGTATAAATTTAGCGCATGTATTGCATGAAGCTATGATTAATATAAGCCATTGTAAGCAGTGTCGTACTTTTACTGAACAAGATATTTGTAATATTTGTGCTAATGTTCGCCGGCAAAGTAGTGGTCAACTTTGTGTGGTTGAAACACCCGCTGATATCATTGCTATTGAACAAACGGGACAATATAGTGGACGCTATTTTGTCTTATTGGGTCATTTGTCACCGCTTGATGGTATTGGACCAACGGATATTGGTCTTGATTTGCTTAAACAAAGATTATCAACAGAGCAAATAAATGAAGTTATTTTAGCTACTAATCCGACTGTTGAAGGTGATGCTACAGCTAATTATATTGCGCAAATGTGTCTTGAATTTAATGTTATCGCTACGCGCATTGCTCATGGTGTTCCGGTTGGTGGTGAACTTGAAATGGTAGATGGTACAACACTATCTCATTCATTTATTGGTCGTCAAAAGATAGAATTTTAATCTTATTTATTTAGTAAGATTGTTTATAGTATAAAATTAACGATTGGATATTTACTTTAAGGTTAAATGGTATAAACACAAGAGGATAGATATGAAGTATAAAGCGGTTGCGTTTGATATGGATGGCACACTACTGGCGAGTAATCGCCTAATTTTACCAGAAACAGTTGATGTACTAAAAAAAATCAGTGATAAAGGTATAAAAGTTATTTTAGTTTCTGGTCGCCATCATTCAGTTATTTATCCTTATTATTATCAACTTAACTTATCAACGCCGGCTATTTGTTGCAACGGATCGTATCTTTATGATTTCGAAAATCATAAAACTTTAGCGGCTAAACCAATGACCAAAGATCAAGCTAACATATTGTTAAATCTAGTTAACCATTATGGTATCCATACTTTGATTTACACTGATAAGATGATGACTTATGAAGTTTTAGATGATCATCTGGAAGGATTTTTTAAATGGGTTAATGCGCTACCAGCTTTTTTACAGCCTGAGATCAAAAAGGTCGATAGTTTTGCAAAGGTGATTGAAGAGTCTAAAGCAATATTTAAATTTGCAACAAGTAGTCATAATTTACCCGCATTACAGCAATTTTCGCAAGCAGTGGACAAACTTGATCAGTTTTCGTGTGAATGGTCTTGGTCGAATCGTGCTGATGTTGCGATCAAAGGCAATACTAAAGGTAATGGACTTACTCATTGGGCACAACATGAGCAAATCGATTTAAACGAAATTGTTGCTTTTGGTGACAGTTATAATGACATCAGTATGCTAACGATTGCAGGATTGGGCATCGCGATGGGAAATGCTGATGATGAAGTTAAATCACATGCCAATTATGCAATTGGTGATAATAACAGCCCAAGTATTGCAACTGAATTGAAAAAACTCTTTTTATAAGTAACGTGGTAAATATTGATTGTGTTCGACATTCTTTATCTAGATAATGATTTAATTGCGATTAATAAGCCTTCAGGATGGTTGGTACATCGTAGCTGGTTAGACAAACAACAAACCGTTGTTGTTATGCAAACACTAAGGGATCAAATTGGGCAGCATGTCTTTCCTATACATCGGTTAGATAGACCAACCTCTGGTGTATTATTATTTGCATTATCAAGTGACGTTGCGCGTCTAATGTCAGAACAATTTAACTCAAAACAAATAGAAAAAACTTATCATGCAGTAGTTCGTGGTTATGTCGATGGTGAAGCAGTGATTGATTATCCCTTGATTGAAGAGCTCGATAAAATTGCCGATAAGTTTGCGCAACGTAATAAACCTGCTCAAGATGCTGTAACTTTTTATCGAGCGATTAGCAAAATTGAGATACCTGTCAGTGTTGGAAAATTTAAAACAGCACGATATAGCTTTGTAGAGTTAAAACCTAAGACTGGTCGAAAACACCAATTACGTCGTCATATGAAACATATTTTTCATCCCATTTTAGGCGACAGCAAGCATGGTGATCTTCATCAAAATAGAGCTTTCACTGACTATTTTGGTATTAAACGATTAATGTTACATGCTAGCAGTTTAGCGTTAATTCACCCTATCACACAACAACAGATAGTGATTGAAGCTAAATTAGATCAAAGTTGGCAAAATATGCTTCTTAATTTCAAATAGCTGATATTGAGTATATTGTTTATTTTACCTTTGATTCATCTAGATAAATACGTTAGTATGTTTCGTAAGTATGAGCTATATTTATTATTGCAATATGGCTTAACAGTTTAATACATTTTAAATTATCCCTGTAAGGAAATGAAACAATGAAATTAGTAATGAAATTCTTTAGCGTCTTTTTACTTGCTCTTATAGTCTCTGCATGTTCTTCCGAAGAATCACCAGAAAGAACGGCCGAAAATTGTGTTAAAGCTGTTTATAGCGGTGATCTAGAGACTGTTATCAATCTAATGTATCTACCAGAAGACAAAACTAACAAAAATTTTGATATGAAAGACTTAGTTAAATCAAAAATGCAACAAGTCATAGATAAAGCACAAAAATTGGCTCAAGCACATGGTGGCGTTGATAAAGTTCAAGCTTCCCCTGCTGAATATATCAATGAAGATAAAACGATGGCAAAAGTTAAAACCACTGTCTTTTTCAAAGATAAAACGCAACAAGAGGGTGGGAGTGCAAGTTTAATAAAAATTGATGGTAAATGGTTGATGAATTTTAACTAGTCTATCAATGATTGAATAATCAATATTGTGATAATACAATAAAAAAGGGTAAAGCGTATTTACCCTTTTTTATTAGGAATTGGTTTTGATGAAATATGTTCGCTTTTTTCCTATAATTTTTATCATATTGACGAAGTTTGTTTTGACCAATGTACCGGTTGCTACTGCCGATGTAAATCGTCAATTAACAGCTTCAGTAAAAGTGGGCGATTGGATCTTTAGAAAAGGGATTCAAGTTGATAGTCTTATTGTTAATCAGGTTAGTGGTGGGGATTTTTCACATATTGGTATGATAATATCTATCGAGCCTGAAGTTAAAATTATTCACGCAACAACAAGTGATGATATTAACTATCCAAACCAAGTCATTATTTCTAGTTTAGCCGAATTTATCACTCCAGAGTTTGCCGAAAAATATGCGGTAGCCAGACCTAATTTTTTGTCAGATCGACAAAAGCAGCAAATTGTTGAGGATATTTTAACAAAAAAGGGTGAGGAATTTGTATTAGCATCGCGTGATCACCCCCATTTGTACTGCACTACACTGCTTTTTGATTCCATTGTTAAAGTTCAACCTGATTTTAATCCAGAATGGACGTATTCACATGTTCCGTTATTAACGGGCATTTACTTATTTCCAAATGCGTTTGCTAATTATCCTAATATTACTTGGATCTATAAGTACCCTGAAGTCAATTAAAGTTTCTAGTCATAACTAAATTAAATAATGAGCATTGTATAATAAATCAACATGCTTTGACGATATATTCAGCTTGAATTACACTGTGTAAAAAATCAATTGTTGATAGCAGATTTATTATGATTCCTCGATTATCCATCTCGCCTCAAATAAATGAGGTAACACTTAACTATCTAATAGCGCTTAAAAATTCTGCTTATACAGGTGATATTGAACACAGCTATGCATCACGCCTTAGCATGGCGACAGATAATAGTATCTATCAATTGATGCCTCAAGCTATTTTATTTCCTCGTTCAACTGATGATGTACAATTACTAGCAAGTATAGCTCAACGTGATGAGTTTAAAACGATAAAATTTACCCCAAGGGGTGGAGGAACAGGCACCAACGGGCAGTCATTAAACAGTGGTATTGTTGTCGATCTGTCACGTTATATGAACCGAATTTTAGCGCTCAATATTGAAGAAGGTTGGGTGAGGGTTGAAGCTGGTGTCGTTAAGGATCAATTAAATCAATACTTAAAACCTTATCGCTATTTTTTTGCACCCGAACTTTCAACCAGTAATCGGGCAACCATTGGCGGGATGATTAATACCGATGCTTCAGGACAAGGTTCGATGATATATGGTAAAACATCCAATCATGTTTTGGCACTCAAAGCGGTATTAATTACTGGTGAATTACTTGAAACAGGCAAAAAAAATCTAACCGAAATAGAAAAATTAGCGCATGATTCTTCTATTTATCGTTCTGTTTTTGATTATTGCAAAAATAACCGTCAATTGATTTTAGATAAATTTCCTCAATTAAATCGCTTTTTGACCGGTTATGATCTTAAACATGTTTTTAATGATAATTTGACTGAGTTTGATTTAACACGAATCATAACAGGTAGTGAAGGATCATTAGCGTTTGTCACCGAAGCTAAATTAAATATTATTCCATTACCAAAATATCGATTTTTAATTAATATCAAATATGATTCATTTCAATCCGCGCTAAGTAATGCTCCCTTTTTAGTCAAAGCAGACGCTTTATCTGTTGAAACAGTGGATTCAAAAGTTTTAGGTCTAGCCAAAGAAGATATTATTTGGCAATCGATTAAGGACCTAATTACAGAGGTCGATAATCATCAGATGCAAGGTATTAATATTGTTGAATTTGCTGGTAATGATTTTGATTCTGTCAAAGGGAAAATGGATAAGTTATGCCTGATTCTTGATCAACTTATGTTAGATCATTCAACAGGCATCATCGGCTATCAAACATGTCACGAACTTGGCGAAATTGAAAAAATTTATGCAATGCGTAAAAAAGCAGTAGGTTTGCTTGGTAATGCTAAAGGGACACGTAAGCCGATTCCTTTTGTTGAAGATACATGTGTTCCTCCTGAGCACTTAGCCGATTATATTCATGAATTTCGAGCATTACTTGATAGCCACAATTTAACATATGGTATGTTTGGGCATGTCGATTCTGGGGTATTACATGTTAGACCCGCCTTAGATATGTGTGATCCACAGCAAGAAAAGTTAGTAAAGCAAATTTCGGATCAAGTTGTGGTGCTGACGGCTAAGTATGGCGGTTTACTTTGGGGTGAGCATGGGAAAGGTTTTCGTAGCGAATATAGCCCAGCATTTTTTGGCGAAACGTTATATCATGGGCTTCGTATTATCAAAACAGCATTTGATCCTGATAATCGTCTCAATCCAGGTAAAATTTGTGCACCATTAAATAGTAATGACCCCATGATAAGTATTGAATCAGTCACGCGCGGTTTTTATGATCGACAAATTCCAGTTAATGTAAAACGCGTATTTCATGGTGCCACTGAATGCAATGGTAATGGTCTTTGCTTTAATTTCGATGTTAATAGTCCAATGTGCCCATCAATGAAATTGTCTCAAAACCGTATTTATTCACCGAAAGGGCGGGCAGCATTAGTGCGGGAATGGCTACGTTTGATGGTAGAATTGGGTGTTAAAGAAGATGAACTTAATACATTATTACCCAAGGAACAGAGTCGTTTAGTCAGTTTTGCTAAAAAGCTTGTTTATACTTTACAGGCCAAATTTGGCCAATATGATTTTTCTCACGAGGTAAAAGATTCGATGGCCCATTGTTTGTCATGCAAAGCATGCTCAACACAATGTCCGATTAAAATAGATGTACCTGATTTTAAGGCTAGGTTTTTACAACTTTACCACACCCGTTATTTAAGACCAATGCGTGATTATTTAGTTGGTAATATTGAATCCTATTTACCATTAATGGCTCGTGCCCCACGTTTTTTTAATTTTTTTATGAAAATGTCGGTGACAGAATACCTGACTAATAAAACAGTTGGAATGGCAAGTTTACCAATGTTGTCTTTTCCAACATTAAAAAAACAGTTAATTGGGCATCCTAGCGCAAATGTTAAATTAGAATATTTACAGAATTTATCGGCGACTGAAAAAGCGCAATATGTATTAGTGGTGCAAGATCCCTTTACAACCTATTACGATGCAAAAGTCGTATTTGATTTTGTGTGTTTGATTGAAAAATTAGGCTTCAAATCCGTTGTATTGCCTTTTGTCCCTAATGGTAAGGCTCAGCATATAAAAGGCTTTTTAAAACAATTTGCCAAAACTGCTCAAACTGCTTCTGATGTGTTATCGCAAATAGCGCAATTAAATATTCCAATGGTTGGCGTTGATCCTGCTTTAGTGCTTTGCTACCGTGATGAATATAAATTGATTTTACAAGATAAGTTAGGCGATTTTAGTGTTTTACTGTCACATGAGTGGCTGACGCATGTTTTAACTAAGATTTCAAAACCTAATATCACAATCAGTAATGGTGATAAACAATGGTTTTTACTTGGTCACTGTAGCGAAACGACACAATTACCAGCAAGTAATCAACAGTGGCAATATATTTTCAAGCAGTTTGGCGCACAATTACAACCTATTAGTGTTGGATGTTGTGGTATGGCAGGTACATATGGTCATGAAGTTAATAATTTGCACTCATCGAAACAGTTGTATCAATTATCTTGGCAAAAAGCACTTGAAAAATATCCTAAACAATTTTGTTTAACAACGGGTTATTCTTGTCGCAGCCAAGTTAAGCGCTTTGATAACTATAGTTTAAAACACCCTGTGCAGGCATTATTGGAATTGGTTTCGTTTAATTGTTTAACTTAATGTGTCATTGTCATGCTTTACCATAACTAACTTCATTGATGAATGGTAAATTTAAGTGAGTAGGGCAATGCAAAATAGCCCTTAAATTAATTGTAAGAAGCGCAATAAAATTGCGCTTTTCTATTGGTTATTTGTTAATGAATTATTCTAAGTAGATAGATTGCATTAATTTGAAGTGTTCATCAGTAAAACCAAGCTCTTGCTTGATATAATTACTTGGCGTTCCTGCTACTTTTTTCATGGTATTGAGGATTTCAATTACAAAACTTTCTCGAGTATCAATTAGACTTAACAGATAACCAAGCACATCTTCATTATCGGTAATCTTGCGATAAGCCGCCATTTTAATTTTATTTCTTTCTAAGCGATTATCGTGTGTCAACATGTAATCATAAATGATGTCATCTTCACTCACACCAAGCATGACTTGAATTAATAATACGCCATAACCTGTTCTGTCCTTTCCGCCACGACAATGCTGAATGCTAGGGCTATTATTGGCATCTAAAACAACGTTGAGCATTTGCCGATAAGCATTTTTAGATTTATCGCTTACTACAAAATTACGATATTGTTCTAGAACTTGTTTGCCTTCGCCATTGACCAACTCTTTTGGTATATCTCGAATAACACTTTCAACTAATGCACGATCTTCATCACTTGGATCGGCGGCAAACTGTGCGGCCAGTTCGGCTGTTTGTGCTGATGCATCTAAATGGAAGGTATGTTTTTCACCGACAAAAGTATTTGGGCTGGTTTTGATTTCGTTTATGCTTCGATAATCAATAATCGTTTTAATCCCTAATGCTCTGATATATTGTTCAGCATCCGGCTTTAAACCATATAAATGATTAGAACGATAAAGTTGTCCCCATTTTACACGTTTACCTAATGCACCTAGGTAGCCACCAAAATCACGAAAATTATTTAGTCCGGTTATAGGTAATGTTCTTTCAGCAAATATGAAGTTATCTTTTCCTGCAATGGCCAAAATTAAATAAATTCGTTTTTTACCCTGTAATGGGTCATCAAAAGTAAAAGGACTTTTTATGTTTTTACTCACTAATGTTTTATGTACAGAGTTGGCATTAGCTTCATCAGTCCAATATAAATCTACAGGTTGGTTTTGATCAATGTTAAACGAGACTTCTAATTGTCCAACTTTATTGCGGATAACTGATGCTATTTGTGTTTTTGTAATCATGATTCATCCTTACTTTAATATACCAAACATTGAAAATATCACGCCAATTACCATGACACCTAAAATCAAAGTAACGGTATATTTTCCTTGAAATTTTTTAACTAAAAAGAATGTAGCCAAGGCAAAAAGTAAGGTCAAACAGTTTGGCATGACTTTATCAAACATCTCTTGTACTTTTATGGATTGTTCACCGACATTAATCGATAGTGGCGTGGATATTTTTACCGTTGTTGCAATTAATGAACCTAAAACCATAACACCTACAACATTAGCTAGATTACTTATTCGTTGAATAATGTTAGAATTTTTAGATTGTTCTATGAGATCAACCCCTTTGTTATAACCATAATGAATAAAAAAGTATTTTGATAGTACATTCACCAAGTTATAAATCAAAAACATTAAAATCGGACCAATAATATTACCTTGTAAGGCAAAAGCTGCGCCAATACTGCCGCAAATTGGCATCCAAGTAAATTTTAGTAAGCTGTCACCCAGACCTGCAAAGGGTCCCATCAGGCCTGCTTTAACCGATACAACGGCTTCTTTTTCATCTTCGCTGGTTTTTTCTTCCATTGCAGCGGTTACACCTAATATTAATGCACCTGCATTAATTTGCGTGTTAAAAAACTCCAAGTGGCGTTTCATAGCCCGCACACGGGTTTCTTGATCAGCATCATGATAAAGCCGTTCTAATACCGGCGTCATACAGTGGGCGAATCCGATCATCTGCATTTTTTCATAGTTATAAGAAAAAGACATGGTTTGCAGATTCCAAAAGATACGATTAAGATCTTTTTTAGTGATTTTATGTTGAGTGCTCATAGATCATAGTCCTCTTCAGTATTATTTAATGCAGGTTTATTATCTGATTGTTCGGCGTTATTGTTATTACTGTTACCACTTGACGCCATGTCATAAAGCACAGCAAAGGCAAGGGCGATAAAGGTGATTGGAATAATAGGTAATTTTAAGTAAGTGGTTAACATAAAACCAAGTAAAAAGAAGAACCACATGCGTCCTTTTAACAACATTAATAATAAGATACAAATACCGACCGCTGGAATTAATTTTGATGCAACGCCCATGCCGTCAATAATACTTTTTGGAATAGCATCAAGAATGGTTTTAACTAAATCACTACCAAAATAAATCGCAATAAAGCACGGCACAGCTCGAATTAAGAACCAGACAGGCGTTGAAAAAAAGTGAACTCTAGCTAGGCCTTTATAACTTCCACTTAATACAGAACGTTCTGCCCATGGATTAAGGAAACAAGCAAACGAACGCCAAATAATGAGTAATTGTTGGCACAGTAAAGAGACCGGCACGCCAAGTGCAATTCCTGTTGCAATACCACCACCTGTTGTAATCCCTAAAGACACACCAATAATTGCGCCTGCAACAATGTCGGGCGCTGAATAAGCCCCTACATTGCCAATACCCATCCACATTAATTCTAGGGTAGCACTAATGGCAAGTCCCTGAACCATATCTCCCATAATAATTCCAGCTACCGTACCGGTTAATAATGGTCTTCGTAGCATTTGTGGTCCGACGTCATCCATCGAACAAATTCCCGCCCAAATGGCGACAAGAATAGCCTGTGTTAACATAAGTTAACCTCCAATTTGATTAGTCATAGCGATAAAAGCGAAAATCAGTTAAGTAAAGTTTTAAGATCAACTACTGGATCTTTTGGCACCATTTGGACTTCAACTTCAACATTATTCGCGATAATATTTCTAAAAGCCTGTTCTTCTTCAGGCGTAACAGATACCGCTCTTGATAATTGATGACGCCCGTCTTGCATGCGCATACCACCAACATTCAATTTTTCTAGCTCAAGTCCGCCCTCGATTAAGGCATTAACATCAATACTATTGGTAAATAAAAGCATAGTACGTTTTTTGATAGGGGTCTTTTTTAAGATATCAATGAATTGTTGAACACCGAAAACCAATACTTTTAATCCTGGCGGTGCTGACATGGTTAGTACTGATTGCTGTACTTTATCCGCAGCGACCTTGTCATTGATTATCAGCACTTGTTCAATATCGTAATTTTTTACCCAAGTAGTAATTACTTGTCCATGGATTAAGCGATCATCAATTCTAGCTACATTAATTGGCATGGTGTTCTCCTTACAGCTCATTAGATTGTTCACGATGAGAATTGAGTACTTGACTAACGTCAATACAACTTTGTGGGAAGGTTTCTTCAATAGCTTGTTTAACGTCTGTGAGTGTTTCTTCTCGATTGTTTAAAACTTCAAGTAATACAGGAATGTTAAAGCCACAAAACAACAATACATCATCATGAGTTAATAAAAGTTCACTAGCAAGATTGCATGGTGTTCCACCAAGAATATCGACTAAAATAATTACACCTTTACCATTATTTAATTTTTGATAACTTTCTTGCATTTGTTGGCGTAAATTATCAATATTGCTATCGATTAAAACCGAAATCACTTGCATGTTTGATTGTTTACCCATCAGCATTTCGGCACATTCAAGTGCACCTTGTGCAAACGGGCCATGACTGGCAAGAATGATTGGTATTTGTGTTTGCATCATCTATTTCCTTTAGCTTTTTAGTAATAATATTACTTTTATGTGTTTTATATTTAGTAATAAAATTACATCTATGTGCGATGTAAGTCATCTCTTTTTTTTAAATTTTTAAAAATTTGTGAACTCGATCATATTTATAAAAAAAAGTGTTTTGGGCTTGGTAAATTGCAATTTAGATGGCGGCATAGTTGAAGTGATAAAATTCACTATCAATATGATTAATAGTGATTAATTAGGTAGGCTAATCAAACATTAGTTTATTGTTTGATCATTGTTTTATTAATGTGGATATTTTCGTTCTTCACGGTGTAGGATTTGTTGTAACAAGCGTTCATCATATTTACGTATAAACAAATTCGTGACTAGCATGTTGATTACCGAAATTTGTGATATTTTGGAGCGAATAGGAATTAAGCGAGAAACATGTTCGGTTGATGTGGTATGTAAAATTACCTCAGCAAGCGATGATACCTGGCTTTGTCCCATTTTAGTTATTGCAATAGAACGTACATTGTTTTTTTGAGCTAACTTAAGTAAGTCTATGCATTCCGGTGTTTCACCTGAGTGCGATATAATAATAATTAAATCATTGCCGTCTAAATTATTAGCAATACTTTTTTGAATGTGGGAATCGAAATGGCAGCTGACATCTTTTTTTATTTTAATGAGTTGATATTCTAATTCCTTACCAACTAATCCACTGCTACTTGCGCCAAAAATAATAATTTTATTGCTATCTATGATTAGGTCGATAGCTTTATTTAATGATTCCAAATTAATCATCGAGTGGGTTTCATCTATTGATGATTTTTCCATTGATTGGACTTTATTATTCACATCTTGCAGGGAATCATTAAGATTGATGTCATCTTGTAACACATCGGTGTTGAGTTTTCGGGGGAGGGAAGAAATAAGATCGACTTTAAAATCACTAAAACCACTATATCCTAATTTATTGCACAAACGCAAAATGGTGCTGGTGCTAACTTGATTTAATTTAGCTAATGATTGAATGCTCATATTTTTTAATGCATCGGTGTTTGCTTGAATAAACGTTGCCACAGCAAGTTCTTTTGCGGACAGATCTTTTTTCACTTCCCTAAGTTTTAAATCAATCATTACCCACCTCAATGTTCAAATCTCATATTCTGAGTATACAAAATTAGTGTATAAATTTGAAAAATTTATAATTAAATCTTATCTATTCTAAATGTGATTTAATTATTTCACGTTGATGCACTCGATAAAATAAGTTTTATTGATGCTGTTGATGGGTAAAATACCACTTAATCATATTCATGCAAATTATTTTGATTTTATCTTATTGTTAACTGAAAGCGAAAATGAGATGAGCATTTGATAAAGCGCTTTAAAAATATTGCTACTAAGGTAACAATTAGCGGGATCTGCTAATGTATTTAATAATCAGTGTATTTTTTCAAATATTTTATATTCTTGCATTTTATAAAGTAACGTTCGTTTGCTAACACCTAACGAATTTGCGGTAGTTTCACGATGACCATTATGGCGTTTTAATGCGTTAATAATTAGCTCTTTTTCGTAATTTTTCACTTTGTCTTTTAAGGTGGTACTTGGTGAGTCAGAATCTTTAAAATTCACCGTTAAATCATGCATGTTTTTATTGGCATTTATTTGTGCAGGTAAATCGTTAGCATAGATAAATAATCCATTTGACATAATCACCGAATATTCAATGGCATTGGCTAATTCACGGATGTTACCCGGCCATGCGTATTGATTTAGTGCTTCTACCGCATCAATTGAAAAATCCAATAAGGCTTTATTTTGTTCGTGGCAAAATTGGTTAGCGAAATAGCGTGCTAATAACATGATATCATTTTGTCTTTCGCGTAATGGCGGTAAATCTAAGCTCATAACATTTAAACGATAAAACAGATCTTGTCGAAATTTTCCTGTTTCAACTAAATTTTGTAAGTTACGATTGGTTGCTGTAATTAGTCGAAAATCACTTTTAATTAATTTATTTCCACCCAGCGGTTCAAACTCTTTTTCTTGAATAACTCGTAGTAATTTTACTTGTAGATTAGTCGACATTTCGCCAACTTCGTCTAAAAATAGCGTGCCAAGGTGCGCACGTTCAAATAAACCAATTTGACGCTGATAAGCGCCAGTAAATGCCCCTTTTTCATGACCAAATAGGGTACTTTCAAGCAATGTTTCAGGTAAAGCACCACAATTGATTTTGATAAATGGACCTGTTGATCGGGTGCTGTAGTAATGAATTGTTTTCGCAACTAACTCTTTACCTGTGCCACTTTCTCCGGTAATCAGGACGGTGGTATTGGTTTGAGATACTTTTGCGATATTACGGCACAACTCCATCATATTTAAACTATTGGTTAATATATGCTCTTTATTATCAGAATTGGCTAATTCAATTTGTGGCACTAGCGAAATGCCATTTTTTTGCGCTTGACTAAATTCAAGTGTACGACAAATCAACGCTTTTAGTTCGTCTAAGTCAAATGGTTTAACAATATAATCATAAGCACCGAGTTTTAATGCCTCAACAGCAGTGTCGACACTGGCATAAGCTGTCATTAAAATAACATAGATATCAGGATTTATTGTTTTAATTATTTTTAATGCTTCAAGACCACTCATCTTTGGTAGACGATTATCCAACAAAATAAGATCAATGTGTTGTTGTTTGATGATAGCGATCGCTTCTTCACTATTGCTTGCTTCAACAACTTGATAATGTTGTTCTGATAACAAAAGACTTAATAACTTTCGTAAATTTAATTCATCTTCAACAATTAAAATTTTTTCTGACATAGGATCCTTAATTTTTAATTAATAGGTAGTGCGATCTCAACAGTAACACCTGTACTGTTCACATTATTTTTAATTGTGATTTTACCTTTATGAGAGGCAATAATCTTTTGTACTATGGGCAATCCTAAACCAGTACCGGATAGTTTTGTGGTGAAAAAAGGGTTAAATATTTTATTAAATAGTGCTTCGGGAATACCTTCACCATTATCTTTAATACAAATCAGTTGATACTTTTGATTATTCGATAATTTTGTCGAGATTTGTATAATGCCTTGCGCTGGTATTGCTTGAATGGCATTAATAATTAAGTTTAATAATGCTTGTTTAATTAACTCTTTATCCAAATATAAGGTAGATAACTGGTGGTCAAGCGAAAGCTCAATATCAATGTTATTTGAACGGTGTGAAGTGTTTATCAATATTAACACTTCTTCAATTAAGTGGTTGATATTGATTGAACTATAAAAGTTTTTTGATGGGGCTGCAAAGTCTAGTAATTGTTGTATCACGTGGTTAATTGAATCCACCTCGTTGAGAATAATTGTGATGTATTCAGACTTTTCGCTATTGCTGATATTGTTTTGCAAATATTGCACAAAACCGCGTATTGCCGCTAAAGGATTACGAATTTCATGGGCAACACCTGCCATTAATTCGCCTAATGACACAAGTCGTTCTGTTTGTTGTATTAATTTTTCAATCTCTTTTTGTTCGGTAATGTCTTTAAAAATGACTAAGGCGCCAATTATATTGCCTTGATGATCTTTTAAGTGACTGGTGCTAGACGAAATTTTGATAACCTGACCTGACACCGGAAAGTCGACTTCCACACTATTATGATCAATGCCGTTATATAAAGTATCAAGTAGTGGACTTTTAAACTCTTTATCATCTAATAATGTTGAGTAGGGCTTACCCAAAACTTGTTTTAATTGATATCCGGTCATTTTTTCAGCGGCAGGATTAAGCATGGTAATTGCACCGTTAATATCGATAGTAATGACTCCGTCTAAGCTGTTTTCTAAGATTAGTTCATTGATTGTTTTGGTTTTACTCAATGTTTCGGCAAGATTATTTATGCCAGTGACAATTTCATTTAATTCGCCACGTATCGCAGGCAGATGTAAGGTAAGATCAAAGGGTAATGCATGCAATCCATGTTTAATGACATCGATATCCGAATTGAGTTTTTGTGATAAAATCCAGGCAATTAAAATGCAACTTAACATGCACAAAATACTGATAATAATCACATTTTTATCAAAAACGAAAGTTTGTTTTTCAATGTCATCAATCGTTTCATTTGCCCAAATATAGCCTAAAATTTGATTATCACGCACAATGGGTATCATGGCATTCATGATATTGCCTCTGACTTGTTTACCAATATCAACCATACTATGACCGCTCTTCATTACTTCTCGACCTTTATGCGAAGCAGCTATTGATTTGCCTACATTGTTTCCATAAGCTGATTTAGGGGCATAGACAACAATTGCATCTAATTGTTTATGATAATAGCCAGCAGCAATTTTAGGCATATTGGCTAAGAGCGGTTCTATTTTAGGTGAAAGGTATTGATTTATTTGTTCGATTTGCTGTTGATGAGAAAGATTTGTGTCAATTTTATGGTAAGCATCATCCAATAATAGATCAAGCATTTGGCTAATAGCGTATAACTTTTGACTTTTTTCTTGGTTAAGAAGATTGCGACCTTCTTTGTCGATTAATACGGCAAAGATAATTATAGAAAAGCAAGAAAGTAACGTAACCAATAAAAAGATACGCGCGCTAATTTTATCGGGGTATAATTTTTTGAAAAAACTAGACGGCATAAATACTTTGATATCCTTAATCATCCATTATTTTTAATAGTTGTTATATATTTATCTTAAATTTAATTGTTATTCCTGTAAGTGATTATGCATTAAATCACTCGTGCTCACAAGGTCGGTGGAATAGGAATGATCGCCTAAACCACCAATTTTTATCTAATTATTAATTAGTTACATGTTAGATTGTCTTTATTTTCAATAACGTTCGATAATGACCGTAGTGCCTAATCCACCACCAATACATAGGGTTGCAAGACCTAATTGCTTATCATGATGAATCATTGAGTAAAGTAAAGTGACTAAAATGCGTGCACCACTTGCCCCTATAGGATGACCAAGTGCAATAGCTCCACCATGGATATTGGTTTTATCAAGAGCAAGATTGAGCTCTCGACCAACGCCTAAAAACTGAGCGGCAAAGGCTTCGTTAGCTTCGATTAAATCAATATCAGAAAGGTTTAGTCCAGCTTTTTGTAGCGCTAATTGAGTTGCAGGTACCGGTCCTAATCCCATAACACTAGGAGCAACTCCACCTGATGCGTAACTACGGATATATGCTAATGGTTTTAGCCCTAACTCCTTGGCTTTGCTTTCCGACATGATAACTAATGCGGCGGCACCATCATTGATACCTGAGGCGTTGCCAGCCGTCACTGTACCGTCTTTTTTAAAAGCAGGGCGGAGTTTAGTTAATGCCTCTAAACTGGCATCAAATTTAGGATGTTCATCTTGATTAAAGATAATATCCCCTTTACGGCTACTCACGGTTACTGGCACTATTTCATCAACAAACATTCCATTTTTAATTGCTTGAGAGGCTAACTGTTGAGAACGTAACGCAAGCTGATCTTGCTCTTGGCGAGTGATATTATATTGCTGAGCAACGTTTTCTGCTGTGATTCCCATATGGTAATGATGCGTTGCGCAAGTTAAACCGTCGTTAACTAAAGTGTCATAGAGTTCGGCATTTCCCATTTTTAATCCCCAACGAGCTTTGCTGTTGATTAAATAGGGCGCTTGTGACATATTTTCCATCCCACCGGCAACGACGATATCGTTGTCACCGGCCAAAATACTTTGTGCGGCTAATTCAACTGATTTTAACCCACTACCACACACTTTATTGACGGTGAAAGCAGGAACGCTATTAGCAATATTTGCCTTTAACGCTGCTTGCCTAGCAGGATTTTGTCCTAAACCGGCTTGTAATACATTCCCCATAATCACTTCATTAACTAAATTGGCGTCTAATTTTGCGCGTTTTAACGCTTCTTGTATGACAATTGCACCCAATTCAATAGTACCAACTGATACTAATGAACCATTAAAAGTGCCTATTGCTGTTCGGGTGGCGCTAACAATTACTGCTTTTTTCATAATTTACATCCTTTTATTGGTAATCAAAAAAAGTACAAACCGATGAGAAATATTGGAGTAGTAAAGATTAAGGCTGTCATGCAATAGCCCATGATGTCTCGTACCCCTAATCCCGCTATTGCAAGAGCAGGTAAAGCCCAGAATGGCTGTAACATATTCATCCACTGTTCACCATAGGCAATGGCCATGGTTGATTTACCTAAATCTGCACCTAACGCTTGAGCAGCAGGAATGACAAACGGTCCTTGAATAACCCAGTGCCCACCGCCAGAAGGCACAGCAAAGTTAATGATGCCTGAACTGAAAAAGGTCCAAATTGGGAAGGTATCTTTATTAGCAATATTGATAAAAAATTCCGTAATTAATCCACCTAAACCTGAGTGTTCCATCATTAACTGGATGCCTGCATAGAATGGAAATTGAATGATGATTCCTGCGGTACTTTTAGCTGCATTAGACACCGCGCGCATATATGCCATTGGTGTGCGGTGTAATAAGATCCCCGCAGTTAAGAAGATTAGATTGACCGTGTTGATGGTAATGTTAAAGCCATGATTGTAAAAATAGATGGCTAAATAGCTAATCCCTAGTACACCGATCAATAACGATAATATTTTGCTCTCTTCTAATTTTTCAGCTGCTGTTGCTGTTTTGCGGTCGATCTTTTTCTGAAAATCAGGTTCAGGAGCCAGTAATTCTGGATTAACAGTATGAATCGAATCATCTTTACGAATCATAAAACGTACTAAGATCGGTAAACAAATGACTAACATGACTGTAATAAAAATATTACTTGCCGAGAACATTGTGTGTGAAATAGGGATAATCCCTTGAGGATTACTTTCTGATACCATAAAGTGAGAAACAGGATTATTCGGCGTAGCAGCCATTAATGGCATCGAGCCTGATAAACCACCCCCCCAAGTCATAAAAGCAATATAGGCACATGCAATTAACAAACCATAATCAACATTTTTCACTTGTCTTGCCACTTCTTTGGCTAACATAGCGCCTACAACCAATCCAAATCCCCAATTTAAAATACAGGCTATACAACCAACAAAAGTAACAAGCATGGCTGCTTGTGTTGGGGTTTTTGCCAATGAAGCAATTGAGACTAAAATGGCTTTAACTGGGGGAGAGCTTGCCAAAGCATGGCCTGTCACAACAATCAGTGCCATTTGCATACCGAATGCTAGTAGGTTCCAAAAACCATCTCCCCACATTTTAACTAAGCCAAGAGGTTGTGAATCGGTTAATCCCCATGCCATAAAAAAGATAACAAAGGTAAGTAATAATGCAAAAATGAGTGGATCAGGTAGATATTTGCTAACTAAACTCGTGGTATATTTTGATAATCGAGAGATCATATTGCATTACTCCTCATGACCAATTGACATGGTTTTTAACTTTTCAGCAATTAAAAACTCAGCTTGTGTTTTACTTTTGATTGTGGCTAAATCGATTCCATTTGCCATTTCTATTAAGTAAAGCTGGCCATTGCGAAACTCAAATACCGCAAGTTCGGTAACAATCATGTTTACTTTTCCTTTGGCGGTGAGTGGTAAAGTACAATGGCGTAATATTTTTGCTTCGCCATTTTTAGTGCAGTGCTCCATGGCAATAATCACTTTTTTAGCGCCTGTGACTAAATCCATCGCTCCGCCCATTCCGGGTACCATTTTGCCGGGTACCATCCAATTGGCTAGATTGGCATCTTGGTCAACTTCTAAACCACCTAACACGCATGCATCAACATGACCACCTCGAATTAATACAAAAGAAAATGCACTATCAAATGTCGCACCACCTGCGATGATGCCACAAGGTTGTCCTCCGGCATTGACAATGTTTGGATGATCAACTGTTTTGGGTCCTAAGCCTAAAAAACCATTTTCCGATTGCAACGTGATATGAACATCTGTCGGCAAGTAATTCACTACTTGAGTTGGCAAACCAATTCCTAAATTAACGACATCGCCATCTTTCAGTTCTTGTGCGACACGTCTAGCTATTAACTCTTTATTATCCATTATGATTCTCCTTAATTATCAGAACTGACTATGTAATCAACAAGTGCTGCTGGCGTCATAACGGCATCTGGGTCGATTTGACCAATTTCGAGTAAATTATCCACCTGAGCAATTACGGTATTTGCGGCTGTTGCGATTAAAGGATTGAAATTGCGAGCTGAGTATTGATAAACAAGATTACCGCTATAATCGCCTTGATAAGCTTGAATAATTGCCAAATCGGCATGGATAGGGAGTTCTAACAAATATTTAACCCCATTAATGGTCAAAATTTGCTTACCTTCTTCAACGATTGTTCCAACACCAGTTGGGGTTAATACGCCACCTAAACCAGCACCGGCAGAACGAATTCTTTCAGCAAGCGTACCTTGTGGAACTAATTCAACGTCGATTTCACCTGCAATCATTTTTTTTCCGGTTTCAGGGTTCGTACCAATATGAGAGGCGATTAATCTTTTTACGCGATTATTGGTGATTAACGGACCAACGCCAGTATCGACAAAGGCGGTGTCATTACCAATTAAAGTCAAATTTTTCACGCCTGAATCTAAAATGACTTGGACGATTTTTTCAGGTGTGCCACATCCCATAAATCCTCCAAACATAATTGACATGCCATCTTTCAAATGCGTTTTAATTTGTTCTGAGTTTATTAATTTTTTTTTCATCCATTTCCTCCATGGTATAAAACCAAAATAGTTGTTATTACAATTTCAATTGCAAATGCCATACCACATCAGATAAGAGGATAGGAATTTAATTTATTTATTTGATTTAAAAGTATTTAATCTGATTTTTATATTGAAAATAAAAGTGACTTCACGAAATAATTTGCATATAAGTGCAAAATTTATTGCGTGAGTAAAGAATGGAAAAATGACCAAGAACTGCATCGGTATGGGCTAGCCACTATTTTTTAAGACATATGTTATTGCGTATCTTTTTTCACAGATAAATTCTATTTTTAAAAATTTAACCCCAAAACACATGACTGCTGTAATTATAGTCTATTTAAACTTGACGTCTAAACAAGGCAATGCTAATATTTGCCACCTATTCAGATAGACCCCTACGGCGCGTTGGCAGAGTGGCCATGCTGCGGATTGCAAATCCGTCTACCTCGGTTCGACTCCGGGACGCGCCTCCATTAAAACATCCAGAAAATCAATAAATTAAATAATTAATCACTCAAAAAATTAAAACACTTGGAATATACTTAGAATATACAGTTAGAATAAATCTTCTTTATGAGTGGATTTAACATCGGTGTAACTTTGACATTTCTGTCATAGGTATTAACTTGTTTTGGTGATTGATTGAGTTTAATTTTAGGTCTTGTTTTATGTTGTGAGTATGCTTGTTATTTTTATTGATGGCATCACACAATTCATGTTTTTTCTGTAACGTTGATTCAAGTTTGAATTATAATTACTAAAAAACCACTTAGTATTGACCACAGAAAGGAAAATAACTTATGGCATATTTCAATTATCATGCAAAAGCAAAAAAATTAATTCAAGATGGTATGCTTATTCATTATGAATTTGTCGATAATTGGAATGGCATTAAACCCGCTTTAGTTCTCTATTTCAAAGATGCTAAACCGATGCCAATTAGAGAATATCGTTGGCAAGAATATTTACCTTTAATTGGTCCAAATCATTAATCATTTTTTATTAAATTTGAACCTATAGCATCTATTTATTTAGTTGCAGGGCAATATAAAGTAACACTCGGTCGTCAAATTTGGCCAAATTAAATCCTGTTAAAGCCGCAATTTTATTTAAACGATACTCTAATGTATTGCGATGAATAAATAATGCTTCTGCAGTTTTGTTATATTGTAAATTATGACAAAACCAAGTGGAAAGTGTTTTTTGTAGTACTCCATTAGAGTCTTCTAATTGTAATTTTTTCAAAGGTGATAGTAACTCTTCAGCTTGCCAATCTTGATTTAAGCTATCAAGTAATACAGGTAAAATAAGTTCTTGATAATAAAAGTTACGACATTGTGGCATCCTTTGTTTACCGACTAACAGCGCTGTTTTAGCTGTTTGATAGGAACGGACAATCCTATCTTTATTTTGATGAAAATAGTTCCCCAATGAAATTCTCACTAGGAATTTACTGGAAGATTTGATATGACTTACTAATTGTTCTAATTTTTGTTTATGACTAGCAAGATCCCAACGATTAAATTTATTCAGTGCCGGCATCAACATGACAATTTCTGTTAATGATTTTATTGCAACAAGATTATTCTTAGTAATGTTAATTATCTCATTTTGTATATATTGTAATTCACTCATGGCAGTTTGTATGCCTAGTTGACCGCTATCAACCTCAATAATCACAACAACGTACGGTAAAGAAAGATCGATATTGAGTTTTCTGCTCCATTCTGTCACATCTACTACAGTATTCTCTGATTGAATTACGGATAAAATAAATTCTTCTTTTAAGCGATTATCTTGTGATAATTGATTAAGTAATTGCGCTTGTTCCATCATCATTTCGGCTGACATGCAAACTAACTGAGCAAATTGTGTGATTTTAGTCGGTTCGCCGGTGATGCCGATTACGCCAACGATTTCATCGTTTAATTTAAGTGGAAAATTGACGCCAGGCTTAACTCCTTTAAGTTTTTTTGCTGTAGGTGAATCGATGGTTACTACTCTTTTTTGTGAAATGGCAAGCATTGCGCCTTCATGTAGTTGTCCAATTCTATCCAAATCTCCACTACCAATAATTTTACCCTCGCCATTCATGACATTAACGTTGTGCTCGATAATTTTCATTGTTTTTTCAACGATATATTGAGCAAGAGTTGGCGTGAAATTATTAGATTTCATAGGACAAATACCTTAAAAGATTAATAATAAAATAGCCATTAAAATATTGGATCTAAATTGCATTTTGTATAAAACTTATTGTAATAATATCAACTTAAGTTATGTAAATCATTTTCTAAAATGAAAACGATAATATCTTTACTATATTAATAAAGAAAATTTTATTTATAAAAAAGGATAAAGTTTAACTAAATTTTATCTTTTAGTTTACTCTATCCTTTTTACTTATTTTCGGATGTTGCCTAGATTTTGTTTTTAAGTTGAGCAATATTAATTAAACGAGCTATATTTTCACTTGTTCGTTCAATATTGCAAAAACCTGAATCCAATAAATCTTCTATATTTGCAGCACATGGAATGATGCCAAAAATTGCATCAATTCCTTCCGGATATAGTTCATTAATATTTTTACCAACAGTACCCGCTAATGCAATAACAGGTATACTTAAGTCTTTAGCAACTTGTGCAACACCATAAGGTGTTTTTCCGAATTTTGTCTGGAAATCAATACCACCTTCGCCAGTGAAACAAAAATCGGCACCTTTTAATTTGTTTTTTAAGCCACTGTATTGGATAACAATATCAATGCCTCGTTCCATCTTACTGTTAGTAAAAGCCATTAATCCTGCTCCTAATCCACCTGCAGCCCCTGCACCAGGAATAGTCGCTACATCTTTGCCGAGTTGAGATTGGATAATCGAGGCATAATGTTTTAAATTGTTATCTAATTGTTTGACCATTTCAGGGGTAGCCCCTTTTTGTGGACCAAAAACGTTTGAAGCACCTTTTTCTCCACATAATGGATTAGTTACATCACTTGCAACTATAAACTGAACTGTATTTAGTGCTGGATTTATATCAGTCACATCAATTTTTACCAATTCAGCTAGCGCACCACCACCTTTGCTTAATATTTTATGATCTTTATCATAGAATTTAACCCCTAAAGCTTGAGCCATTCCAGCTCCACCATCATTAGTTGCACTTCCACCAATACCTAAAATGATTTTCTTTACGTCATGTTTTAAGCAAGCTAGAATCAATTCACCAGTACCGTAAGTTGTGGTAATCAACGGGTTACGTTTTTCTTTTGATATTAATTGAATGCCACTTGCAGAAGCCATTTCAATAACTGCAGTAGTTTTATCACCCAATATTCCATAATGTGCAGTTACTTTATCGCCTAAAGGACCTGTTACTTGACAAGAATAAAGCGTACCATTTGTTGCATCAACTAAGGATTGTGTTGTTCCTTCACCACCATCAGCCATAGGAACATGAATAAAATTTGCATCAGGGTATACTTTTTTTAAACCTGATTCCATTGCTTTACAAACTTCCTTTGCAGTCATACTTTCCTTGAAAGAATCCGGTGCAAGTACAAATGTTTTTTGTTTCATAACATAATATCCCGATATTAAATAATAAAGTCATATAAAATTGTTGCGACGATTGTCATCGTGCCACCAACAAGTGCTTCAAAAGGAATTAATTTCATACGTTGTTTAATTGACATGTTCATACTATTACCAGTGACATGGAAATAGTTACCTTGAGGTAAGGAGTCAATTACCGTTGCACCGGTATGCATCATGACAGCAGCGCTTATACTTGGTATTCCTAAATCAGTAATGGTTGTACCGAATGTACCGGTTGCTAGAATTACCCCTGTTGATGTTGAAGCGGTTGCTGCAGCCATTAAAATACCTGAAATTGGTGACAGGTAATAACCTGATATCCCCATAGAATCAATAATATCAATGACTTGTTTAGCGAGGTTAGATGAACCAATTAATCCCGCTATAGCACCAGCTCCGACCAAAATAAGTACAGTCGGCGTCATTTTATCGATACCTGATTTAGTGTACAGCGCAATTTTACGATGCTGACCCATCGCTAGCATACCAACCATACCGGCAATAGGTAAAACATATAATGCATCTAGTTTTAAGTTAGTTAAAAAATCAATATGAAAAATATTACCAATTGGACTTAGCATTAGTAATAAGATAGCAGTAACGGGGGCGACAATAGCTTTTCCTAATGAAGGATTATTGGTTTTTTCATCAGTATTATTTTTTAACATTAGCACTTCTTGAGTCGCGATTTTGTCGCCTTTATTTTTTATTAATGAAGCAATAATAACTGTAGCCATTAACCCAAATATTGCAGGAATGAAACCAGCTATCATCACATCGCTTAAACTTAAATTAAATCCATTTGCAACGGCTATAGTATTTGGGTTTGGTGAAATAATATTTCCTGCTTTTCCTCCTCCAGATAGTGCTAATAAAAGTGCTAAACGTGATATGCCCATTTTATTGCCGACTGATAGTGCGATAGGGGCTACGATTAATACTGCAACAGGTATAAAGACACCTGATGCGGTAATAATTCCTGTTGCTAACGCTAAAGCGAGTAATGCTTTTTTCTCACCTAATTTTCGTACCACTGCTTGGGCAATCGTTTCTGCAGCGCCCGATTCCATCATCACACCAGCTAAAATACCTGCAGCTAATACACGAATCACCGTTCCCATAATACTTTGTGTACCGCTAGTTAATATCGATACTGTTTGAAGTAAGTTTGCGCCACCAATAAAAGCACCAATGATAGCGCCAAAGAATAGTGAATAAACAGGATTTATACCACGCAAAATTAAAAAAATAGCTAAAAACAAACCTATTAGTGCACCGTACCAATTGATCAGTTCAGTCATTAAAATCCTCCTTGTTTTGAAAATAGCATTAATTTGAATTCGGCTAATTTTAATCTTAGGATGAGTTTAAAGCTATGTAACATTGCCCAAAAATCATAAGTTATAAGTTTAATAAAATTGGGCGTAGTTATAATTTGATGTGAGCTACGTCACATTATTGGGTAATATATTTATTATTTTAACAATAAGTTAGAATATATGTTTCAATATATGATTGATGTTATATTTTTTTAAGTGATTTTTACAAAATATTCTTACATGATGCTTAAAATCATTTTTTCTAAATTAAGTGATTCACATAAATTTGCCAACCGATCCGCTAAAGCGTAAAATGCCCACCTATTTTGCTTAACCTATTACTAATAAGTAATACTGACTTGAAATCAGAGGCATTTTTTAATGACAAATTTATATGCAAAACCCGAATTACTTTCTCCTGCTGGTTCTTTAAAAAATATGCGCTACGCATTTGCATATGGCGCAGATGCGGTTTATGCCGGTCAACCACGTTATAGTTTGCGCGTTCGTAACAATGAATTTAATCACGAAAATTTAGCTATCGGGATTAATGAAGCCCATGCACAGGGTAAAAAATTTTATGTGGTTGTTAATATTGCGCCACACAATTCAAAATTAAAAACATTTATTCGAGATTTAGAACCAATCGTTAATATGAAGCCTGACGCATTTATTATGTCAGATCCAGGATTGATTATGTTGGTTCGTGAGCATTTTCCTGAAATGGAAGTGCATTTATCGGTGCAATCGAATGCCGTTAACTGGGCGACAGTAAAATTTTGGCAAAAAATGGGATTAACCCGTGTAGTTTTATCGCGTGAATTATCACTCGATGAGATAGCTGAAATACGTGAAAAAGTACCTGAAATGGAGCTTGAAGTATTTATTCATGGTGCACTGTGTATGGCTTATTCAGGGCGTTGTCTGCTTTCCGGTTACATTAATAAAAGAGATTCAAATCAAGGTACTTGTACTAATGCGTGTCGTTGGGAGTATAAAGTATCTGAAGGCAAAGAGGATGAAATAGGGCAAATTGTGCATAAATGTGAACCTATACCAGTTCAGCAAATTGATCCTACTTTAGGTATTGGACCAACCACTAATCAGGTTTTTATGCTTGAAGAATCTGGGCGCCCAGGTGAATATATGCAAGCCTATGAAGATGAGCATGGCACTTATATCATGAATTCAAAAGATTTAAGAGCTGTTGAGTTAGTCGGTGATTTGACTAAGATCGGTGTTCATTCTTTAAAAATCGAAGGGCGAACTAAGTCTTTTTATTACTGTGCCAGGACTGCTCAAGTTTACCGTCAAGCTATTGATGCAGCAAGTGAAGGTAAACCTTTTGATCCTCGCTTATTAGCTGAATTGGATTCTTTAGCGCATCGAGGCTATACTGAAGGCTTTTTACGCCGTCATAAACACGAAGATATGCAAAATTATGTGCATAGTCATTCAGTGTCAGAGCGGCAACAATTTGTTGGTGAGTTTAGCGGTGAACGTTTAAATGGTCTTGCCGAAGTGATTGTTAAAAATAAGTTTTCGGTAGGCGATAGTGTGGAAATGATGACGCCAAAAGGCAATAAAAATTTTGTAATTGAACGAATGGAAAATAAAAAAGGGCAACCTGTTCCAGCAGGTCTTGGTGATGGACATATTGTTTATATCCCAATACCCGAAGAAATTGACCTAAATTATGCACTACTAATGCGTAATTTTGATTAATTTAGTTACGATTCAAAACTGTTCGGCAAACAAGCCGAACAGCCTTTACTATCTGACTATTGACGAATCAAATCGTCACCAAAAGCTATCCATTTATAAGTCGTTAATGCCTCAAGTCCCATTGGTCCGCGCGCATGCAGTTTTTGCGTACTTACGGCAACTTCAGCACCAAGGCCAAATTGTCCACCATCTGTAAAGCGAGTAGATGCATTGACATAAACCGCTGCTGCATCAACTAAATTAACGAACTGTTCGGCATTAGCTAAATCACGCGTTAAGATAGCTTCGGAATGACCACTGCCATATTCGCGAATGTGTTCAACAGCCATGGTTAGCGAATCAACAATGACAATATTTAAATCTTTTGATAGCCATTCTTGACGAAGCTCTGCATCTTCAACAGGAAATACGTTGGCAACGCCTGTTTCTAAAATTTTAAATGCATCAGCATCGGCATGTAATATTACGTTATTATCTGCCATGATTTGACTAAGTTTGGGTAAAAATGTATCGGCAATATTAGTATGAACAAGTAATGTTTCAAGTGTATTACAAGTACTTGGACGTTGGGTTTTTGCATTAATAATTATTGGAAATGCACAATCAAAATCCATACTTTCATCCATGAACATATGACAAACACCAATTCCACCTGTAATGACTGGAATAGTGGAGTGTTCACGACACAATTTATGCAAGGCTGAACCACCACGTGGAATAATCATATCAACATATCGGTCGAGCTTTAGTAGTTCATTGATATATTTACGATCAGGATTATCAATAAATTGTATCGCGGTTTTGGGCAATCCAACTTGTTCTAATGCTTGTTGAAGAATCGCTATAATAGCGGTATTGGTGTGAATAGTTTCTTTACCGCCACGTAATATTGTGGCATTGCCTGTTTTTAAACATAATGCTGCAATATCGATAGTTACATTGGGTCTTGCTTCATAAATTACGCCGATAACGCCTAGCGGCACTCGGTGACGTTGTAACTTTAATCCGTTTTCTAAGGTTGAGCCATCAATGACTTGACCGATTGGATCGGTTAATAATTCGACTTTACGTACATCATTTGCGATAGAGGCTAGCCGTTCTGGGGTTAAAAGTAAGCGATCAAGTAGTGCCTCACTTAATTCTTGTTGTTTAGCGACTTCAATATCTTTTTTGTTTGCATTAAGGATGATTGTGCTGTTTTTTTCGAGTAAATCAGCAATACTACTTAACACTTTATTTTTAATGGCAGTAGGGCATTGTGATAATTGATATGAAGCTTGTTTTGCATCTTTTCCCATCTGTTGTAACATTTTTTGCCTCTATATATAATATTTTTATAGGTTATTTAATTAACATATCATCACGATGTACAGCAACAGCGCCATATTTATAACCAATGATTTGGTTGATTTCTTGAGAATGGTGTCCTGCAATTTGTTTTAATGCATCACTATTATAACGAGTTACACCTCTAGCGATTCGTTTTCCTGACTTATCACAGATATCAATGACTTCTCCACGCGAAAAATCTTTTTCAACCGCTACAATTCCTTTAGGTAAGAGTGAACTACCATTATTCAAAATCGCGTTGACAGCGCCGTCATCTAGTATCACTTTTCCAGCATTTGGTGCGCCATATAACCAATGCTTACGATGTTCTAATGGGGTTTTTTGTGGTAAAAAACGCGTTCCAACCGATTGATTATTGACGGCATCAATTATCACATTTTCTTTATTTCCTGCCGCAATGATGACTTCTATTCCTGCACTACCTGCCACTTCGGCTGCCTGAATTTTAGTGCTCATGCCTCCGGTGCCAAGACCTGAAACACTATCCCCTGCGATGCTACGTAAATGATCGTCAATATGTTCAATTTCTGCGATTAATTTTGCATTTTTGTCGGATCTCGGATCGGCTGTATATAAGCCTTCGATATCTGTTAATAATATAAGTTTATCTGCTTGGGCTAAAATAGCCGCTAGTGCAGACAAATTATCATTATCTCCAACTTTGATTTCGGCAGTAGCGACAGCATCATTTTCATTGATTACAGGAATGATATGGTTATCTAACATTGCCTTTAAGACATCTTGAGCATTTAAAAACCTTTCACGATCTTCTAAATCGGCTCGGGTTAGTAACATTTGCCCAATGTAAATTTTGTAAATCGAAAATAATTGTTCCCAAAGTTGTATTAACTTGCTTTGCCCAACAGATGCTAACAATTGTTTTGAAGCGACAGTATTAGGAAGAGTAGGGAATTTTAGGTATTCACGACCTGCAGCAATTGCCCCAGATGTCACAATGATAATTTTATGTCCGGCTTGATGTAAGTGAGAGCATTGTCGAATCAACTCAACTATTCGAGCACGATCTAATTCTTTCGTGCCACCAGTTAATACACTGGTACCAAGTTTAACCACTACAGTTTGTTGTTTTTTATTGTCCATAACAATACTCTTTTTAAAATAATGTATTACAAAATAGTCTCCATCCATTTTACCGATTGCGTTAGAGCATCATGTAAGTTTTTTTGTAATGGTGTTTTTTGTATTGTAACTATTTTATTTTGCTTAGTTGAATGAATTAATTTTGCTTCATTAATACTACTTAATTTATCACCTTCAAAAACAATATTCATAACAGGCAAAGAACAAGTATGGGTCAAAAGGCCCTGATTTTTAAGCGAAAAATAATTTAATTCTGCTGCTAATTGCTGGTTTGATACACAAGGTAATCCAAGGCGGCTTGCTAACATGTCTTTATAAACATTAGGAAGACTTTTTTGTAATTCTTTATTTACAAACATTTCATGAACAAACGGCGTGAAATTAAATAACCCTCTAATTTTATTGGGCATTAAGTAAGCCAAACGCGTTGCAATATGTGAGCCAAATCGAAAGCCCGCAACAATAACACGATTACTATCAATCCAAGGAATGTTTGAAAGCTGTTCAATAATAGCTTGGTAAATTTGGCTACTATTTTGTGTTAAAGCGAAGTTACGACTAAAACCAACAGTTGGTAAATCGACTGTTAACATCGCTAGTCCATTTGGTGCTAAAAATTCACTGAAATATCGGTAATAATCGATTTGTAAATTACCCAATGCATTACATACTAAGACGACAGGGCATACACCATCACAATTTTGTGGTAAATGTAAAATTGTTTTAACATTACGCCCATCGACGTTAAATTCCAATTCTTTGCTTGTAAATGGTGAATAGCTTAATGCCTTATGATAAGCTTGGTAAGCACATGTTTGCGCATACATAGCTAGCTCATCATTTTTAAAATGAGGATAGCTTGCAATACTACAATATTGACTAGCAATCAAATAATATTGATTTAATTTAGATTTATTATCTTCAGTTAAATTGGATTTATCGATAGAATCCGCTTTGGCTTGCCATTTTGCTGCTTGATTCAAAAACTCATAAATCCAATTACCTGGTTGATAACCAATGACTGAATCTAACCAGTTATCATTGGTATGGCGTTTGGTCGAGGCAGCTATTTTTGATAGTACTTCTTCCAACTCTAATTTGGGTAAACCACGCCAATACCATAAAATAGGATTAACAATCCGATACCATTTTGAATCAACTTCACCATCTAATGGGCTAACACTGTTACCTTCGCTGCAATCAATACGATTGACCAGCGTGGTTGTTTCAGGATAATCATATTGTGGTTTAAAGATCTTTTCTGATAGGTTTTCGGTATTTGTTATCACAACCTTAGTATCCTTATTATTTGTGGTCACTAATCGGTTTTACAAACATCACGCCAGTATCCCATGGTTGTTCAATCCAAGTATCTTGCTCGATATCCACAATATAATCATCAACTAATGGTTTACCTGCTGGTTTGGCAAAAATAGTAACAAAGCGTGCTTTAGGATACATATCTCGAATAGTATGAGCTGTATTACCTGTATCAACTAAATCATCAACGACAATAAAACCTTCACCATCGCCATTTGCTTGTTTTAAGATTAACTTTTCGCGTTGATGATCATGATCATAACTTGAAATACAAACAGTATCGACATAACGGATACTTAGTTCACGAGCAAGAATCGCAGCAGGAACTAAACCACCACGACTAACAGCAATGATGCCTTTCCATTGGTTTGCGGGTAATAATCTTTTTGAAAGTTGTCGACCATAGGATTGTAGCATTTCCCATGTTACGTTGAATTTTTCTTTTTCAGCGATGAGTTCTGCTTTATGTTGTTTTTTAGCTTGAATTTCTTCTTCTGTTAGTGTTTGTTCTATTGACATGAGTAACCTGCAATTTTAATCGTTAATAAATTAATATTAATGGGCTTGAAATAGATGTAAAATTGCACCTTATTATAGAGTGATTAGACAAAAAAAACCACTCATTAATTCATTAATGACATAATATTGAGGTTAAATTATGCTATCTACACTAAAGCCAAAATTTGTTTGGCAGATTTTTAATGATATTTGTAAGATTCCACATCCTTCTCATCATGAACAAATGATAACTAAATATATCGTTGATTTTGCCAATTCACATCACATCCGTTGTGAACTTGATAAAGTTGGTAATATTTTGTTAACAAAACCTGCAACTAAAGGGATGGAACATTGCCCATCAATTGCATTGCAAGCTCATATGGATATGGTTCCACAAAAAAATGAAGGCACAGTCCATGATTTTTTTACCGATCCTATTGAAGCCTATGTTGATGGCGAATGGGTTAAAGCAAAAGGAACGACACTTGGCGCCGATAATGGTATTGGTTTAGCATCAGCTCTAGCTGTTTTAGTCGATCCTGCCATTGAACACGGTCCAATTGAAGTTTTAGTGACAACGTCGGAAGAAACAGGTATGCATGGTGCATTTGGTTTGCAACCAGATTGGTTAAAAAGTCACTATTTGATTAATACTGATTCTGAAGATGAAGGCGAAATTTTTACTGGGTGTGCTGGTGGGGTCGATTTTACCTCTACTTTCGCTGTGACTTATGCCGTTATGCCTGAAAAACATGATTGTTATATGCAGATCGCCCTTAAAGGGTTGAAAGGAGGGCATTCTGGTTGTGATATACATTTAGGGCGCGGTAATGCAATTAAATTAATGGCGCGATTTTTAGCTGAATATGCGCAAGATATTTCATTTCGCCTCGCTGATATTAAAGGTGGTTCACTCCGTAATGCAATTCCACGGGAAGCTTTTGTCGAAATCAGTTTAAGTAAAGATGATTTATCTAAATTTGAATCTATTATTGATCAATACAAATCGACATTACAAAATGAATTAGGACAAGTCGAGCCAAACCTAGAAATTACCTTAACTGAAGTTAAATCCGATAAGATTAAACGCGTTTTAACGACAGAACATCAAAATAAAATTATCAATTGGTTAAATTCGGCACCAAATGGCGTAGTGCGAATGAGTGATCAATTGCAGGGTGTTGTTGAAACCTCATTAAATTTAGGGATTGTGAATATTGAGGATAACCAACTGTATGTTCATTTTTTAATTCGTTCACAAGTTGATAGTGCAAAAGATGCCGTTGTTTCAACACTTATTTCACTTAGTCAATTAGCTAATGCCAATTATGAAATAAAAGGGGGATACTCCGGTTGGGAACCTAATTTAAATTCGAGCCTTTTACAGTTAGCACAAGATAAGTATTATGAAATCTTCTCGCAAAAACCGAAGATTATGGTTATCCACGCTGGATTAGAATGTGGTTTATTTAAGCAGTCTTATCCAAACATGGATATGATCTCGATTGGTCCAACCATTGTTTCACCACATTCACCTGATGAAAAAGTTAATATCCAAAGTGTAATTCGTTATTGGGAATTACTCATTGCAATGTTACGCTCTGCAACTCAATTAAGATAATTTTAAAATCCTGTCGTGTTTATCCGACAGGATCTTTTTAGTATCACTTCTAATTTTTTCTTAGACATCACTTATTTTAATTGAGTGATGATTCATACAATCACGCTAAAATATCTATCTTTTAACGTCTTAGGTGGCATAAACCGCTATACTGTCCAAATTGTTTGCTAAAGATTAAATTAAAAATGAAATTAAATTCATAAAAAGTGAATAAAAATTCATTTTATTGCTTGTGTTGATATAATAAATATCCTACTATATGTCTATTATTAAAAATAATAAATAAGGAATAATATGTTAAAAGCAATAATTGTGGGAGCGAGTGGTTATGCAGGTGCTAAACTTGCTTATTATTTAAATAAGCACCCTAATATCGAGATTATCGCCTTAACTGTTTCTGAAAATAGCCAAGATGGGGGAAAATGTATCTCAGATCGGGATTTATATCCTCAATTAAAAGGTATTGTTGATTTACCTTTAATTGCAACCAATGATTATTCTTCCCTTATCGAGCAGGTTGATGTTGTTTTTCTCGCAACTGATCATCAAGTTAGCCATAATATTGCGCCTTATTTTTTAGAGCGAGGTTGCACTGTTATTGATTTATCAGGTGCTTTTCGTGTTAATGATACTTCTTTTTATAAGCAATTTTATGGTTTTGAACATCAACATAAAACATGGTTAGAACAAGCAGTATATGGTTTGGCAGAATGGAATTATAAGGCAATAAAACAAGCACAATTAATTGCAGTGCCTGGTTGTTATCCCACCGCATCACAATTACCGCTAAAACCATTAATTGAGGAAGATCTACTAGATAAAACGCAATGGCCTGTTATTAATGCTGTAAGTGGCGTTAGTGGTGCAGGTCGTAAACCTTCACTTAATAATCTATTTTGTGAAGTGAGCTTGCATGCTTATGGATTATTTACACATCGACACCAACCTGAAATTGCCACACATTTAAGGCAAGACGTTATTTTTACTCCCCATCTTGGCAGTTTTAAACAAGGTATTCATGCCACCATTACTTGCCTTGTAAAAGAAGGTGTTACATCAGATGATATTTTTGCGGCTTTAAATAAATATTATCACAATAAACCGTTAGTCAGAATTTATCAAAAAGACTGGCCTGCTTTAAAGTCCGTAGTGGATTTGCCATTTTGTGATATTGGATTTGCGTTAAAAGGGCGACATCTTATTTTGATTGCGGTCGAAGATAATTTATTAAAAGGTGCAGCAGCGCAAGCGGTACAATGTATGAATATTCGATTTGGTTTTGAAGAAACAACTTCATTATTTTAGGTGAAATAAATTCAACGACAAGCTTATTAACAATTTGCAACCTATTCAATTTTAGAATTGATTAACTTAATTTGAATCAATAGGAAATGAAAATGAAACCATTAATTATTAAACTTGGTGGAGTGTTACTCGATAATAAAGATGCATTAAGTGATCTATTTGACGTGATTAGTAAATATAAGAAGAATTTTCAACGTTCACTTGTTATTGTTCATGGTGGAGGTAGTGTTGTTGATTCTTTAATGGACCGTCTATCCTTACCTGTTGTGCGCCGAAATGGATTACGTGTTACGCCTGCTGATCAGATTGATGTTATTGTTGGAAGTTTAGCAGGCAGTGCCAATACTACCTTGTTATCTGAAGCAAAAAAATTAGCTATTCCAAGCGTTGGGCTCTGTTTAGCAGATGGTAATAGTGTTGAAGTTAAACAGATATCAGAAGAATTAGGTTATGTTGGGGAAGCTAGCAGTGGCGATCCTAGATTAGTAAATTTACTACTTAATTCAGGTTATCTACCCATTATGAGTTCTATTGGTATAACTCAAGAAGGTAAAATGATGAATGTTAATGCCGATCATGCAGCGGTTGCACTCGCAAAAACATTAGATGCTGATTTGATTTTACTTTCTGATGTTGTTGGTGTTTTAGATGGTAATAAGCAATTAATAGCATCATTAACTCAATCAAATGCCGATAATTTAATTGCTACTGGGGTGATTACCGATGGCATGGTAGTAAAAGTAAATTCAGCTTTTGAAGCGGCTAAAGCATTAGGTAGACCTATTGATATAGCCAGTTGGAAACAAGCAGATAAACTAATTGATTTATTTAATGGAAAAACAGGAATAACAGGGACAAGAATTATTGCTTAAATATAATTCAGACAGTATATTAAACTGGTCATTTATATTTAAAGTAAGTAACAAACGTCTTTAACTCATTTATTTGTCGTAAGTTAATTAAGAAAGGGTATAACATGAAAAAGAGTGGAACAAAAAAAGTTGTTTTAGCCTATTCAGGTGGTTTAGATACATCAGCAATTATTCCTTGGTTAAAAGAAAATTATGGCGATTGTGAAGTTTATGCTCTAGTCGCTAATGTTGGTCAAGATCCTAAAGAGCTAAAAGATGTTGAGAAAAAAGCTAAAGCATCTGGGGCAGTAGCTTGTAAAGTTGTCGATTTACGAGAAGAATTTGTTAAAGATTATGTTTACCCGGTATTAAAAACAGGTGCTTTATATGAAGGTACATACTACCTAGGCACTTCTATGGCTCGTCCTATTATTGCTAAAGCGCAAGTTGAATATGCTTTAGAGGTGGGTGCCGATACATTATGTCATGGCGCTACAGGTAAAGGGAATGACCAAGTGCGCTTTGAAACAACGTATACTGCACTTGCTCCACAACTTAAAGTTATTGCACCTTGGCGTGAATGGGACTTGCGTTCGCGCGAAGCTTTAATTGATTATCTAAAAGTACGTAAAATTCCAACAACTGCAACCGTTGAAAAAATCTATAGTCGTGATGAGAACGCATGGCATATTTCAACAGAAGGTGGTGTACTTGAAAGTACATGGAATCAAGCCAATGCAGATTGTTGGGCGTGGACAGTATCACCAGAAGATGCACCAAATAAACCAGAACTTGTCACCATTGGTATTGAAAAAGGTGAAGTGGTTTCAGTCAATGGCAAGAAATTATCACCATACAATTGTGTTGCGACTTTAAATAAAATTGGTGCTAAACATGGTGTAGGCCGTGTTGATATTATTGAAAACCGTTTAGTTGGTATAAAATCGCGTGGTTGTTATGAAACCCCAGGGGGCACAATTATGATGACTGCATTACGAGGTTTAGAACAGTTAATTTTAGATCGTGATAGCTTCAAATGGCGTGAACAGTTAGGTTTAGAAATGGCTTATGTTGTTTATGATGGTCGTTGGTTTGCGCCATACCGTCGTTCAATTCAAGCGGCAGCTGATGTTTTGGCTGAGGATATGACAGGTGAAGTTGTCGTTAAACTTTATAAAGGAAGTGCTACAGCCGTTCAGAAAAAATCACCTAATAGCTTATATAGTGAAGAATTTGCGACTTTTGGTGAAGATGAAGTGTACGACCACAGTCACGCAGGTGGATTTATTCGCTTGTTCTCATTATCTTCACGCATTCGAGCATTAAATGAAGGTAAGAAAAAACAACCAGCTAAAAAAGCTGATACTAAAACAACAGCAAACAAATCGAAAACAGCGACTAAAACTAAAAAATAGTTTTAACCACTAAATTTGATAAAACTTAATAATATATACAGGCAAAGTCCTGTATATATTGTTTATGGTGTTATAGAATTATTAATTAATTTATAAATTTATAATTGATTTAAAGATAATATTTGAGGTAATTATGGCATTATGGGGTGGGCGTTTTAGCCAAGCAGCAGATCAACGATTTAAACATTTTAATGATTCTTTACGCTTTGACTATCGGCTTGCAGAGCAAGATATCATTGGATCAATTGCATGGTCTAAAGCATTGGTGACAGTTGACGTTTTATCTTATGATGAACAAAAAAAATTAGAAAAAGCTTTAAATGAATTATTAGAATCAGTACGGCAAAACCCACAACAAATTCTACAAAGTGATGCGGAAGATATTCACAGTTGGGTAGAGCAAAAACTCATCGAAAAAGTTGGTGATTTAGGTAAAAAATTACATACGGGGCGTAGCCGTAACGATCAATCAACAACCGATCTAAAATTATGGTGTAAAGATGAAATTGCTCACCTTATCACTGCTATTAACAAGCTCAGAACGCGCTTAGTGCTTACAGCCGAGCAGCATCAAGATGCGGTTATGCCTGGCTATACCCATCTACAACGTGCACAACCTGTTACGTTTGCGCATTGGTGCTTAGCGTATTATGAAATGCTTATACGTGATGAAAGTCGTTTACAAGATACATTAAAACGTTTAGATGTTAGTCCTTTGGGTAGTGGCGCGCTTGCTGGCACAGCATATCCAATCGATCGTGATGAGTTAGCTCATTGGTTAGGATTTTCCTGCGCGACCAATAATAGTTTAGATTCTGTTTCTGATCGTGATCATATTTTAGAACTATTGAACAATGCGTCAATTGGTATGGTTCATTTATCTCGATTTGCTGAAGATCTAATCATTTTCAATAGCGGTGAAGCTAATTTCATTGAATTGTCTGATCGTGTAACCTCGGGTTCATCATTAATGCCACAAAAAAAGAATCCTGATGCATTAGAACTTATTCGAGGTAAAGTAGGGCGAGTTGCAGGTGCACTAACTGGGGCAATGATAACCTTTAAAGGCTTACCTCTTGCTTATAATAAAGATCTGCAAGAAGATAAAGAACATTTATTTGATGCACTAGACACATGGCATGAGTGTTTAGATATGGCCGCATTAGTGCTTGAAGATATAAAAGTCAATTATGCTGTTTGTCGACAAGCTGCAAAGCAAGGTTACGCTAATGCAACTGAACTTGCCGATTATTTGGTGGCTAAAGGGATACCATTTAGAGAAGCGCATCATATTGTCGGCGAAGCGGTTATTGGTGCAATAGCAAAACAAAAAGCATTAGAAGAACTCTCTTTGGATGAATTAAAAATCTTCAGTTCGGTTATTGAACAAGATGTTTATGAAAATCTCTCACTTGAATCATGTTTAGCTAAGCGATTAGCCAAAGGTGGTGTATCACCACAACAAGTTAAAATAGCGATAGCCAACGCAAAACAACAAGTTTTATAACTTTCTATCTAAATCTAGCTATATAATTTGCCGATGATAAGTCGGCATTTTGATAAAAACCTATTTATTAAACAAATATTTTTACTAAAAATATGATTGTATATCTTTTAAGACAGTGTAAAAATAGAGCTCTTTTTGAAAGGATTAAAGTGAATTGCAATGAGTAAAAGTTATAACTTTAGTGCAGGTCCTGCGAAACTACCTGCTGAAGTCTTAAAACAAGTTCAAACTGAATTATTAGATTGGCATAATACAGGTGCTTCTGTCATGGAGTTAAGTCATCGAGGTAAGGATTTTGATGCTTGTGCAATTGAAGCAACCAACGATCTTCGTGATATTCTAAACGTACCTAATAATTATAAAATTCTCTTTAGCCAAGGTGGAGCAAGAGCGCAATTTGCTGCCGTACCTTTGAATATTCTTGGTAATAAAACAAGTGCTGATTATGTAAATAGTGGTTATTGGAGCCAGTGTGCCGCCAAAGAGGCAACAAAATACTGTAATGTGATTGAACAAAATGTGGTGATTAAAAACCAAGGCATGACATCAATCAAACCCATGTCCGAATGGCAATTGAGTGATGATAGCGCGTATATTCATTATTGCCCTAATGAAACCATTGACGGAGTGGAAATATTCGAACAACCTAATTTTGGCGATAAAACAGTCGTTGCTGATTTATCATCTTGTATTTTATCTCAACCGATTGATGTAAGTCGCTATGGCATTATATACGCGGGGGCACAGAAAAATATTGGCCCTTCAGGAATCACGATTGTCATCGTTCGGGAAGATCTAATTGGTCATGCTCAAAAAGTATTACCTTCCGTTTTAGACTATAAAATCTTAATGGATCATGACTCAATGTTTAATACGCCACCTACATTCGCTTGGTATATGTCTGGGTTAGTATTCAAATGGATTAAAAATTTAGGTGGATTAAAAGCGATTGAGCAACGTAATCAAGCTAAGGCACAATTGTTATATCAATTTATTGATCAATCCGATTTTTATCGTAATACCGTGGCTATCTCAAATCGATCCATCATGAATGTAACCTTCTTGTCACCCAATGACGATCTTGATAAAAAGTTTGTTAGCGAAGCAACACAAGCAAATATTATCGGAATTAAAGGTCACAGAATTGCTGGTGGGATGAGGGCTTCAATCTATAATGCAATGGATCTTGAAGGCGTTAACTATTTAATCGATTTTATGAAGCACTTTGAAAAACAGTACGGATAATTATTTAAAACTCTGTCAAAAAAGGGAGCCATTAAGCTCCCTTTTTTATTTTGCTTAATTGTTGCAGCGGAAAACTTCACCAACCATGACAGCATCTGTTGGAGCGACTTCTGATATATAATTCAATGATGCATCTTGGGCATTATAAATCACATTTCCACCCATAGCGGCAGCTTTATTCATTAAATCTGAAGCGGCATCTCGAATAAGCTCACTGTGTGTTTTTAAGCCAGAAAATAGTGAGCTACGACGACCTTCTGCTTTACCAACAAATTGACAACTAGCGGCAGGTTTTGTGTCAATAAATTGAACTTGTCTACCCGCAGAGGTGAGTTGATAGTTAGAGTTACTACAAGCATTTAAAAGTAATGCAGTTGAAATAGCTGCACTAATAAGTAAACATTTTTTGAAAGACATAATATTTCCTCAACCAATAAAACAACGAATAATTATTTATAAAGTTATTGTATCAGGTTAATAGATTAAAAAATATCTGTAATTATTAATCAATATAGCTATGGCTACGAGTTAAAGATTAATAATTAAGCAACCCAACCTATTTTAATAATTAATTGTAGCAAATTAAAAATAACTCTATTATAATCGCAACCCTACTAATTAAGTAGCACTTCTTAATATGGCCCCTTAGCTCAGTTGGTCAGAGCAGTCGACTCATAATCGATTGGTCACTGGTTCAAGTCCAGTAGGGGCCACCATCAATATCATGATTTTAATGTTTAATAAATTTTAATTTTTTAAGGGTTAATATCATGAAAAAAAATGCAACAGTTATCACTATAGCCGATACGAAAGGCGGTTCTACCAAATCTACTACAGCGGTTAATATTGCGGCTTTTATAGCTCATTCAGGTTTAAAAACATTATTATTAGATTTTGACTTAGAGCAGCCAACAGCTTGTTCATATTTTCCATTGCAAAAAGAAGCGCCATTTGGCGTTTATGAATTTCTTATAATGCATGAAACAGATTTAGATAAACTAATATCTGCGACGACAACAAAAAATTTAGATGTTATGTCATCAAACAGCGTTAGACAAGAAATCGTTTCACATTTAAACGCTTCGGCCGACGGTATTATACGTCTAAAATCATGCTTAAAACTTCTCAAAAGTGAGTATGATGTTATAGTCATTGATACTGTAGGAACAATTGATCCAACTGTTAACATGGCAGTACTTGCTTCTGATGTGGTTTTATCTCCGCTAGATCCTTCCATGCCAGGCGTTCGAGAATACCTACGTGGTACTATTTCTAATTTGTTTAGAAGTTTGATTCCTTTCACTGATTACGGCATTGTATTACCGCCCGTCTATACTTTTTTTAACCGAGTAGAAGAAAATAACGATTGCCGTCGTATAAAAGAACTCTTTAACCAACAAATCAAATCTCTGTCACAGCTACCTTTTCAAATTACTGTTTTAGATAAAGATATTAAAAAGAAAAATAGTTACAAAGTTGCTGCATCTCTTGGTATAGCAGCGTTTCAGCATTATACCGAACCAACAAATAAAGTAGAACACCCTTATAAAATAACAAAAGCACAGGCTCAAAGTATCAAAGAAGATATTTATTATTTGTGTCAACACCTATTGCCGAAGTACAAGTTAAAGTTTGACGAATTTATGAAAATTGAAATTACTCATTAATCATTTTATTCCTGTTTTTAATAAATATTAAGGTGATTATATGAATAAGCAATTTTATTCTAATGATACTGAGCGATCTGTATTAGGTGCATTATTAATCGATAATAGCAGTATCGATGATTCATTTGAAATAAAAGTGGATGATTTTTATATACCACAACACAAATTGATCTTCGATGCTATAGTCTCTTTAATACAAGAGGGTAAGAATGCTGATATTTTGACAGTATCTCAGGCTCTTTCCGAAGAAAAACTTAGGAGCTGTGGTGGGTTAGCATATTTAGCTGAGTTAACTAGAGATACACCAAGAGCAACAAATTATAAGTACTATGTATCAATTTTACGTAATTATACAAAAGCTCGTAGTGCTAATAATATTGCGAAAACATTGATAAAAAATCTTTCAAAAGCATCATTTAGTGATTCAGATAGCAGTAATCAGATTATAGCAAAAACTGAATCCGAACTTTTTCAGCTGGGACATGCCATAGATAATCAAGATGAGCAACTTATACCCGCAATGTTGAGTAATCTTATGACATTTTTGGAAACAGAACACTCTCCATTTATTCCAACATTTTTTAAAAACTTAGATTCTAAAATAGGTGGGTTGGAACCCAAAGAGATTACGATTATTGCAGCAAGGCCTTCTATGGGGAAAACCGCGTTTCTTATTTCAATGATATACAACCAAATAATAGCGCTTAATGACAATCCAAATTTACCTAAACAACCTATTTTTGTTTTTAGTTTAGAAATGGATTCACAATCATTAATGTTGCGATTATTAGCTGCATTAGCTCATGTACCGTTTATCGATATAAAGAATAAAAATCTTGACGATAGTGATTACGGAAAAATTTCTCAAGCAATTGCAATTTTATTGAAGTTAAAAAAATTTCTTATTATTGATGATAATGCGCATTTAACTCCTAGTATTTTTAGACGTAAAGTTCAGCGTTATATACGCTTATATGGTCAACCAACATTTGTAGCAGTTGATTATGTGCAGTTAATGTCATCAGGTGAAAAAAACAATGAAAATCGTGCTGTTGAAGTGAGCAATATTAGTAGACAACTAAAAATTCATTGTAAGGATTTCAATATTCCCTTAGTTCTGCTTTCACAATTAAACCGTTCAGTTGAATCTCGTTCTGATAAACATCCTCTTTTGTCTGATTTGAAAGAATCTGGCAGTCTTGAGCAAGATGCGACAACAGTAATATTGTTATATCGAGATGAAGTCTATAACGAAAACAGTGAATGTAAAGGAACAGGTGAATTAATTGTGGCCAAAGCTCGTAATGCTGCTACAGGTAAAGTAGTAGTCAAATTTGATGGGCCATATATGCATTATCAAAATTTAGTTTAAGGAATATATTAATATGATGGTAGAACAAAAATCATCTGTAGACGTTATGCGTGAACGTATGTCTACAGGTTTTCCCGACGGTGATCGGGCGACCACTAAAATTACATTGAATGAAATGCCTATGCGAGTAAATCTAGATGAATTAAGACCTAGCAAGGTATTACCACGCTTGAAAAAAAATGAATTATATGAAGATATTAAAGAATCTATTCGCAAAAAAGGACTTGATAATGCACCTGTAATTACAAAAATGCCAGGAGAGGAAGGGTATGTAATTTCAGATGGAGGAAATACACGATTACAAATTTTGAAGGAATTGTATGATGAAACTGGTGATAAACGCTTTTATACAATTAATTGTCTTTTTCGCCCCTGGGGGGGAGAGCTGAAATCTATTGTTGGACATTTAACCGAAAATGGACTTCGTAATGATTATACATTTATAGAAAAAGCATTGGGCGTTGCTAGGAGTAAAGTTTTGTATGAAGAAGAAGCTGGCAAAACACTTTCTTCACGAGAGTTAAGTGAAAGGTTAAAAAATCACGGGTATCCTATTTCTTATGTATTAATCACTAAAATGCTCAATACAGTTGATTATTTGTATCCCTACATACCGGAGATCCTGAAATTGGGATTGAGTCGAAATCAAATAGAAAAAATTTTAATGTTAAGAAGTATATGTTCGGATATATATAAACGTTCGGAAAAATATGATGATGACAATGCTTTTGTTGAAGGTTTTAATTTAGTATTAAGTGAATTTGATTATGATCCCGAATTATTTAGTTATGACCGTTTGCAAGACGAGATGTTTGGTTATTTTGCAAAATTGCTGGACATAAGCTATCAGCTTTTTGAATTTGAATTAGAAGAGAAAAAACATAAAGGGATAAAGAAAAACTTGTCACCAATCGATGTTAGCAAAAATGACGCTAATACTGAACAAGGTGAAGTAGATACATTGAAAGTTGCTGCAATACAAAAAGATGAATTGCAACAGGATTTTTCATCTGAAACTGATGTTAATAGCCAACAATCTACTAAAGTTGGCCAAATTTCATTTAAAAAAGAGATAAATCCAACAATAATATCCGATGATGATCCTGAACCCTCTTATACTGTTTCACCGAGTGGCGATATTACTGTACATGACGGAACTGATGTTAACTCAGTTATAAAAGAAATAATTGAATCTACAGATTTAGCAAAAATTAATCCACATGCATACAGCCTCAGTGCTAATTTAAATACTTATGGTAAAACAGAAAGAACACCTATTTTAGATTTATGGAAATTGCCAGAACAAGCTACTAATTATGAATATGTTTTTCGAGATATAGCAGGGCATGTACTTGATATATTTGATGAGCTAAGAATTAATAAAGAATCTTTTGCATTTTCAATTGATGAGAATGACAAATCAAAATTACCCGTCATTGCGTTTAACAAGCTTACTATTGAAGACGAAGCTGATCGTAAAAAATGCATAGCATATGAGTTGTTATCATCCTTACTTACAGAACCAACTGAAAAAACTGCTAGCCTATATTGTTTAATCACTGAATTCAATGATTTTGTAGTGATTAAATTTTTACGAATTATTCGTTTATTCCGAGTTTATAACGAGTTTTTAAACCAACAACATTAAATATGAGGCATATTATGGTAAGTGTCAGTAACAATATAAATTTAGCGATCCTGAATATGGTCCATAATTTTATTAATGAAGGAAAAATTCAGTCATTAATTGAAATGGGATTTACTATTGAACATTTAAAGCAAATGAAAGAATTGAGTTATTCACAAATTACTTATATTGCAAACTCACCAGTGCTGTTGATACAAGTTACCATAAATACAAAATTATTTGATGTTGTATTGGCAAGAGCAAAAGAATTTGAAGAAAGAAGTCATATTATTGATAAAGCATATTCACTAGGCGCATCTATAGAAATTTTAAATAAATATTTTGGATTATCAACATCTGATATTAGTTGCTCAAGGAAACTTAAAGATTTAACTGTATCAAAGGGGCGTTTTAGGAAACCTGACGATGCGGAAAAAATAGTTATTTGGGAACAATGGCAGCTTAAAAAAAATGAAAATTCCGATATTTTAATAAATGATGATTTAAATCGTTTATTAGTTTATATGGATATTACTCAACATGTTTCTATAATGAGCGATGATAATATTGAACCGTTAACATTGACATCGGTAATTAAAGAACTAGAGCCATTAATTAATTCAAGTAATTTGTAAATCAAAAATTATGGTAGATTTCGAAAATCAAATTAACTCATTACGCAATGCGTTGGTAGAACAGAAGATAAAAAGCGATTCTTCTGATGAAAAGATTGCTATGTTTTTTGCAGGCAATCAATATGACTCAATGCCTCGAGCTTTATTAGAAGACGATTCAATTACTTCATTAGATAAATATGCTTGGCAACGGTTGTATATTGAACTACAAAAATACAAGCACAGTAACTATTTTCCAACTTACGATAATTTACAAAAGTTGTGGGGGAACCAAGGAGGTACATTGTCTAGAAAAACTGTGCGAGAAATACTTTCTAGATTAGTTTTATCAGGCTGGTTGTCATTTAGAATGATTCGAAGCAGTAGTAATGGTCAAATTATGGGTAATATTTATATTCTTCATAATACAGCACTGCCTCTTGAAAAGATAATTGATGAAAGTGTTATACATATTTTAACATCAATGCTAAATAAAAGTAGCATTACAAAATCATTAGCTATGTTGGCATACAATCTAGTTAGCACGTATATCAATAAAAGCACTCAATCAGAAAAAGACATTTTTTTGCACATTAACGATGCAAAAACTGAAACCGATATAAATTACAATTTTAATAATATTGCATCATCGTTACTCAATCATTTACAGAATTTATTAAGTTCCCAAAAGAAACTAAGTGAAAAAACACCAAGTTTTCAAAAGGAATTAAGTAAAAAACAACTAAGTTCCAAAAGTGAACTGAGTCTGAATTCACAGAGTTCCCAAAAGAAACTACCAAAAAAATCATCATGTTATGATTCATCTAGTAGTACTAGTAGTTTATATAGTAGTACTACTGATAGTAATATTTTGTTAGATATTCCAGATAATATCAAAGCTTGTCTTGGGCAAGGATTGAATGATGTTATCAGTGCGATAACTAAAAATAGTTTAGATATACAAATTGCCAATAATGTAATTAAAACGATCTCTCAGAAAGATATTACTAAAATAAAAAATATGACTGCTTATCTTGTGACAAATATACAAAAAGCCGCTCGAGGTGAATATAACCTCATTCCAACAAGTAATCAGAAAACATCACTAATCACGTTAAATACCCCAACAGATGAAGTTCCTAAACAGAAAATTTTAAGTAACTTACCTGTTGAGAAGAGGGTGATTAGCAAAGAAAAGATAGAGGAACTTTTGAACCCATTGAAAGATATGTTACTTGAGGTTAACCCTAAAAGTGTTGTTACGGGGGGTAACAGTGAGCTAAGTAGTTAATTTACTGTTACGGGGGATAACAGTGAGCTGAGTAGTTAATTTACTGTTACGGGGGGTAACAGTGAGCTGAGTAGTTAATTTACTGTTACTTAAAATTTATTTTATTTAAATAGGAGTATTTACATGGAAACAATTGAAACCAATCAAGTAGGTGTTTTACGAAGCGATATTAGAATAGAGCTTCATAGTGTTCCCGCAATTCAAATCTGGTATGGCAGAAAAAAAACTGATGATAAGCATCCGATTCAAAGTATGACAAGAGCTATTGCTTATTTAAAAGTTATTGAAATAGCAACACGTCTTGATGACCCCTATGCAGACATTAGATTGACTAAGTTCTATGAACATATTACTAAAATTGAAAAATTATTAGAGCTTGAGAATTATCGTATTGATGAAATACTTAAATCAGTACCGTCTGGTTTTAAAATAAGTGATGCGACATCAGTTAAACCCGTCGATCTGAGCTTATTTATTAATGTACCTAGTGGTTATCAATTAGTATTTTTACTGTGTAAATTTGATTTATTTGTCCGAAAAGTTCAGCTAGCTAAGCATATTTCATTAATCAAAGGTGGTGATGCATCAGATAGGCAAAATATGATTGCTCATGAATTACGTTCGTTAATTACTTATATAACTAAATATAAACGCCTAGGCGTAACTCGAAAAGATTTTGTTGATAATACCCCGTTAGCAACTAAAGCTATTGAGCTATTCGGAATTGTACCAGAAGAAATATTAAATGCAGATAAAATTCGAGACAGAACTATATCAATCATGAACTAACTTAATAAGGTGTTTATCTAATGAATAAGTTTTATAAAGATGAATATGCAAATACACTTTCTCTATTAGATTATCAATTTGCAGAACAATATCTATCCCTAAAAGGCCTTTTAAAGCCTTTTAAAGGTAAGGGGGAATATGAAACTATTTTACAAGAAATTGAATCCTACCTTTCTAGATTAGAAAATATTGCAGAAAGACTCATCAATGACACAAAGGATAAATTACCAATTAAGTATTTACCTTTTTATTTAAAAAAAAGACGCTTATCCAATGGTTCAGTGTATTTAAGTTGGAAGTATAAGAAAATAGTCATTGTTGATGGTAAAACCAGTCGTACTGAAATTGAAGGAAAACAATTGATATTAGATGCCTTGGAACAAAACAATTTGAGTTATGAGGATAAAAAATTTATTCGGCAACTGGAAGTTGATCGTTTAACGTTAAATTTTCAAATGAGGATATGTATTCGAATCAGGCATTTAATCAATGAAATGTTACCTAAATTTGATGAGTTGAATCAATTTGATGATAAAACCTGTATGGATAAGTAAAAATGAAAACAGAGAATAGTGGGTCAATTTTTTTTATTATTATGGTAAGCATACAATTGATGTTAGTTTCGAATATTGCTCTTTATCTAACAACCGATTTATCCAATCATCAATTAATAAGTATTTTAAGCATATTCAATATTATTTTTTTAGTTGTATTTATTTTTGTATTACTTATAAGCATAAAATCAAACTTACTGGCTATTATTATTTTAATAATATCATGGGCATTTTCCTTAAGTTATTCAATAAATGAAAGTAATCATCTTGGATTACTTAATAATCAAAATGTATGGCTAATATTTAAAACTGAAAATAATTGCAAATTGATATCAAAAGGGACTGTTAATTTTCTGATTTTTCCACTTGCAAATAATGGTTGGTTGTGTGCTGATGGGGTTATTTACTATAACCACTTTGATATGTAAATAAGGAAAAATATGCCTAGTAATGGTATTTAACTTTAACAAATTTAATATATAGGAGCATTAAAATGGCAAGTCGAGGAATCAATAAAGTAATTTTGGTAGGCAATTTAGGAACCACCCCTGAAGTGCACTATTTACCCAATGGTGGAGCTGTTACAAATTTTAGTATTGCAACATCGGAAACTTGGAAAGATAAGCAAACTGGTGAAGCAAAAGATAAAACTGAGTGGCATCGAATTGTCGTGTTTGGTAAATTAGCTGAAATTGCTGGCGAATATCTTAAAAAAGGGATGCAAGTTTATATTGAGGGACAGCTTCAAACTCGGAAATGGCAAGATCAATCAGGAACAGATCGTTATACAACTGAGGTCGTGGTTAATATTAATGGAACATTACAAATTCTAGGTAGACTTAATAGTAAGTTGGATGATACTACATCGCAAAATTTGGGACAAAGTGCAAATAATCAATCCTCAGTGCCGGCAGCTGCACAACAGCAAGAAACACCATCTAATGAACCGTCAATGGATTTTGATGACGATATACCTTTTGCTCGATACGGTATGATGTATCCAAGGCATATGATTCATGTTATTTAGTTATTAAAAGTGACTAATGATTCAATAAAAGTGGTGTGGATAGGATTTAAATTGGAGATTGCTATGAGAAATAAAGACTGGGTTCCATCAAGAGTAGTGGGTGAATTAAAAATCAGAGGCTTTACATTAAGGGGATTGTCTCGCAGTAGTGGTTTAAGTCCAGATACATTGAGAAATGCGTTATACCGTCACTGCCCTAAATACGAAAGAATTATTGCAGAATATTTAAAAGTTCCTGTAGAAAAAATTTGGCCTAGTCGTTATAAGCCAGTTACTAATAATGACTAAGAGAAAGTTATTGGCAGTAGACATTTTTATTTTAGAGTAAGGATCATAAATTTTGGATAAGATTTTAATACTTACAGTTATTTTATCATTACTAACAGTAACGGGTTACTCGAATAAAAAATATAATACACTAAACATGAAAGCTTGAATGAATAATCCGTTTCTTAAAATTAAGTAAAATGCGCAAAGTTTGCGCTTTTTTTATATGCTGGTTATTTTAATATGTGTTTTAATTGAATAAATTATTTTAATTTATTCAATTTGATTTCTATTTAAATGTAGTTATCAATAAACTAATTGATATTCTCATATAATTAAAATATATGAGGATATATTATGCTTTTATTTATTTGCGAAAAACCTAGTCAGGCAAAAGATATTCAAAATCATATCGGAGTAACGATAAAAGATAATGGGTTTAATCGTAGTGCTGATGGTTCAGCATGTATTACTTGGTGTATTGGTCACTTACTTGAGCTTGCAGAGCCAGAATATTATGATGAAAAATTTAAAAATTGGAATATCGATCATTTGCCAATTTTACCTCAAGAATGGTTATATAATGTTAAGAAGACAACATCAAAGCAATATAAAGTTATTCAATCGTTAGTAAAAAAAGCAAAAACGATTGTGATTGCTACAGACCCAGATAGAGAAGGGGAGGCGATTGCATGGACACTTCTTGAACGATTAAATTGGCGAGGTGTAACAAAACGGTTATGGTTATCAGCTCTTGATGATGTTTCCATAAAAAAAGCACTAAGCAATCTCAAGGGAGCAAGTGAAACTTATCCACTATATTTAGCTGCACAAGCACGAGCAAAAGCAGATTATCTTGTTGGTTTAAATAGTACCAGATTATTCACTTTGCTTGGTCGAAATGCAGGATTTAATGGCGTATTGTCAGTAGGACGAGTTCAAACCCCAGTGTTGAAATTGATTGTTGATAGAGATAGGGAAATTAAGAATTTCAAACCTAAACCCTACTTCGATATTAATATTCATTTATCTAAAACATCTCAATCATTCAATGCAAAATGGATCCCTAAAGAATATATCGATGATGCTGGGCGATGTTTGAATGAATCATTTGTACGACAAATAGCCCAGAGAATACAAAATTCTGGACAAGCAAAAGTGACAGATATTAACACTGAGAGAGTTAAAATAGCCCCACCTTTAGCTTTTAGTTTAAGCGATTTACAAAAAGCATGCTCCCAAAAATACGGTATGAAAATGACGCAAGTATTGGATGTTGCACAATCACTTTACGAAACTCATAAACTTACAACTTATCCAAGAACTGATTGCGGATATTTACCTGAGTCAATGTTTGATGAAGCTCGAACGATAGTCTCTGCTATTATGAAAAATGACCCAGAAATGGCCAAGTTTTTGACAAGCGTCAATTTAGAACTCAAATCTCGTGTTTGGAATGATAAAAAAGTTACTGCCCACCACGGGATAATCCCTACTGCTAAGATTGCTGAATTATCACAGCTTAGTGACGATGAACTTAAAGTTTACGATTTGATTCGACGTCATTATTTAGCTAACTTCATGGTGCATAGTGAGGTTGATAAAACAGTGGTTAATTTAACAAGCTCTAGTGAAAAATTTCAGGCCCGTGGAACGGTTCAAGTTGAACGTGGTTGGAAAATGTTATTCGTTAATGAAAACATCGAAAATGCTGAAGATGTTGATGATAAGCAAAAATTACCAGCATCATTATTGTCAGGTGATATTTGTAGTATTACAAAGACGGATATTAGAGCATTACAAACTAAACCTCCAGCACATTTTGATGATGGTAGTTTGCTTGATGCAATGAAGCAAATTGCAAAATATGTTGAAAACCCAAAATTAAAAAAAATGTTGAAAGAAACATCAGGAATAGGAACTGAAGCTACAAGAGCCAATATTGTCGGTACACTTGAAAAACGCAACTATATTGAGAGAAAAAAGAAAAATATAATCGCAACGAATATTGCTTACGCATTGATAGATGCTTTACCTTCAGTTTTAAAAGATCCTGGTATGACTGCGTTATGGGAACAAGAACTGGAAGATATTGCCTCGGGTAAACAGCAGCAAAGCGAATTTATGCGTAAGCAATATATTTTTGTAAATCAGTTGATACAAACACATAGAACAACCGTTTTAGCTCAAAACACATATGCGACTAAAGCAATATCGTTTCGATGCCCTGAATGCAGTAGTGGTGAACTGATAAAACGCAAAGGTGAAAGTAAAAAAGGATCATATACGTGGTTTGGTTGCTCACGTTACAAAGAAGGCTGTAAGTTTACATGTTTTGCAGACAAGAAAGGTAAGCCTATTTTGAAAAGAAGGGATGATTAGTATGAGCGTTAAATCTAAAACACTAAAAAAAATACCAATGTGGCAACACGCCATTGATTTACATAAAAGTCTTTATCCAGAAGATTTTGGTGTCCTCGTAAAAGATGCAGATTATTTTCGTAAAATCAGCGATATTCTCATTAATCGACGTAAAAATAAAATTTGTAGCCTTCTTGATATAGAGCGATTGCCATCTCCCTTAATGTCATCAAATGCTTTACCTGTTGTTATAAAAACAGGTAAAGGGCGACGTCTTATGTTTAATGATGCATCGGGTTTTTTTAGAATTAAACTTAATAATGAGCATACAGTTCATATTTTACGCTCTGTATTGAACTCTAAAGTATCAATTGAATACACAATTGGTACAGAGAAAGCATTGTTATTATTACATGATATTTGTGATACAGGAACAAAGAAGATCATAAGAAATTTACCCAAAAAAGGTGTGTGGGAAATATCTTACTATAATAATTCAGCTTGCTACTGGAGAGTTCAACCAAAAACATTAGAAGAATTTAAACGATTTTCTAATCATCCAAGATATAAAATTTTAGAGGATGATTTTAACCAATTTTTTACTGAAATTGATCTTTATACCCGTTATGGTCAATCCGGTATGAGAAAAGTGTTGTTAACTGGACCTCCTGGCACTGGAAAAACCACTATCGCTAAAGCTTTATCTGTTATTCATAGAAATGATGTTGTGGTTATTTATGCCACGGGAGATAGTTTTTTCTTAGCTTGTGAAGAGGCAGCAAAAAAACAAAGACCAGCACTAATTATTGCCGAGGAAATTGATGAATTATATAAAGCCAATGCTTCAGTACTTAGTTTTTTGGATGGTAGTCTAACACCAAGGAATAAAGCTGGTACATATGTTATATTTTCAACTAACTATCCTAAAAGAATTGACCCTCGAATAAGTAAACGACCTGGTAGAATTGATAAAATTATTTCTGTTAGCGCATTTAGAAGTAAAGCTGCAGCTGAGTGCGCCAAAATGTATCTTCCGCAAGATTGCTATATCAGTGATAAAGACTTAGGGGATGCATTAGATAGAACAACTCCAGCCGAAATTAAAGAGATTATTAATGTGGCTTTAGGGATGATAAGAGTGACTAAAGATGATTTAACAGGAGAATCTCTCATTAAAGCCCGAAACTATCTGAGTAAGTCATTAAAAAATGCGATAGAGGAATGTGATGATGATTCGGATGTTCGAAATGAAATTTATGAGCGTAATGGACCACAGTTGGATTATTCGGACTATTAATATAAAGATTAATTCAATCAGATTTGATATTAGATTTATGAGTTTGATTTTTTATTTTTCTCATTAGTTTTATTTATTATTTACATTGACTTTTGCTAAGTTTAATATAACGTCTTAAACCAATTAGAGAGTAAAATGATCTATGAAACAAAAAAAATCAAATATTCATCGGATTCATCCGAATGACTTTGATAATTATGAAGATTTTGATTTTTGTCGTGCTTGTGCGATCTTACAATATCAAATAGAACTGCAAATTACTGAGATTTTTAGTCAAGTTGAAAATGGTGAGACAGTAATGATATGGGATACTAAAGGTGATCCTGAATTATTTCGTGATATGCAAAAGGCAGTGAAAAATCTAGAGAGAAACCCATAAAATATACGGATGATTGTAACAACTCTGTGTAAGTTACAACATATGCATAAAAACCGATAGGGCTTTATGTTTATCAGAGTTTATTTGATTCACTTTTCAATTTTTTAAATGTATACAATAAAGAACTCAGTTCAGGGTAAATACCATTGTAGCAGGAAAAACAGTGGTATTTACCTTGTTTGTTCTATAATGACTAATAACAACACCAAAACTGAATGGTAAAAAATCAGTAGCCCTTAGTGCGTTAACGCGTGCCAAATAAGACTGTTTAGAAACAGACTTATTTATTCGGTTCAACTCAGCTTACTTAATAGCGAATCGAAAATGTGTATGAAATTGCATGATTTTTGAGGGGAAAGTGCATTTCGTCACTTTTATTGAGTTATCTTCAATTCTAATTATATTAATTATATATATACAAAAAAACAAGAAGCCCATTTTGATAAATGGGTTTTTTGTTATACTCAGAATTGATTTATTTGTTTACTCATCCATGATTGCATTTTACCTTTCTACTTTCTACACATTATATATCTAAGGGTAAATACAATGAAAATCGCTATCTCTATGCTAGCATTACTTCCAATATTTGTATTAATGGGATGTACAAATAACTCTAAAACTATTGCCTCTAAAACTAAAATAGAATCTAAGTCTACCCAAGTTTTGCAGACAGATCGATATACCATTGTTGAACTAGACGATCCAACTCATAAATATGTATTAGAGCAAATTATAAATATTTCACTACCTAAAAATTTAAACTTAACGGTTAAAGATGGAATGGAATATGTGTTAAACCAATCGGGCTATTCTCTTTGCACTAACTCAGATATCAATATTCTTTATGAAAGTACTTTACCCAAGGTTCAATATAAAATTGGACCAATTTCATTAAATGATGCTCTATATGTTATGGCTGGGCCTGCTTGGAATTTAGTTGTTGACGATGTAGAACGAGAGATCTGCTTTCAACTAAAAAAGGGATATTTTCGAAAACAACAACCTATATCCTCAGTTAAACAAGAACCTCAACTTGATACCTATAAAGTCCCACCGAAAATAATAGAAACAAAAGATTCTAAAAATACTATTGATATTAGAGGAAGTAAAAAATGAAGGATACGTTAGTAAATAAATTAAATATAAACGGACCAGTTACTATAACTAAAAAAATGGTAATTATGATATGTGGTGTATTTGCAATTTTTTTTACATTAATAGCGATAACGTTGTTTTTATCTCTCAATAACTATGATAATTATCAATTAATATCCAATAGCTACAACGAATTATTGGAAAAAGTAAACACAAATAATGTAAGTGTAAATAATATCAATGCATTAGAAAAAAAATTAAGTGAAATTCAATTAGAGCAAAAAAAAATCAATGTAGATTATGATAATTTGAATACACGCTCTGCACGTAGTCAACAGGATATAATGTCATTACAACTAATTCTAAATGATCAAAATCTCGATAGCAAATTAGATAATCTTGAAACAGCTATAACAAATATTGAAATTGAATTAGACGCAGTTAAAAATGTTCAAAAAATGCAACAAGAATCATTAGATGGTATTGCTACATCTTTCGAACAGTTTAAACAACAAATCATCCAAAAAATCACAATGATGCTATCAAATAATAATAAATCAACAGATACAACACGAAAAAATACAGAGAATAAAGCAGCAAGTTTAATAAATTTCAAATATCAATTGTCTAGCATTGAATTTAGATCAGGTGAGTTAGTGGCTGTATTTCTACCTAAAGATGCTACATCTTTATCATCGTTAAAATTTGTAAATGAAGGTGATCAGCTAGATTCTTGGAAAGTTGCAAAAATTGATAAGAATTCGGTGAAATTAATAAATAGTAAGCAACAAGCTTATACTCTAACGATAGATTAAGGTGTAAATATGATACTAAAAAAACAAATATGCTTGTTATTGCTATTAAGTTTTATTTCTTGGAATTTATTAGCTAATTCTCACCTAGTTTCTAAGAATACCGATTCCACTGAATCTGAATCAGTTGAAAAATTTGATAAGGAATCTAGGAATACGCAAGATGAGAAAATTAAAGAAAAAGCATCTTTTTGGGGATTAACAGTTACAGAATGGCAAAAATATGAAAACCTTATTAATGAAAAAGGGCGACGATATTGGTCTCCTAATCTTGATCCTCTAACAACTCTTGGCGTTGAATCTGAAACAGAAGAAGAACGAGAACATTACGCAAAACTTCTCGTAAAAAAAGAATTTGAACGTACTGCTAAAGAACTTGAATTTCAACGAATTTATAATCGTATGTTTAAGCAACTTTATCCAAACACATTACCCATCGAACTGGATGATAATCCTAATTTTGTCGCACCTCTAAATTATGAGGGGGAACGAATAGTTTTATTTATCGATGTTAATGATAATGTCAGGGGAGAAATATTATTAGGTAAAGCATTGAAAACTAACAAGGAAATTGATATTTATTTGTTGAATACCAAACATGATGATCTAGCGGTCCAAAAGTGGGCCAACCTAAATCATCTTCCTCTTGATAGAGTAAAGAGTGGTGAAATTACATTAAATCACAATAATGGTCAATGGGAACACTTAGGAAAAAATACCTTGCCTATTTTGATACAAAATCAAGATGGTAAGTGGAGACAAATTGAATTGGGTGATTTGTAATGTTTATATTCAAAAGAGCATTGAGTTTAATTTTTATCATTTCTATAACTACTACACATTCTGCAATGGCTGATTTGAATGTTATTAGGGACTATGGCGGGAATTCAATGGGAATATATTATGATATGTTAGATCCTCAAGATGAATATAGCAAACAGCAACAGCAGTTTTTAGCTCCAGAAAACATGAAAATTGATGAAGGAACATATTTACCTGTCCACAGCGAAAAACTTTCTGTAGGTAGGTTTGAGTCTTATCAAGTTGATTATCCCACATTAAATCCTTTTATCATTTTAGGTGCTGATGATCTTTCAATTGAGTGGTTAAAAGCAAGAAATAATGATCTAGAAGCGATTGATGGGTTAGTGGGGGTCGCCGTCAACATAAATGATGTCAATCAGCTTAAAATGTTAAAATCTATTACTAAAATCCCTATATATGCCATGCCTGGTGATGAGTTAGCAGAGAAGTTTCAATTAACACTATATCCTGCTTTAGTTACAGCAACAAGCGTTGAACAATAAGTTTTTCCTAGATGTTAACATAATATAAATATTAAATCATGAGTAATGAACACGGTATTGAAACGATATTCAGACCTGCCTCTGAAATGTATAGTGCAGTTACATCTATCATTTGTGCATGGATCTGTCTTTTTGCACCATGGGCAGTAGCATTATCATCCTCTGTTAATATTGGTGTTGCAGGGGCATTTCTTCTGTTTGGCATTTATCGAGCTAGGCAAGGTATAAAAATTATTCGTTATAAACGTAATATAAAACGTTTACCGTTTTATTCTCTGACAAGTGAACAAATCCCTGTTAGCCAAAAATTTCTTTTTCTGGGAAGAGGGTTTAAATGGGAGCAAAAACACTTACAAAGAATTATCTTATGTCGGCGAGAAGAATATAAACGTTTTGTTCAACCATCACCTATATATAGGGCTGCTAGACAATTGGAACAAAAGCATGAAAAAAGCCTTATAGCAAAGTGTACTAGTTCAAATCGTTGGTTTAATCCATTGAAACCATTACCACCAGTTGGCGGAAACCCATTCTTACATGGTGTTGAAATTGATGAGATTGATATTATGATGCCATTTGTGGATAGAGGAGGTCATACATTAGTACTGGGAACAACAGGTGTCGGAAAAACAAGACTGTTAGAAGTACTTGTTACACAAGATATAGCTAGAGGTGATCCTGTTATTGTTATTGATCCTAAAGGAGATGCTGACGTATTAATAAGAATGTATGCTGAAGCAAAACGAAACGGCAGATTAGACGAGTTTTATGTATTTCATTTGGGTTATCCAGAAATATCGGCTAGGTATAATGCTATTGGTCGTTTTAGTCGAATTACTGAAGTTGCACAACGGGTTTCGGCTCCACTGGCAGGAGAGGGGAACAGTGCAGCATTTAAAGAGTTTGCTTGGCGATTTGTTAATATTGTTACCAAAGCTTTAATTGAGTTGGGTCGTCGACCAGATTATATACAAATCAATCGTTATACAAACAATATGGATGTTTTATTTTTAGAATATGCTCAGCACTATTTTGAAAAACATGATCCGAAAGCATGGATTACTATTAGCGAAATGGCAACAAAAATTAATGACAAGAATGTTTCACTAGCAATGCGAGGAAGAGATAAATTTGTCGTAGCACTTTATGACTATATAGCTGCTAAAAAAATTCGTGATGATGTTCTTGAAGGTTTGCGTTCAGCAATTCAATACGATAAAACATACTTTGATAAAATTGTTGCTTCATTAATGCCATTTTTAGAGAAGTTGACAACAGGAAAAACTGCACAATTATTAGCCCCCGACTACTTGGATATCAATGATGAACGACCAATTTTTGATTGGGAGCAAGTTATTCGGAAAAAAGGAATTGTCTATATTGGACTTGATGCGCTGTCAGATGCGGTGGTTGGATCTGCGGTTGGAAACTCAATGCTAGCAGATCTGGTATCAATAGCTGGATATATTTATAAATATGGTGTTGATGATGGGTTACCGGGCGAGAATAGATCTAAAATCAATGTGTGTTTACATACTGATGAAGTAAATGAAATTATGGGAGATGAGTTTATTCCACTTGTGAACAAAGCCCGAGGGGCAGGAATAAATGTTACTGCATACACTCAAACGATTTCAGATATTGAGGTTAAAGTGGGGAGTGCCGCAAAAGCAGGGCAAGTGCAAGGTAATTTCAATAATATAATTATGCTACGAGTTCGTGAAACTAAAACAGCAGAACTTATTACGTCACAGCTTCCTAAAGTTGATATTTATAAAAATACGGTAGTATCAGGTGCAAGCGATACACCGAGTCCTGATACAAAAACAGATTTTACTTCGAGCACTCAAGACAGAATTAGCACTGAGTCAATGCCATTACTAGAGCCGTCAGAACTAATACAGTTGCCTAGAGGTCAAGCATTTGTCCTGACTAACGGAGGGGTTTTATATAAAGTTCGCATGCCGCTTCCGTCTAAAGAGCAAGATATTATGATGCCCGATTCCATCAATACACTTTCTAAAGAAATGGCCAAAAGTTATTCAACGGGTGAAAACTGGTGGTTAAGTTCACATTCAGCATGGGAAAAGTCTGAAATAGATAATGATTCAGAAATTAATTGTTCTCAGGAAAATGAATTACCAGTTCATTTAGCATTGGACATTGATGATGATGAAAAAGCTTTTTTACATACTTTAAATTCGGATAAATAAGAATCATGGCTAATATTGAAAAATCGGACACTAATTCGAATACAACAAGAAAAAAAGGATTTATTGTCTCTATAATTTCTACCCTTTTTTTTTCACTTCTTATAAGCATTGTAATTGAATGTATTGGTATAACATTTTTTTGGCCAGAACTAGGTGATAGTCATAGTAAAGAAATGCTTAATACTGAGTTTGGTTACTTGACTAAAGACTTTGTTGATAGTTTTATTTTGTCTGAGCCTTTAGTTTTTGCAGAAAATATTATTACTAATGCATATCAATTTATTGCTATCAAAACTGGATTAATTGAAATAATAGATGGAACAGTGAACGATGAGAGTTCTATTATATATAAATATATTAATTCAGTAGGCGTTTACGTGAAAGCCATTATTAATGTTATATTGGTTTTTTTGGTTCGCTTAGTTATTTTGATTCTTTCAATACCTATTTTCATACTTGCATCTATTGTTGGTTGCGTCGATGGGCTTGTTCGGCGAGACATTCGAAGGTTTGGAGCGGGTCGTGAATCAAGTTTTCTATATTATCATTCTAAAGCGTGGATAAAGCCCATGTTAATTTTATCATGGCTTATCTATTTATCAGTTCCTTTCTCAATCCATCCCAATACGATATTTATACCGATGGCTTTTTTATTTGGTCTAAGTATTAGCATTACATTTGGTTCATTTAAGAAATATTTGTAAGCGGGGTCTGACGCTCAGTGGAACGAAAACTCACGTTAAGCAACGTTTTCTGCCTCTGACGCCTCTTTTAATGGTCTCAGATGTCCTTTGGTCACCAGTTCTGCCAGCGTGAAGGAATAATGGCCGAGCATATTGATATGTCCGTGGCAAAGCGGGGAGAGGCGTGCGATATCTTCATCATTCAGTGTTTCACCCTGCGCCCGGAGATGATCCAGGGCTGCCTGCATATAAATAGTGTTCCATAACACGACGGCGTTAGTGACCAGCCCCAGTGCGCCCAGTTGATCTTCCTGACCGTCGGTATATCGTTTTCTTATCTCACCTTTTTGACCGTGACAGATGGCTCTGGCAACGGCATGGCGACTTTCTCCCCGATTAAGCTGGGTCAGAATGCGCCGGCGGTAATCTTCATCATCAATATAATTAAGCAGATACAGCGTTTTGTTGATGCGCCCCACTTCAATGATTGCCTGAGTCAGTCCGGAAGGACGTTCACTTTTCAGCAATGAACGGACCAGCACTGAAGCCTGTACTTTGCCCAGCTTCAGGGAGCCAGCGGTCCGGATCATTTCGTCCCACTGAAGGACTATTTTTCGGGGATCTGATTGCCCTCTGGCAATATCATTCAGCACGCCATAGTCGGCATCATGGTCCATTCGCCAGAAAACCGAAGCACCGGCATCAGCCAGGCGTGGAGAAAACTGGTATCCCAGCAGCCAGAAAAGGCCAAAGACAAGTTCGCTGGCACCTGCTGTATCGGTCATAATTTCGGTTGGATTCAGCCCGGTCTCCTGTTCCAGAAGACCTTCCAGCACAAAGATAGAGTCCCTCAGCGTCCCCGGTATAACGATGCCATGAAAGCCGGAATACTGATCGGACACAAAGTTGTACCAGGTGATCCCTCTGTTATTACCAAAGTATTTGCGGTTCGGTCCGGCATTGATTGTTCTGACTGGCGTAACAAAGCGCATTCCATCTGCAGATGCCACTTCTCCTCCACCCCATATCTGTGCCAGTGGCAGCGTTGCCTGAAAATCAACCAGTCTGGCATTAGCGCTGGTGATAGTTTCAGCCCGCAGATAGTTCGCTTTTGTCCAGTTCAGCCGGTGTCGGGTCAGTGCAGGAACATTTGATCTGATCAGTGGTTCCAGACCGATATTGCAGGCTTCAGCCATCAGCACGGCGCTGATGCTGACGGGCAGATCATCAACTCTGGCACTGGCTTCACTAGCATGGAAAAACTCATCAGCAAATCCGGTATGGGCGTTAATTTCGAGCAGCAACTCCGTTAAATCCACCGGAGGGAGTAGATCACTGATCATTTTGCTCAGTCGTTTCAGACTGTCCGGCTCATCAAGACTGGCGAGGGGAGAAATTGTCAACCGGGGCTTCGGGCCAGAAACATCGAGTTCGACAGCCTCATTTTCGCAAAGACGTGCAGCAACCTGTCTGTAACGACTATCAAGCTGATGACCCAGAGATTTTATTGCTTCCTGCGGGTCTGTCGGGTGCCCCAAAGAACGATAAACCTTAATCCGGTTTGCCTGCCAGTCAGCACCCTGTAGTAATCTTGCACGAGGATCTCCCCACCGGTTACTGCCGGTAACGTAGACATCCCTCCGCCTCAGACTATCCTGCAGTTTACTGAGAAAGCAGAGCGTGTATCCCCTGCGGGTGATATGTTTTTCCTTGTTAATCACCAGCCGTTTCCATGACCGACTGATAATTTCCGTTGGTGCGTCGTCAAAAAACTGCCGCCGTGAGCTGAACTCCCGGCTGAGGTAGTCACAGGCATTCAGAGTGGTAACCCCGGCAGGTGCGGATGAAAATTTAACGGTATTCAGCAGATGGGGCAGGAAACGACGAACGCGCCCGTACTGCTCCACCATTTCTTCATGAAAATTATCGTCTGAGGGCCGGGCAATTTCACGGACAAGCGTGATGATTTCAGCCAGCTTTTGCCTTGGGATGTAGCTGAACACCTCAGCACGAATCGATTCGTCCGGTGTTTCTTCTTTCAGCAGGTACGAACATGCGCTGGCGAGCGCCAATGCAGATTTATCCAGATCCTTCAGCGAGCGGAGCCGTTTTTTCTGCCCAATCTTTCTGGCGTCACGGATGATAACGGCCAGCATGGCGTCCAGAACGTCCAATGCATCATCCAGCGCCAGCGTTTCCCATGCAAGGACAAAGGCAACCAGAACCGCCATCCTTTTCTGCGGTGACATCCTGGCAATATTGAACACCGAAGTCATACCAGCATAACGTGCGAGATTTTTCAGGCGCACAGCCGGGAGTGTACTCAGGTTTTCAGCATGCAGGCCAAAATCGTTCAGAGTTTTCCAGCGTTCAATTGCTTCATTAAACGCCGGACCACTGATGGTCACAGGGCCCTTTTTCAGTGATTCCAGTAAAGACAGGCGGCTGCAATCAGTTGGCCCCAGCAGCATCTCCAGCTGTGAACGCTGTTCGGCTGACGGTATCAGTGCCAGTTTGTTCCACAGGCGCAACGTCGCCTTTTCCCTTACCTCTGAAATCAACCGGGTCAGCGTAGTGGCTCCGGGGAGAATAATACGATGTTGCATAAGCCACCCTGTCGCCAGATCGAAAAGCAGGCCAGGACGTTCGTTGCTTATCCAGCTCCGGGTATATAAAAGACGGGTAAGGCGAAATGTCCAGGGCCAGGCAAATTCACGATACTGATAGTGCTGACGTATCAGCGCTGCATGCTCACGGCGGGTATTTTCCCTCTGACCGTATTCTGCAAGAACGGTGATATCACGAATCCCGAGCTGTCTGGCGGTAAAATGCCGGACGCCGGAAGGAATATGATTCATATCGGTGAGGAAGGTGCCCAGAAAACGGACACATCCAATTTGCAGGGCAATGCCCAGACGGTTGTGATCACCTCTGCTTTTTCCGATAAATTCCTTGTCTGCTTCATCAAGGTGAAAATATCGTGCCAGCTGAAGCTCATCCGGTTCACCGGTGAATCTGCCATAGCTTTCAGTCTGCTCAGTGGTCAGAAAGTCAACGGGCATATCGGCCTCCCTGCCTGACGGGCATTTAGTAACATTTTTGCAACCGTACGAAATGTTATAAATTATCGGACATCGTAAAACTGTTACATTAATATGTCTATTAAATCGTAAATTTGTAATAATAGACATGAGTTGTCCGATATTCGATTTAAGGTACATTTTTATGCGACTTTTTGGTTACGCTCGGGTCTCAACCAGTCAGCAGTCTCTTGATCTTCAGGTCAGAGCACTCAAAGACGCAGGTGTGAAAGCAAACCGTATATTTACCGATAAGGCATCCGGCAGTTCAACAGATCGGGAAGGGCTGGATTTGCTGAGGATGAAGGTGGAGGAAGATGATGTCATTCTGGTTAAGAAGCTCGACCGTCTTGGCCGCGACACTGCCGATATGATCCAACTGATAAAGGAATTTGACGCTCAGGGCGTGGCAGTCCGGTTCATTGATGACGGGATCAGTACCGACGGTGATATGGGGCAAATGGTGGTCACCATCCTGTCGGCTGTGGCACAGGCTGAACGCCGGAGGATCCTAGAGCGCACGAATGAGGGCCGACAGGAAGCAAAGCTGAAAGGAATCAAATTTGGCCGCAGGCGTACCGTGGACAGGAACGTCGTGCTGACGCTTCATCAGAAGGGCACTGGTGCAACGGAAATTGCTCATCAGCTCAGTATTGCCCGCTCCACGGTTTATAAAATTCTTGAAGACGAAAGGGCCTCGTGATACTATAGGTTAATGTCATGATAATAATGGTTTCTTAGACGTCAGGTGGCACTTTTCGGGGAAATGTGCGCGGAACCCCTATTTGTTTATTTTTCTAAATACATTCAAATATGTATCCGCTCATGAGACAATAACCCTGATAAATGCTTCAATAATATTGAAAAAGGAAGAGTATGAGTATTCAACATTTCCGTGTCGCCCTTATTCCCTTTTTTGCGGCATTTTGCCTTCCTGTTTTTGCTCACCCAGAAACGCTGGTGAAAGTAAAAGATGCTGAAGATCAGTTGGGTGCACGAGTGGGTTACATCGAACTGGATCTCAACAGCGGTAAGATCCTTGAGAGTTTTCGCCCCGAAGAACGTTTTCCAATGATGAGCACTTTTAAAGTTCTGCTATGTGGTGCGGTATTATCCCGTGTTGACGCCGGGCAAGAGCAACTCGGTCGCCGCATACACTATTCTCAGAATGACTTGGTTGAGTACTCACCAGTCACAGAAAAGCATCTTACGGATGGCATGACAGTAAGAGAATTATGCAGTGCTGCCATAACCATGAGTGATAACACTGCGGCCAACTTACTTCTGACAACGATCGGAGGACCGAAGGAGCTAACCGCTTTTTTGCACAACATGGGGGATCATGTAACTCGCCTTGATCGTTGGGAACCGGAGCTGAATGAAGCCATACCAAACGACGAGCGTGACACCACGATGCCTGCAGCAATGGCAACAACGTTGCGCAAACTATTAACTGGCGAACTACTTACTCTAGCTTCCCGGCAACAATTAATAGACTGGATGGAGGCGGATAAAGTTGCAGGACCACTTCTGCGCTCGGCCCTTCCGGCTGGCTGGTTTATTGCTGATAAATCTGGAGCCGGTGAGCGTGGGTCTCGCGGTATCATTGCAGCACTGGGGCCAGATGGTAAGCCCTCCCGTATCGTAGTTATCTACACGACGGGGAGTCAGGCAACTATGGATGAACGAAATAGACAGATCGCTGAGATAGGTGCCTCACTGATTAAGCATTGGTAACTGTCAGACCAAGTTTACTCATATATACTTTAGATTGATTTAAAACTTCATTTTTAATTTAAAAGGATCTAGGTGAAGATCCTTTTTGATAATCTCATGACCAAAATCCCTTAACGTGAGTTTTCGTTCCACTGAGCGTCAGACCCCTAAGCCAATTTTTTTTAAAAAATCAAAAAAGATTTAATTGATGTTTTTTTCATATTAATCATTATAGTAGAAATCCGGTTCAAAACTGGAGAAAAAACATGCGAAAGCATCCTAACATAATTCTTTCAATAGTTGGTTTATCTTTATTGTTAAGCTCTGATTTGGCTGTAGCAAACGAAAAAGAAGAACTCGCATTAGTGTTAAAACAACTCAAACAAGTTAAACAATCTTTACTTAAAAGTGAAATTGTTTCAGGAACCGAGCAATCAGAACGTTATCATTTTAACTATAAAGCAATACAAAATGATATTGATCATGTCATGCAAGGTATTGAAAGCTACATATCCCCGACAAGATCTCAACCTCGTTCGCTTAACTTTCCAGTGATTGAAGGCGAATATCAAAATGAATGATATGAGCGAAAAAACACTTAAGGCTTTTGAAGATGGTGCAACATTCACAATGGATCAATCCTTCAATTTTTTTGGTGCAATATGTATCGGTATAGCTCTATTTATAGTAGCTATCATTATTTTTTGTCTCTTAAAAGGTTTAGGGAATGAAGGTCTAAAGATTGATGAGTTGCCATCAGTTATTATTCGAGCTGTTGTTTTTGTTTTAATACTGGGATCTTTTATTTATTTTCAATAAAAATTTTTAAGGAGAAAAAATTCATGTTTAAAAAAGCAAAAGAATTATTTCAGATAAAAAGTAAGATCTTTCTATTTGGGTTAGCTTTATGGGGACAACATGTAATGGCAAAAATGCCATCTATAGATGACCCATCACAGGGTAAAAAAGGCGGGCTATTACCCAATATGCAAGCATATATGTATGACGGTTTCGCCGTTGGAGGGTTGATTATCGTTGGCGGTGCTTTTATTGTCGCAGCAAAAAATATCCTAATTGAATATAACAATATCGGCGAGGGTAAAGGCTCGTGGGCAAAATTTGGTACTTTAGTTGTTATAGGTGTTGTATTAGTTGTTGCTTGTATTTGGTTTGCAACATTGGCAGCTGAAACATTGCTAAATTAATAGATAAATAAATAAGATGAAAGATAACGACATTAAAATGCTTCCAGACCGTCTTAATCGGATGCCAGTAGTTTACAAAGGTATGACAGTCCGTGAATTATTATTGATGATTGGAGTTGGTACAATTATTGGTAGTTTGTTAGGAATTATCTTATTTATCTTATTTGGTCGCTGGGTGTTAATTCCCTCAGCGATTGTTTTCATGCCATTGCCAACCCTTTTTTTTGGTGGAAATAAAATCGCTAAATTAAAGCGAGGTAAACCAGAAACTTGGTTTTCACGGTCTATTGATTTGTTTTTCGCAAAGAAAGGATTCAATGGAAATAATCTAATTTTTAATGATGAACAATTTATCGTTAGACGAAAAAAACGAAAATATAATAAGGTAAAACAAAAATGAAATATTTACATGCACTTACTGGGAGAGATAAACACATCCAATCACTGAGATTTGTGATTATTGTATTGCTTGTAATTATTTTAGCTATGGCCTGGGGATGGCGTTCAGCGCCTAAAGATTTGACTATTCATATTCCACCAGATACTCGGTCGGGTAGTACTCGGCTTTGGTCAGATATAGATCCTAGTAACATATACGGATTTGCATTTTATATTTTTCAGCAACTTAATAACTGGCCAAGCAATGGAGAAATTGATTATAAACGTAATATAAATAAGCTCACTCCGTACTTAACACCACAATGCAAGGTGGTACTATTGAATGAATATGAAGAAAGACGACAGGGCGGTGAACTAAGAGAGCGCGTTAGAAATGTAGCTGAAATTGACGGACGTGGAATTAATTCAGAGATCAAAAATTATCAAACGAATCAGTTTGAGCCAAGAGTACAAATTTTATCGGATAAAGCGTGGATTGTAACATTCGATTTATATATTGATGAATATTACAAAGGGGAAGCCGTTAAACGAGCAATGGTTCGTTATCCACTTAGTGTTGTTAAAAGTGATACAAATCCTGAAGAAAACCCTTGGGGTTTAAAGCTTAATTGTTATGCAAGCCAACCTTTAAGACTTACGTCGTCTGTAGGAGAACACAATGAATAATCAGATGATTTTAAAACTTCCTCAATTGATCATGACATTATTGATTTTTGTATTGTCAATTAATAATGCTATAGCTGTTGAATTAATTACATGGGACAGAACACCTATCAAAATTACTATTAATCAGAATGATGAAAGAATGGTAATTTTAGAAAGAAATATATCAGTCGGATTACCCATATCGTTACAAGCTAAGCTCCGAGTACAAAGCCTAGGCGGGGTTTTATATTTAAAAAGCAATGCGCCATTTACTGAAACTCGATTAATGCTAAAAGATCTCGAGTCTGGTGAAATAATTTTAATTGATCTTACAGGAAATGGACCATCCAAAAAGAAATTAGAAACAATTAAAATCACGACTGAAGATGAAGCTAATTTAAAAAAAATAGAAGAAAATTATACAACTGTACATGATGAACAAGCATTACCTACTCCAGTTTTGCTTACTCGATATGCAGCACAAAATTATTATGCCCCCTTGCGAGCAATTGAAAAAGTACCTGGTATTAAACAAATTTCTATGTCTTTGCCTCCAATATTAACCAGGCTTGTGCCACAACTTCCTATTACTGCTGAGCCTAAATCAGTGTGGAGGCTAAAAAATTATGAAGTTGTAGCCATCAAATTAGTTAATTATAGCAAAGGTTATGTCAATTTAGATGCAAGGCTGTTGCAGGGTAATTTTTATTCAGCAACATTTCAACACAATATATTGGGTCCTCAAGGGGAACCTGCTGATACCACTATGCTTTATATTGTTACTAAAGGTAAAGTAATCAATGCATTTTTACCTGAATTAAATGGTAGAGGGGAATAATATGGCAACAATCAAAGGTAATAAATTGTTACCAATTATCGTTGGTAGTTTAATCCTAGTGGGGATTTTTATTGTAGTCATTTCGAATAAAAATAAAAAACAAGCATCATCAGTAACTGATGAAATCGTTGAAATAGCAGATTTGAATGAAGAAGATTTATCTGTACTAGGCATTACTGGGGATACTGAAAAAGATACAGTTCAGACTTTAGTGACGCTAGTTAAGACGTTAAAAAAGGATCAAGCTGATATAGTAAAAGAAATTAAAAATTTAAAATCTGAAAATGAAAATTTGAAAAAAACAAGAGTACCACAGTATAAGATAGAACCTCCATCAAATGATTCCAAATCTAATGAGCCTTCAGAGCTAGAAAAAAAAGTTTCAATTCTGACAGATAAGCTTAATAAATTAACAACAACCTCAACCATATCTAGTTCTAATGAAACGGTTGATTCAAAATCAGTTTCAATCCCAATAGGAAGAGGACAAGCAAGTCAGTCAAGTAGTAATGTTGATATATCTAATAGTGATGAAATTCAATGGGTTAATCCTGCTGACCAAATTGTTAGTAGTAAAGGTAGAAGTGCGCCGGAATTTCAGTTCCCGTCCAGTTTTAATGGGAAGGACCCAATTCGTTCAAAATTGAAAGATCATAAAGATAATATCAATCAGCCTATTGGCGAGCGAAAAGAAGAAAAAGATCTTCAACCATTTTATACAGTACCTGTAAATTCAACTCTAATCGGCTCTGTTTCAATGACAGCGTTACTTGGACGAGTTCCTATTGATGGTGTTGTATCAGATCCGTATCCGTTTAAAGCCGTGATAGGGCGAGATAATTTAATTTCAAATGGAATTGAATTACCACATGTTGAAGGAGCAATTGTTTCTGGGACTGCATCCGGTGATTACGTTCTATCTTGCGTAAGAGGTAACGTTAAATCAATTACATTTGTTTTTGATGATGGGCGAATTATCACTATTCCTGACTCAAAAAATAATGGCAATAAAGATGAAAGTATTGGGTGGTTATCTGATGAATATGGTATTCCATGTGTTTCAGGTGAAGTCAAATCTAATGCCAGCCAATATTTATCAACTGTAATAGGGTTAGGTACAGCAGCAGCAGCGGCAGATGCAATGGCACAACAAAATACTACTGTTGTAACAGATGGATCAAATGTTACCAATGCCGTTACTGGTAATAATGGTCAATACGTTTTAGGAAAAGGACTGAGTGGAGGAATTAATCAGACGATTGATTGGTTAAATAAACGCTATGGGCAAACTTTTGATGCAGTTTATGTTCCACCAGGTAAAGAAATTGCCATTCACATTAATAAGGAGCTACAAATTGATTATTTATTTGATGGCAGACTTGTTGATTATGAGATGAATACTAAAAAAATTGGAGTGCTTGATTAATGAAACAGAAACAAAAAAAAATGACTATTCTTTTATTAACTTTTGTCACAGCTCTATTTTTATCTGGTTGTAGTACTTCAAAAGAAAAAATGTTTCCACATAGCAGTGAGACAATGAGTGATATTTACAATAAAAAAACAGGAGGAGGTGCTTCTCAATTGTTTGATAATCGACTTCAACTTAGACGAGAAGTTGATAATTTAACCCAAAATGTTGAAATGATGACTCATACACGAACAGCAGAACAAGAAATTAATAATCTCTTTCAACGTTTACCGAACCCCGATTTAGTTATGTATGTCTATCCTCATTTGACTAATGGGAAATTACCCGTACCAGGATATTCAACTGCATTCTCATTCTATGGCGATGTGCAATATGCTATGCCTGGTGAAAGAGTGGATAATTACTATGGTGAAAGAGTGGAGAATTACTAATGAAATTATTTAGTAAGAAAAAAGGTTTACAAAAAGAAATTCAAGTAAGTGATAAACCTAAAAGGCAAGGCAATTTGACTCATAGGCATAAAAAAAACTTCATTTATGCCAGTAATGGGAAGAAATCAATTATTGATTATTTACCTTGGGTTGAATTTGATGAGGTTCACAATTCAATTTTACTTGAAGATGGTCGCTCTGTTGGTGCGGTATTTGAAATTATTCCGTATGGCACTGAAGCAAAATCAATATCTAAACTTCGTGATATAAGTGATATTGTAACAAATAGTATCGAGGATACTTTTGATGAAAGAGATACTAATCCATGGATCATACAATATTTTTGTCAAGATGAGGATAATTTGCAAGATTATATCTCTTTATTAAGACAATATCCTAAACCACATGCTAAAGAAACTGAATTTACAAAAAAATGGCTAAGCATAATGGAAGCGCATCTTGATAATATTACTAAAAAAGATGGGCTTTTTTTTGATAATACAGTTACTAAAACACTTTGGCGAGGACAAATTAGAAAAACTCGGCTGGTTATATATCGATATCTCGGTACCAAAGAACGTGAAGATTTAAATCCACAAGAATCACTTGATATTGTTTGTAATAATTTGACACTTGCGTTGAAAGGAGCAGGAATTGTAGTCAATAGATTGGGAAAAAATGAGGTTTCTCGTTGGTTAGCTCAAATATTTAATCCCTCACCGTTACAAGGTGGAAAAAACTTTATTAAGCAGTTGATGGATGAGCAAAAACAGATTGATGAGTTACCTATAATTACTGATTTTGCAGAAAACCTTTTTTATAGTGAGCCAGAGATTAAAGAAGGTTACTGGCATTTTGATAATACACCACATGCGGTTGTTGTTGTCGATAGATTAAAGCTTCCCCCCAAGATTGGCCATATTACAGGTGAGACAAGTAAAGCCGATGGAATAAATGCGCTTTTTGATGTATTGCCAGAATCAACAATGATGTGTTTAACAATTGTAACTCATCCTCAAGATAAACTAGAAGATCATATCAATTTTATTCGTGGTAAAGCGATTGGTGAGAATGCTGAATCTTTGTCTGTTAAAGAAGATTGTGCTGAAGCTATGGAGTATATTCGTCAACGTAAAAAAATGTATTACAGCTCTGTTGCATTTTATGTTAAGGATTCAAGTATAAGTGGATTAAAACGTAGAATACAAGCACTGAGTTCAGTACTCAACAACAATGGTCTTGTCACAGTAGCTGAAGCTAATGAAGTTGCTCCTGCTTCCTCGTTTTTACGATGGTTGCCGATGAATTATAACCCTCAAAATGACCCACAACGATTATACGTTAAATTTAATTGGTGCAAACATTTGGCTAATTTATTACCTGTTTTGGGAAGGAGCACTGGAACAGGTCATCCAGGCGTAACTTTTTTTAATCGAGGAGGTGAGCCGTTAAGCTACGATCCTATGGTTGATAAAGCTCAAAATGGTCACAAACTTATTTTAGGTCCAACCGGTGCAGGTAAATCAGCAACACTAAATATCGAAATAGCTCAGCTTGTTGCTATGTATCGTCCACGAATGATTATTGTCGAGACGGGTAATTCTTTCGGCCTTCTTGTTGATTTTATGGAGCAACAAGGAGTAAGCGTTTATCGAGTTTGTTTAAAACCAGGAAGCGGTGTAGTGCTTAATCCATTAGCTGATTCTCATTTAATTTTACAAAATAAAGATATTCAGTTTGAAATCGATGAAAACAATTTGAGTGATGATATTGTTAGTGAAGCACTTGAACAAAATGATGATGAAGATGCACAACGAGATGTGCTTGGTGAAATAGAAATATCTATACGTTTAATGATCACAGGTGGAGAAGAAAAAGAGGATGAGTTGCTTCGTCGTTCAGATAGGGCAATGATTAGACAGGCTATCGTTATGGCCGCTCAAGTTGCATATGCAGAAAAACGGCAAGCTATTCCAAGTGATGTTCAAGATGCATTATTTTCTTTAAGTAAAGATGTAAATTTACCAGAAGCTCGGCGTGCAAAAGCATATGAAATGGCTGAATCATTAAGTATGTTCACTCAAGGATTTGAAGGTGAAATATTTAACCAACAGGGAACATCTTGGCCTGATGTTGATGTGATTCATGTCGATTTAGCGACTTTTGCCCGTGAAGGTTATGAGGCTCAATTATCAATTGCATATATTTCTCTAATTAATCACATAAATAATATGGGGGAACAATATCAACATCAATCAAGAGCTATCGTTAATATTACCGATGAGTCACATATTATTACCGTAAAACCACTTACAGCAGCCTATTTAACAAAAGCGTCAAAAATGTGGCGTAAATTAGGAGTATGGTTGTGGTTAGCAACTCAAAATATGGAAGATTTTCCTGATGCTGCATCAAAGTTGTTATCGATGATAGAGTGGTGGGAAATGTTAGTAACAGAATCATCTGAAGCAGAGAAGATACGTCGTTTTAAAGCATTAACAGATGAACAAATTTCAATGATCACTTCTGCTTGTAAATCTGCTCGTCAGTACACCGAGGGCGTTGTGTTATCAAAAAATGTAGAATGCCTTTTCCGAATCGTTCCCCCAAGCCTTTTTTTAGCACTAGCTATGACCGAAAAGGATGAAAAAGCGGAGAGAATGAAACTAATGAAAGAATTTAATATCAGCGAACTAGATGCTGCTATTAAAGTATCTGAAAAATTAGATGAAGCTCGAGGTATTAGTTCACGAATATCTAAGGATTCATAATGAATGATAATACTTTTTTATTTAATGCAACTTCATTAAAAAAATCAAATATTAATCTTGTTCATAGTAAAGATTTTGAAGAATTCAGTTTTGAATTATTAGGAAAAATTGGGGACATAATTTCGACTAAATTACGTTTGTGCCGTATACCTGTAGATGATCATACCAAATTTGAAATACTGTATAAACAATATGCTTTAATCGCTTTTGAAGGAAAAAAATCAGCGTGTTTAATTGAAGTATCATGCAATCCTAATTTAAATAAAATCCATTGGCCACAATTAGCTGATATTGAAACAGGGAAACGTCTATGTATTGATGTTGTTGACTGGATTGATGCATTTTTGCTTATTAAACATTTAATGACTTTAACTGTGGGGGCTGATGCATGAAACGTATATTAGGACTGATTGTATTTGCAAGTTTTCAATGTATTGGGGCAGATATTCATAGTATTGATGTTTTCGTTAATCATGAGCAAATAAGTCAAATTAAAAATTGTCATGATAATTGTCAAATTTATGATTTAGATGGTACAGAAATTCTTTTGAATTCTTTTTTTGGTGAGTTATCTAGTGATATTAATGATGCTTATTCGGATGTTGAGAAAAAATTGAATTCTTCAGAGTGGAAAACGTATGAATCTAAAATAATTGAAGCCCAAAAAACGGTTATAAAAGCATTTAATCTTGGTATAAAAAAATACCCTGCAATTGTTATTAATGAAAAAAATGTGATTTACGGAATAACAGATGTGGCACGTGCAATTCATGATTTTAATGAGGGGAAATAATGATAAAAAAAATAAAATTTAGTTTACTTGGACTCATAATTACTATGCCGAGTTTTGCCACTTATATTAGTACTCAACAAATAGTTCAATCAGCTCTCTCAACTAGTTGTACTGAATATAAAATTGCAGGGACATGTTTTTGGCTTTTTTGCTCATACGGATGCAAAATCAGAACATCTGTAAAAGTGAAGCATTATATTCCTGATGTTGTTATGTCTACATATGAACAACCATTTAAAAATCCTTGGACTGAAATTAATACAATCACATCATCAGCAAGTTCATTAGTAGGGTCAAATATTCAAGGAGGAGGGGATACAAATAATCGTCAAGCAAATAATCGAACAAAAATTCGTTTTAAAGATGTTCAAGCTATTGGGCATCCAGGCGGTGCTGCTTTTTCTCAAATGCTGTCAGGTATGGGCTACTACTGTGATAATGGGGTAACGCCATTTTATCCTTATTTCGTGAGTGAACTTGATTTTATTGCATGGCGATTAGCACTTGTTGAATCAGTATATCCAGAGGCATTGTCTCCAGGCGTACGAGAGATTGGTAATTCCTCTAATATGTGGGGAAATATTTATCCAAGAGCAGGGGCGGTTACGCAAAATGATGATTTTAAAGCAGGGGCTGTGGTGGTTCAACGTGGTGCTGATGTACTGACTAATAGTAATTCATTACATATTGTTCAAAATTATACTAAGCGCAAAAAAGATGGTTTTTGGCCACCGGCTCCTGTTAAAGAAAATACAAAAAATCATAAATGGCAACAACTGGCACCAACATTGAATATGTCATGTGGCATTTTTCCAAATATTGATGATACAGCTAGTATTGATGGGGCCTATGTTTATGCTTTGTGGAGACCGTATGCATGTTGTAAGAAACGAGGGCAAAAATTTTTATACAGTATTGATTCTGGGGGATGATATGGCAAAAAAAACAACAATAACTATAACAACATTATTACTAACAATTAGCGCATATAGTTACGCTAATTCAACTGGGGGGATATCTGATAGCCTTTATTATCGTATCGGAGGTGGTTCAGTAAAGGGATCTACATATACATTTGATAAACCCAAATCGATTATAAATATGGGCAAATGGAACTCAAGTTTGATGTGCGGTAATTTTGATATTAGCTCAACAATTTCAAATCAACTTAACGGTGTGACAGATGGTTTTAACAATATTATGAGTGAGGTTATTAACAATGCTAAAGGCGCAGTGGCCAGTTTGCCCGCTTTGATTATTCAACGCTCTAATCCTCAGCTTTATGATTTGTTGACAAACGGGGTGTTACAAGCAAAGTTAGATTATTCCGATATTAAGACTAGCTGTAAGCAACTAGCTGAAAAGATGACTGATTATTCAGATTCTGCAAGTTTGGTTCAATCTGCTAAGGCCGAAAATATGGCCGAGATGTTGAATGGAAAGAAAGTTGATGCTATTAGAGTTGATAAACAAATTGATAATGAGGCCGGAAAAAATGGTATCTCTTGGATAGGAGGATCAAAAAGAGGCGGAAAGGGACAACACCCCATTAACATAACTAGTGATGTCGCATTAGCTGGATATAACTCATTGATTAATAGAACAGTTACAGATACAACACCTGTTAGTAATGCGCAAGATAAGGGAGGAGTATATAGAACATGGAATAAACCAAGTGACGCACAAGTTTGGTTAACTGATGTAATCGGTGAACGAACCATGATAACTGATAGTGAAAATAAAAATGATAATGATATAGGAAAACCAGGTACAGGTTTGAACCCTAAAACTCAAGAATACTATGAACTCTATTATAAAAAATTAGTTGATCTAGTAAATGGCACAAAACCAATTAATAAAGCAGAATTGGAATCATTGGAAGGGAGTTCAGTGAATGTAACTCGGAGCGTAATTGAAACTTTACGAGAGGATAATGAAAGAGTCGTGCTAGTGAGCCGTTTAGCTAGCGAGATGGCGTTGTCTAGAACTATTGAAGAGGCAATGATGGCAAGACGTATTATTTTAGCTGGACGTAAAGAGCCAAACATCGCAAAAAATGAGCAAGCCCAATCTAAAATTATAGATCAAATCGATGAGCTGGATATGGAGCTGAATCAAATTAAATTAGAGTACGATATGCGTAAATCTATTGCTGGAAATACTTTATTAGTCATACAAGAGCGAAAATTGCAAAGGCAACAAGGCATTATTTTTCCAATCGACAGTCATGAATCTTTTGATGCAAATAAATAATGGGCTAAATATGAATAAGAAAAAAGCTATTAAATTTGTCATTTCTCTTTTTATTTTACTTGGGTTGCTTTGTTGCATAGTATCTATTTTTTCATTTGAAACAGAACATAAAGTTGCTTCCATTAATGGATTTTTGAATAACAATTATTGTTTTTTTCTGGTAATTCGTTTAGTCATTTATTGTTTTATTTATTTTCTTTTATTTAAATTTAAACAGATGATAAAAACCAAAATTAAAAATGAAAAACAGAAGGATTACAACAAGCTATTCTTCAAAACCAGCATTATATGCGTTGTTTTAATTTGTTTTAATGAAACAATGCTCTTTATGCGTTTTATGGGGTAATTAAAATGTCTGCAATGAGTTTTTTTGACTATGTGACATTGTCACTAGCTTGGTTGATTAATAACGGAATATGGAACATTATATCAACATCTGGTATTTTTATTTTGCCATTTATTTTTAAAATGCTTAGCATTCTTATGAAAATTAGAGAAGATGGTGAATTAAAAGGTAAGCATGCAAACGTTATTGTTACTCGATTAGAAACTTACGTTTATATAAGTATGGTTGTAATTTTCTTTGCATGTTATCCCTCAATCCCTCTTGATATTCGAGTATTACATTATGAACATAGCGGATATTCAGCAGTTATAGATGAAGGAAAAATTACACAACAAAAAATGAATTGTTCTTATGCCGAAATATCACCAGAAAATTCATCATTTAAACATAATAATATTCTACTTAGTGGAAAGCAAGTCTATGTACCCATTTGGTGGTACTTTGTACATTCTTTATCTTCTGGTGTTACACAATCTGTAGTTACGACATTACCGTGTAATACGGATTTACGAGAGGTTCGTTCAACAATTTCAGAATTAGCTGTGACAGATCCGATTTTGAAAAAAGAAGCGAATGAGTTTTATTCATTTTGTTTTAACCCGTCTTTTAATAAATTGAGTGCTGAATTACCTAAATTACCAGATGATTTAATCAATGATGTAACATGGCTTGGGTCATCATATTATTTAAATACACCAGGATATTATGATTCTTTTAGAGCTCAGAAACCTCAAAAAGATTGGCCATATGACGAGCAGAGAGATGTCGGTTTAACACCAGGTGATGATTATACTGGTTATCCTTCGTGTAAAGCATGGTGGAGCGATAGTAAAGTTGGATTAAAAAAGAAAATTATTGATAATATTAATCTACAAATCAAGATTGAATCTAATGAAAAATCAAGAACGGGTAATATAAATCCTAACATTAATAAATTTTCATTTTGGGAGTGGATAACAACAAATCAACAAGAAAGAGATGAAATTGTTTTACGTTCGGTTTTATCAGCCAAAAAAATGTTGGCCACCTCCGATTATATGTTCCTTGATTACGGAAATAAAGATCCTTCAGTATCTCAACAAATTGGTAGTGCAATTGCATCTACTGGTGTATTTTTTAAGTCTATGACCACATTCATAGAGGTTGATGCATTAAGACAAGCAGCTCCGATGCTACAGTCAGTATTATTAATGTCTGTAATTATTTTATTACCCATTATCATATTGATTGGAGGGTTTGAGCCTAAAACTGTAATTACGCTAACATTTATTATATTTTCATTGATATTTTTAACATTCGTTTGGGAACTTGCTCGTTTTCTAGACTCTAGACTTATTAATATTATGTATGAAAATAATGCTGTTCAATTTATGACTGATAGGTGGACAAGTGATAAATCTTTAATTGATATTATTACGTCAATAATCTTTATTGGATTCCCTATAATTTTGCTAGGAAGTTTGTCGTGGGCTGGAGTGAAAACGGGCGTAGCAATAAATAGTTTTATGGATAGAAATTCAAGTAAAATGCTAGAGGCAGGTAAGGAGGGAATAAATAAAGCTAAACAAGGTGGTCAAATAGCAACTAAAGTAATAACGAAAGGTAAAAGTAAATAATTAATAGCGTCAAAATAACTGGCATTAAATACTAAATGTCAGTTATTTAAAATAATTACCACTTTATCTCACCATCTTTTGTGTAAGCATGACCATCATCATCGAAATATGCTATTTCATCTTTGTTCTTTTCTTCTTTAGTACTGGTTTCACACCACATATCAAAAAGCTTTACTACAAAAAATAGTAATGCTCCGACAAATGTAAATAACAAAGTTATACATTTGATGAATATCTCAAATCCATCACTATTAAACAGCATTTTATGGCTTGTGTCTGATTGTATTGACTTATCTTTATTTTTCATTGTTATGTCTTTGATTAAAATTTATGCTTTATATATAAAATATATTTTGCTCTGTGTCAATGCAAAATGCTTAAATGGCAAAACAAAGGGTAAAAGGGTAATGGATATTAATGGTAATGGGCCATAATGGGAATGGCCCTACCTTGAAAAGGCTAAAAGAAAAAGGGCATAACATAACTATCTGTTGATTCTGAATTTAATATTGAATTTAGCGAATAATTTGCATTATAATAGAAACTGTTTTCAGCTACTTTTGTAGCAAACAACGAGAAGATGATCGTTAATTCTCAGACGTTGCCAGTGAAATGGAACGTTCCTTTATTAAGGTGATCACATACCATTAGCCAACAAACTCACTACATTCGTAGGTTGGTAGCATCTATTTGATGTTGAGTTCATATAAACTTATCTTTTACTCACCCATAGGGGAATATTTTCTCCTGTGGAAATTATTCTCCTTATTTCACTTAATTAGGAGAATATCCATGTTAACCAACGAATACATACTTCTTTCAACAGAATATTTCCTTGCTTTAGTTAATTGCGAAGCAACTATTCCAGATGATGTATCATTAAGTTCAATTATTCAACAATACTTACATAAGTCTAAATTATAATTTCAACCAAGAGGGGGAGATTTTCACTCCTCTTGGGTGATATCTCCTGATTTTTTTTGAGGAGGGTTATTATGAAATGGTATTCAGAGCATAATATTCATACTAAATCTGAGTTGATTAATTTATTAATTGCTCCTGTGTATAGTAAATATTATGAAGAAAAAACATTGCAATTTTATGTTTGTAATGACTATGTTCATGGTTTAACCATATTATGGTCATTAATTGAATTTAATGTTACAAATGATTATCAAAATATTTTACTAGCGGGTAAATATTGTTATATAAAATGTAATTTGATCAAAAAAATTAACGAGGCTTGGAGCTATTCATTTTATTGTGAATCATCTTTTCCTCCATATAATTCATGTCCACTTAATTATCTTGAATTAGCTAATTTTGAAGTAAATCAAGAATGGCGTACTCAAGTTAGAAATTATCATCAACTACAAAAATAGTTTTCCTATTTAAACCAGCTCACCTCATGACATGATGAAAGAGGTAATGGTTTTTACTTTTTATCCTGGAGCATTAATATGATATCAATACCTGGTGAATTAGTGATTACGACCAGAACGGGTAAATATGGCAATTTCAATGTTGCAAAGCTTTTTACGTCCATCGGTGAATTTTCTTTAAAAGATAATAAACTTTTGGATCAGTATGAAGCTGGTAAGTATGAAGGGTCATTTGTTATTAAACAAATCAAATCTTCTTCATATAGTTATGGCAACCGCGTTGTTATTGAATGTTGTGCATATATTGAAGATATGGATCTAGTTAATTCATTTAACTTGGATGAAACAGATTCAGAAATAATACATATATCAGAAGACCCTATTTGTCAAAGAGAGTCATCTGAGGTTCAGAAAGTTAATTCTGAGCATCAATCTGAAGAAACTATGATTATCCATAGTTCAGGTGATGCAGAACTGTTTGGGTTTTTGTGGCCAATAGGTGATCAAGTTAAACTAGATTCAACAGAGGATCGCTTAAAAATACGATCACAGAAAAAACGGTTAATAGAACTTGGTTACTGTTTTGATTATAAAAGCCAATGTTGGAATAAATTGCCAGAACAATTTTAACTTAACTTTTCTATTTATCTCTAGGGAGAACAAGGTCTCTCTAGAGATCGTTTCTCCTTAGGTTGATTATATTGATTTAAGGGGAAACTTTTAATGAGTAACATTCTTATATTACAAGATATACCAGATCTGAAATGTGATTGTTGTATTGCGAATAATGACTCCGAACTGATTTTTTTATCTGTATGGGGAAAAGATACGGCAATGCAGGAGCTCTTTGCAAAACTTACGATTGGCGAAACAACTAAGCATGGTTTGAAGGATATTAAGTTAAATCATCATCGAGTGTTTTTAGCCGAAGGAAAGCATTATGCAAAACGCACATTGAAAGTAACAAAAACATTATTTGGTTCGTTGATTCATGCCTTTATTTTTGATAAACGCATTATTGAACCAAACCGTGATTCAAATTCAATGATTTCTATTTATAAAAAAGAAGATATTTCCACTATATATAATCGTTACTTTGATGCAATTAAAACTCTTTCCTCTGTACCATTTTTAGAACATTGGGCTGACGAAATCGTATCGATTGCTAAACAACAAGGAATGATTAAAGAACATAAAGCAATTGTTGGTGACATTGATGCAACAACAATCATTGTAAACGACACAATATTAACTCAAATCATGAGTCAAAATATTCGTGATGGTATTTTAACTTTATTATAGGAAGTATGTATGGTTGCACTTTTATCACCACGAGTGGCGCATAATTTTGCTAAAAATGGCTATTATCCAACGGATGATGCTACAACAAATGCAATTGTTAGTCATTTTGTAAGAACTGATAATACAGCTATTAGGGTTTTAGATCCTTGTGTCGGAGAAGCTCGAGCAGCAAGTAATATTACGTATTCAATTAGTCATAAGGCAAAACTGTATGGTATTGAATACAATCGATATCGAGCAGATATAGCTGAAAAATATTGTGATGTTCTGTTAAAAAGTGACTTATTTGATACCGTTATTTCACCTAATTCTTTTGGTTTATTATTTTTAAACCCGCCATATGGAAATTTGACAAGTGAACATAATGGAGCAATTACAAATTACCAAAAAGACTACAAACGATTAGAGAAAATATTTTATCGTTTTACTATTCCGTCTCTTCAGTATAACGGTATTTTAGTATTAATAATTCCGTTTACTCAGCTTGATGAGATGCTTTCAAATTGGATTGCGAGTCAGTTCACTGATATTTCAATATTTACAGCTTGTGATAAGCAATTTAACCAAGTTGTTATTTTTGGAAGAAAAGTTCGACAAAATGATATAGCTCTTCAGGAAAAAAATGAAATGAAGGCAAAATTTAAGGCTATTTTTGAAGGAAAAATTGTTCCTGATGAGATTGCTGTGACAGATAAGCCGAATTATCAAATTCCTGAATCAAAAAGTGAAATTAAATCTTTTTATAAGTTATCATTTACTGATGTAGAGTTAGAGCAGGAAGTTAAAAAGATCGGTGGATTATGGAATGACTTTAATCTTTTTTTCAAAAGATGTTGTGAATCTAAACGTAAACCGTTGTGTAAAATGTCCGACTGGCATTTATCTCTAGCACTAGCTGCTGGTGAAATTAACGGTATTGTAAAATCCAATACAGGTAAAACTTATATTATCAAAGGTGATACTTACAAATCAAAGTTGAAAAGTGTTGAAGATACTTTGGATGATGAGGGCCTTGTTGTTGAATCAAAAACAATTTTGACAGATAAATTTATTCCTTCAATAAAAGCGTGGGATTTCACTCCATATTCTGAAACATTTGGTTCGTTATTGGTAATTTCGACTCAAATTAATAAAGTTGATGAATTGGATGAAAATGATGAACATGTTGAAATTATTGAGAATAATCAATCATGCTCAGTTCTTACTGGATTGATTTATTATACACCAGGAATTAAGTTTTTGGCCGAACATGATTGTGATATGGCACTTGCTGTTTCAAAAGCTTTCAGTCGTTATAGAAATGGCGATTGGGGAGATGATATGGACGATAGTGATACAAAATTGAATGATCAAGTATTAAAACAAGGACAAAAAAATGATCGCTTATTTGCAAGTTATAAGCTTTCTGATGATACAAAACTATGGATTATTACTGAATGGCATGATGAACGGGGTTTTATAACTACGTTGATGTTGCCAAATGAATATTAAATCTATATTAATTTAAACATTAACCCATAAGGGATACAATCCCTTTGGGAGCTTGTATCCCTTTTTATTTAAGGATTAAAAATGGAACAAGTAACATCAAATATACAAATTGATTTAAATAGTTTTATTAACGAGTTTAAAGATTCATTATTGGATAGTTTAAATGCATCTAATCCTCCAGTCTATCTTCCGGATGATATGTCATTTGAACGACAATCAATTATGGATCGGCTAAAACGTAAACCTTTTACTGCTCAAGCTCATGTTGTACAGGCTGTTACAAAATTGTTATTAGATCAGAATGAACCCGCTGCGATTATCAATGCAGAAATGGGAACTGGAAAGACAATAATGGCAATTGCTGTGGCAGCAGTACTTCACTATGAAGCCCAGTATCGACGTAATCTGATAATTTCGCCACCTCATCTTGTATATAAATGGCGACGAGAAATTTTAGAAACGATACCAGGTGCAAGAGTATGGGTGTTAAACGGTCCAGATACACTTGTTAAGTTACTCAAATTGAGACAAGAGTTGCGATTGGGTATTACGTCTGATGTGCCAGAATTTTACGTTTTAGGACGTGTTCGTATGAGAATGGGCTATCACTGGAGACATACATTGAAATCAAAGCCTGTTTATCAAAAGCATAACATTCATGATGAACACGGAGAGGTTGCTACAAAATATATCAAGCGTGAATGTGCAGCTTGCCCTGATTGTTTCAATGTTTGTCGTAACGATGAGGGAGAGCCGATACTTTTACATGAGTTTATTTTTCGAGACAAACGCGGAAATTGTGAAAAATGCGGCAGTGCTTTATGGACATTGATGAGAACATCAAATAAATCGAATTCAAGCTTCAGAGACAGGGTTAAAAAATCAATGTGCCAAATTCCTTTTATTGGACCAGTGAAAGCTGAAAAACTGATAGATCAATTCGGTGATGATTTTCTTTCGGACATGCTTGCGGATAACTCCGCAGATTTTGTTAACCTAATGAATGAAGATGGTGATTTTATCTTCACTGATAGACAAGCTCGAAGAATGGAGAAAGCTTTAGCAAAACTTGAATTCGGATTTGGTGAAGGTTCTTATCAAGCGACTGAGTTTATCAAACGGTATTTACCTCAAGGCTTTTTCGATTTACTGATTGTTGATGAAGGCCATGAGTATAAAAATCAAGGGTCGGCGCAAGGTCAGGCAATGGGGGTACTTGCAAGCCAGGTTAAAAAAATTTTACTTTTAACTGGTACTTTAATGGGCGGATATGCTGATGATTTATTTTTCTTACTTTTCAGGGTATTAACCTCAAAGGTGATTGAAGATGGCTACAAACCCAATAGCAGAGGATCACTTGGTACAGCTGCTATGGAATTTATGCGAGACCACGGAATTATTAAAGATGTTTATACCGAGCAACACGGAGATAGTCATAAAACCGCTAAAGGAAATCAGATCTCACACAGAACACAAAAAGCACCAGGTTTTGGACCGAAAGGCATTTTACGTTATGTGTTACCTTATACTGTATTCCTGAAGCTTAAAGACATAGGAGATAACATTTTGCCTAAATACACTGAAGAATATATTGATATTTCAATGTCTGATGAACAACGAAGTTATTATGATAGCTTATCTAATACATTAAAAAGTGAGTTAAGAAAAGCGCTAGCAAAAAAAGATACTACTCTGTTGGGGGTTGTTCTCAATACATTATTAGCTTGGCCAGACTGCTGTTTTAGAGCCGAAACGGTCATACATCCAAGGACAAAAGATAAAATAGCTTTTGTGCCATCAATATTTAGTAATGGTGATAATAGTGGCTGCTTAATTGATATTTCACCCAAAGAGCAGTATTTAGTTGAACTGTGTTTAGCTGAAAAAGCTCAAGGTCGAAAAGCATTAGTATACGCAACGTATACCGGCACTCGAGACATAACTGGTAGGTTAAAGCAAATTCTTGAGCAAGCAGGATTAAAAACGGCTGTATTGAAAGCTAATGTTTCGCCAGAAAAGCGGGAGGATTGGATTCTTGATAAAGTTGATAGGGATTATGATGTTGTCATAACTAATCCTGAACTTGTTAAAACAGGTCTTGATTTACTCGATTTTCCGACCATTATTTTCTTACAAACAGGTTTTAATGTATATACATTGCAACAAGCAGCCAAACGTTCGTTTCGTATTGGCCAAAAAAATGACGTAAAAGTTATATTTTTGGGCTATGAACGTTCTGCTCAAACAAGTTGTCTTGCGCTCATGGCCAAGAAAATAGCAGTATCACAAAGTACTTCAGGTGAAATGCCTGAATCAGGATTAGATATACTTAATTCTGATGATGAATCTATTGAAGTGGCTTTAGCAAGACAGCTAATTGCAGTATAAAATAAGTGATATAAGATAAAAGCTGGCATGTTATATGTCAGTTTTTGTTATTATAAATCCATTAACAATATGATAAGTAATAATAGTCATAAAATAAAGACTAAATGTGTTATGCACATTTAGTCTTTATACTATAATTAACTTGTTAATTCATTAATATTATCAATAATATGCCCATCAATGTTTAATACTGCTTCTGAGTATAAGTCAAAATAGGCATCATGACCTAACTCTTTAAAATGTTCTAAAAAACAGATCAAAAAGCATTGTTCAAAATTTCCTGATGATAACATTTCTTTGTAGGATGAATTAAAACGAATGGCAATTTTTTCATAAAAATCAGTTTGATATTTACATTGCCATTGTTTTTTCAGCCAATTTTCCATCTTAGACCAGTAAATATTAAATTCAACACCACCAGCATCAGATAATGACTTAATCAAATCATAACGTTGAATATTAGACAAAATATCTTTATCAATTTTTATAATGTCATCTCTAAGATAGAGTTTTCTACTATTCTCAATATACATAATTGTTCTCCTATAGTTTAATTGAAGGAGAACCCTCCATTAGGAGCATCCTCCTAATGGAAATGGTATTGTTGTGTAAAATATCTATAAAGCTAATTCATAACGAGCTAGATTAATGAGTTTATCTATTTCAATATTACGAACAGCTATTAATTTGCGTTTCAGAAATTCGGAAAAACTAGTTGTTTGGTTTAACTGCCAATGAACTAATAGTGCATTTACTAAGCCACTAATCACTATGCTATTAGTAGAATTGTCTATTATTGATGCTCGTTCAACTTTACATGGACGATTATTTATTGCACCATCAATCCAAATTTTACCAAGAAGGTGAGTGATTTTATTTTCAACTTCAATAATTGAATTAAAACTATGCTCAGAATTAATAATCTCAACCTGGTTATTGTCAGTAAAGGTGATTTCTAATTTATATCCATAATTATTTTCAAATAAGTCAATGATGTAATTAATTGTCATGATAATTCTCCTAATGAATTAAAGTAAGGAGAATAATTTCCACAGGAGAAAATATTCCCCTATGGGTAAGTGAATGAAATATCAATTAAATAGATATTTCCTTATGTTGTTTGTAGATTAAGACTATATTGAACACGGAACTAAACGAATTATTTCCGGTTGGTTTGATTTGCTTTTAATTTGCCATAAATCATACTGCGATTGTAATGATAACCACATTCTTGCAGTACTAATACCAGCTTGTTCTAATCGCCAAGCTAATGTCGGCGATATAGGAGCTTTACCGTGTAAAACTCTTGATATTGCTTCACGTGAAAACCCCAAATGTTTAGCAAAATCGGTAATAGTCATATTTAATGTATTAGGTAAAATTTCATCTAATAAAATTTCACCGGGGTGAGAAGGATTAAACATTTCCATAAATGCTCCTAGTGATAATCTTCATAGTCCAGTATAAATACATCGCCATCGTTAAATTCAAAAGTTAATCGCCAATTACCGGATACGGTTAGTGACCAGACATTACTACGATCACCTTTTAGCTGATGACATCGCCATAAATTTCTAATTTCATCTATATCCGAAATTGCATTTAGATACGTTAGCATATGTTTAATTTTTCTTGACTGATCAGCTCTGATACCTCTAGCTGAGCCAGTTTCAAAAAATAACTGTAATCCTTTATGTTTAAAACTTTTTATCATAAGTCAACCTGTGAACAATTACATCACAAATAGTGGGTTAAAGCAACTGATTTTACAATTAAAAAAAGCAAGTTTCCTTGCTTTTTTTATTATTAATCATTATGCAATATTTCTAATTTCTTCGTCAATTTGTTGAGGTTCACTTTGATTTTCTAAATGTTCGATTTTATCCGAATATTTAAGTTCACCATCAATTTTAATACTGGAGATTTTCAATAATCGAGCTTTTAAATTGATTCCAACATCTCCTTTTTTAGACCCAGTCTCGTATGTAAATGTTTCAGCATAGATATCACCAACACAGAAACTTATTAAAATTTTTTTATTAGCTTTTAATGCATCAGTGCATTTTTCAACTAAGGTTTTTGCTTTTTCACCAGTAACGTTACAGTTAATGTAAGTATATTCGGCGTTTTGACAATTACCTCGAAGTGCAGCGATTGTACATGATAAATAAGGGTTACCATTTTTTACTTTAACTTCACGGATTCGGTTTAAATACCCAATTCCAGTTGTATGTAAATCAAAATATTGTTTAGTTACTGTGTTATTAGTTAAGTTAGTCATAATATTCTCCAAAAATAAGTAAATAAAAAGGAGAATTTATGCCCGATAGGGATAAAATTCCCCTATGGGTGAGTAAAAGATAAGTTTATATGAACTCAACATCAAATAGATGTTACCAACCTACGAATGTAGTGAGTTTGTTGGCTAATGGTATGTGATCACCTTAATAAAGGAACGTTCCATTTTACTGGCAACGTTTGAGAATTAACGATCATCTTCTCGTTGTTTGCTACAAAAGTAGCTGAAAACAGAATGATTATACTAGTTGAGTAGAAAATCGCAATAATATCTTTGGATAAAAGTTTATTTTTTTATATTAAATATGACTTACCGAGTTTATAGTGACAGACTACTGATATCGTAAAAATAATAGTGATTATGTTTCATTTAATAAAAAAATTTATTGTCAAAAATAAACCAGAAGACATAGTAACCAATGATATCGCAGGATTAGATGGATGGTATATCCCAAAATCTGCAAAAGAATTGCTTGATACTTCCTTACGGCAAAAGCTTATCTCACTAATTTGGCAACGAGTATCAATTGATCAACAGAGATTCAAAAAGTTATATATGGATGTTATCAATAATTATGTTGAAATAGTGCAGTTACTTCCAGCTTCTGAAGCACATCATCATTCTTACATAGGTGGTATGATTGATCATGGACTCGAAGTTGCAAATTATGCATTAAAGCTAAGACAATCATACTTACTCGGAGCTAATGCAGAAGATATTCCAAGACAAGCTCAAGCTTGGAGTGCCGCAGTTGTCTATGGTGCATTATTACATGATATAGGTAAAGTGGTTGTAGATGTTCATGTTGAAATGAATGACGGTAACATCTGGTATCCATGGCAAAGCAATTTAAATTTACCATACCGATTTAATTACAAAAAAGATAGAGATTATTCTCTTCATCCTTGTGCAGTTACACTTATGATTAAGCGCATTTTGCCTGATGAAAGTATCACTTGGTTATCACAATACCCAGAATTATTTAAATCGTTTTTAAGTTTATGTTCTGGTCACACTGAAAAAGCTGGCGTATTAGCTGAAATTATACAAAAAGCAGATATGTTTTCTGTATCAAATAATCTGGGGGGAGATCCAACAAAAATATTAAGTAAACCAGTATCATTAATGAGTAAAATGATCGTTTCGATAAGATATTTAATTGAATCAGAATTAGTTTTGAATGGTCCAAAAGCTAGTGATGGTTGGTTTGATGGTAAAGATGTTTGGGTTATTAGCAAATCATTTACAGATAAAATGAAAGCTAATTTGTTGCAAAATGGTATAACAGAAATACCAGCTGACAATGCTAAAATATTTAATATATTAAAAGAGCACGGAATAGCAATTCCAAACGGTGATAAAACGATCTGGCCATGTAAAATTGAATCAGAAGAAACTGGTTGGATTGCTGAAAAATTAACACTAATACGAATACCAGGTAATGTGGCTTTTCATAATATAACTAATGCTCCAGAATCATTCAAAGGGTCAATTACTCCATTGTTTACAGAAGCTGATGTACAAAGTGATTTTAACCCTATACCTGACAATATACCAGTCGATGAAGGGGAAGTTGAAGAAAAAACCAATTTAAAGATTGTATCTGAGTCTGTAGATAACAAAAATTCTGTAATGCAAGATACAATATTCAGTTTATTTTCTAATGAGCATAAAAATACTGAAATCTCTGAAGTACAAATAATGGATAAGCATGATGATTTCGAAAATTCACAATTAGAAGATAATTTAATAAAAGGTGATGATACAAAAAATAATAATATTTCTACTTTTAATGAACCTATTCCTAACACATTAGATAATAACGATATATATAATCATCCATTTTTTAAGTGGGTTCGAGTCCAAATTATTGATAAAAAACTGCCAGTCAATAATCAAAACGCATGTATTCATACTGTGGACGGTAAGATATTTATGGTAACACCTAAAATTTTTAAAAAATACAGTTTATATATGAATGGTAATGATGATGAAAGTAACTGGAAACAATATCAACGTGAATTCCAAGCTCTAAAAATTCATATGAAATTTAGCGATGAAGGATTTAACATCTGGAAATGCATTATTTCTGGAAAAAGAAAGAGCCATACTTTCATTAAAGGGTATCTAATTGACAACAAACCATTATTTGCTATTGAAAATAAATTCCTTGATAATCCTCATTTAACTTTAATTCAGGATATTAATATTTACAAAAACAATTAACAAGGAGTTTTAATGAACGAAAAAACGCAAAAACAAGGAAACATGTCTTGGCAAAATTTGTTAATAGCATATCTAGACTTTAAATCATTGCGTAGTCAAAGTAGTCACAATTATCGAAGATACGTTAAATCATTTACTCGATTTTTTGATAGTGAGTTTACAAATATTGATTCAATCAATCATGAGAAAGTATCAAGTTTTAGAAATTATATTTTAAATGTAAGAAATTGTAAAAATACTACATGGAATAATTATTGCCGGCATTTTAAAGCAATGATGAGATTTGGGATTGATCATGGATTAATTACACAAAAAAAAATCCATTTGATAAGATGTTTCTCAAACCTGGTAAGAAAGCAAAAAAGACTGTATCACAAGATGATATTGATATTTGTCTGAATTTCTTAAAAGAAAAGCAGTTAGAAGAAAAAATAAAAGATTTTTATTATCCTACACAATTCTGGATAACACTTATTAAAGTATTGCAATATACAGGTATTAGACGTAATCAATTATTGCATATTCGTATTTGTGATATTAATGTTAAAGATAAGAAATTGTTATTAATTGAAGATGGCTGTAAAACTTATAATGAACGAGAAATTCCACTTTTAGATGATATATTAAAGGATATTATTGAATTAAAGAAACAATTAAAAATGTTGAATAAGAAACCAAAAATGCAATTGTTTAATATTTACCATTTTAAAAATAATAAATCTAAATCTCGTGCTTATAAAGAAATGGATTTTAATAGAATAGATTCTTTTTTTCAGCGTTTATCAAAAGCTTGTGGTGTAAAAGTTACACCGCACCGTTTTCGGCATACATTAGCAACAAACTTGATGAAACACCCAGATCGAAATGTGACGTTAGTTAAAGAATTATTAGGTCATTCGTCTCTATCAACAACTTTAGAATACATTGCGACAGATCATGAGCAAATAAGATCTTGTTTGAATGAGCATTTTAATCAATTAAAATAATAAATAAACACTATTAAATAAATAGCGGTTTGTTGATTATTAATATTATCAGACAACGACAGGCTGCTATTTTAAAATTTAGTATAATGATCAGTAAAATAAGTCGGTGATAAAATAAAGTGTTAATATTGATCTTGACAAAAAATTTAATTTAATTATGATTTGCAAACAATATCTATCCCTCTTACCTGTGTAATGAGTTAAATTAAATATTAAAATCATCTATATGATATGATTTTGCCAAGTCGACTCATAATCGATTGGTCACTGGTTCAAGTCCAGTAGGGGCCACCATCGCAAGAATCAAGCAAGATTAAAAACGTTCAAAAAACCTTTAATTAACAAGCCTTACAGTTAATTTGCTGTTCAACTAAGTTCATCCAAATTTAGCTAAATTCAAACTTTTATGTTATATATTATGTTATACGTTTGAATATAACATTGAGTTGTATAACATGGTAAAAATAGTTAAGCCTCTTACAGATACCCAAATTAAAAACGCCAAGCCAAGAGAAAAGGATTACACTTTATCTGATGGAGACGGATTATATTTGTTGATTAAAAAGACTGGTTCGAAAATATGGCGTTTTAATTATATTCGTCCAACAACTAAAAAAAGAGCATTAATAAGTTTTGGTCATTATCCTCAAGTTAGTTTACTTGATGCTAGAACTCTCCGTAATGAATCCAGAGATTTAATTAGGCAAAATAAAGATCCATTAGAAAAAGAGCTAATCAATACTCAAAAGATACGAACACTTAAAAGTGTGGCCGATGATTGGCTTATACTGGAAAAGTCGCAAGGGTATAAAGATGAGACAATCAAAAAAAGTTGGCAGTCATTAGAAAAGCATGTTTTTCCTTATCTTGGTAATACACAGATAACAGATATTACCCCAACATTATTTATTAATATATTGGCTCCTTTAAAAGCAGCAAGAAAATTCGATATGATAAAACGAGTAATCAGGCGAGTTAACAAAATAATGGATTATGCTGTTAATTATGAGCTAATAGAATCTAATAAATTAATTAACGTAGGCAAGGTATTTGAAAGCCCAACACCTATAAATATGCCAAGTATTCGACCTAATGAACTACCTGAATTTATGCAAGCTCTTTCTTTGGCTAATATAGAACTACAAACCAGATGTTTAATAGAGTGGCAATTATTAACAATAACAAGACCTGGTGAGGCCGTAGGTGCTTTGTGGGAAGAAATAGATATTAAACAAAGGATTTGGACAATTCCAGCTAATAAAATGAAAATGAAACGAGATCATATTATTCCACTACCATCTCAGGCTATAAAAATACTTGAAATCATGTTACCTATAACTAGTCATAAAGAATTTGTATTTCCAAGTATGAAAGGTTCTATTAATAAGCCTATGAGTAGCCAAACTGTTAATATGGCCATTAAACGGATGGGCTTTGGAGGTCGTCTTGTCTCTCATGGATTAAGATCACTAGCAAGCACAGCATTAAATGAACAAGGATTTAATCCTGACTTGATAGAGGCATCTTTAGCTCATGCTGACAAAAACGAAGTTAGACGTATTTATAATAGAGCAAATTATCTTGAGCAACGTCGTGAATTAATGAATTGGTGGGGTGATTTTGTAGAGCAAGCAAGCCAAGGGAATGTGTCTTTATCAGGGAGTAATGCTTTGAAAACCGTTAATGATTAGTTTTGCCATAGTCATATATTAAGCCAGTCAACTAGACTGGTTTTTTATTGCCTCTTATATAGGAATATACTTTATATATTATTTTTAATAACACTAACAACACTAATAACATAATATAATTGATTTATATATATTTTTTTAAGTGTTATTAAAAGATAATAATAACATATATAACATTAAATTATGTCATTAAATTGATTCCAAATTCGTGCAGTTTCCTAAATGAGATCCTTTCCTTTGGCTAGCTAAATTCCACTAAATAGTGGTATTAAAATTAGTGTTTTTATATACAGTATTGATATAATGTTCAAAGACGTTCAAATCATAAGATAGGGTTTAATTATGGCATTACCAGAAAGATTATTTTATACGCTTGAACAAGCCGCAAAAGTAATAAACTGTACAGTAGAAGATTTACTTTATTTTGGCTATGCAAAAGTTTGTCAATTTTGTTTTATTCTACCTATTCATGACATTGATTTAACTGTTATTAGTACAACCAGAATACTAAGCAATTTGACTTTTGAAGAATACGCTCGTTATCGGTACATCACGCCATATACATACCTAGAAGAAAATACGAGGGATCATATTGAAGCAGGGGAAATTTATATCGATGGTTTATTGGCTATACCTCCTAGGGACTCTGAGATTTTATATAAAAATTTTATTAATAAAAAGAGTAATGACATTGAAATATCTACAGCTTTAATACCGAGAGTCACTAGAGATGTAATTAATAACACGAAAGATTATGATGTGATGCGAATAGATTTTTCAAAGGATTTATCATTAAATTTAACACAATTATTTATAACAAATTATGAAATGGAATTATTGAAAAATGGTGGCAGAAATATTGAATTAGATGCTTATTTTGGTGGTTTAAATAAATACAACAACAAGGCAAATTATTTAAATACAAATAATATTATTAAAATTGATAATACCCCAACAAATTTACAAATTGAATTTATCAGAAATTTATTATTTATTAAATATGGAGAAGATGCAATCAATAATCCTCGCAAGTTTATAGAAAATAAAAAAAGTGAACTTGTAAAAGAATTTCAATTAAATGACTTAAAATACCCGTCAGGCAAAATTCTTGAAAGCTGGTTAAAAAAATAAATTTGGAATTTCCAAACTAATTTTGGAACTTTCCGAAAACTAAAAAATACCTATCTTACAATCCTCATTAAGTTAAACACAAACGAACTTAATGAGGTAAGAAATGCAGTTAAATACTCCAAAATACTATTCCCTTGATGAACTAGCGTTAATCTTAGGCTGTGCTAAGAATACATTACGTTATGATCCAAATTTCCCCAAAGGTATTAAAGTTGGCAAACGTCGAGTAGTTTACGATATGGCCGAAGTTAAAACCTATTTAGAAAGCAACCGAGTACAGTAAGGGGGCTTTCAATGACTTATTCAATCACTCCAGAACAACACAAAGCAACCAGAGATAAATACGGCATTCAATATGATCGCCTTGTCCGTGAAAATGAAAGATACAAAATTACTAGTATCGCCCGTTCTACTGCTTGGCAACTTGAGAAAGAGGGCAAATATCCATTAAGAAAATCGTTAGGCGCTAACTCTTGCGGTTGGTCTTTAGTGGAATTACTTCACTGGATAGATAATCCGCCACCAGTAGAAAAGATAAATCAACCGACTAAACGACGAGGATTTGCCAATGGGAGCTACTAAGATGATTGTTAAACAAGATGAATTAAGCGTAATTAAATTTGATGGCATTGAAGTAAGAATCATTACTCATTTGGGTGAACCTTGGTTTATTGCTATTGATATTGCTAAAGCTTTGGAAATAACAAACTCAAGAAAAGCATTAATGTCATTAAAAGAAGATGAAAGGAATACTGTAACTTTAAGTTACGGAAATAGGGGAAATCCAAATTATGCCATAGTTTCTGAATCAGGATTTTATAAACTAATTTCAAGAAGTAGAAAAGCAATTCAACAAGGAACATTTGCTTATCGATTTAGTAACTGGGTATTTGGTGAAGTTATTCCAACGATTCGTAAGACTGGTGCTTATGGTGTGCCTTGGGCTTTCTTGAATGATCATACAAAACGTGAAAAAGAATATCGCATTGAATCAAGCAGAAGAGGACGTAATTTAGAAGCTTGTAAAAAATGGAAAGCTAATTTAATCGCAGAGGAAAGGGCATTATGGGCAAAATACCAACCCGAATTGGCTTTGATATAAATAAAAAAGGCAACCTGTCACAGTTGCCTCTATTCAAACAATCAAATCAATTAACAAGGAATTTTCAATGACAATAAAACTTACTAGATGCATTGAAATTGTGCCAAAGCGTCACGCATTTAAAGCACGTTTTTATAATAGCGTAGAGTTAAAAAATTGGATAGATTTCGGAAGCGTTCGAGGGAATTTTAATTATTTATTCAATCTTATTTTACAAGCAGTTTTGACCCAACCAGAAAAAGATTCACCATCTTTCTTGGCTTGCTGTTGGATTAATTCAAGTAAATCATCTTCAAAACGAATATGCTTCATTGTACTGTTAGAGCGGTCGAAATCTTTTTTTTCTTTTTTATCTTGCATTGGTAGTTACCGTTATGGTAGATTATGTTTTAAAGGTAGTTACCATTATATAAGTAATTATCTTAAAAAAGCAATCCCCCGAAGTGGTGGAACACTATCGAGGGATCTAACCCAACCATTAAGCGAGGTAATGATTATGGCTAACCGCTATGATAACGCACACCTATGTGCAAGACAATCCAAACTATACAAATTCTATGACCTATCAACGGCTCAAGTAGTACAAACAAAGGCAACAACCGAACGTGAAGCCAGAAAGAATTTAGGTAAGCAATCCCTGATATTTATTGCAAGAATCCACTTATATCCTATAGTCGAACGTTCCCGAAATTGGGGAGGATATGTCCATGAGTAATTTTAATAATAACTTTCAGATAATAAATAAAATCGAAGACAAACTTGCACAAGCTCAAAGCATGGTTAAGGTGGTTTCGGATAATCATAATTATAAGGATGAAGGATTAAACAAGCCTTTTATTGAACATTGCGATACGGGCAATTTAATTTGGGCTATAGGTGACTTAATTGAAGATGCTTATAAAGAACTATTAAAAATTGATTTCAAAGGAGATGATAATAATGGCTAATATCTCACTAGATGCGATAAATACAATTAACTCTAAACTTGGTCAAGCCAATGCTATTTCAATCCTCTTAATGATTGAATGTGATTCTGGAAGTCAGCTAAATGATGAACTACGTTCTTATGCCCTTAGCGCCATTTCTGATCTAGTTAGTGATTCTAAAGCCTTATTTAGAAGCGAGACAGAACGTAAGAGATTGCAAGATGAAAATAAGTGAAATTACAACTCAAGCGGTAGGTAAATGGGATTATATCTTTCATTCATTAGGCATTGAAGTAGGTAATGGCAAGCATTGCGCTTGCCCTGTTTGTGGCGGTAAAGATAGATTTAGATTTGACAATCAAAATGGACGAGGTACTTATATTTGTAATCAATGTGGTAGTGGTGACGGCTTAGAACTGATTAAGAACTATTATCATCACAGTACTAAAGAAGCATCAATCAAAGTGGCGGAATGTTTGAATTTACCTAATCTGAGTGACCAAATACGAGATAAAACCGTATTTAAAAAGATAGCTTCTGAACAGTTACATAATAACAACATACCAGAAAACCCAGTATGTAAAAAAGTAGAATATTTACTATCTAAAGCAACATTAGGACAATCTGAGTACCTCACCAAGAAAGGGTTAACCTTTGATTTACCTTTACTGGATAAAGGGCGCATTTTTGCGCCTATGCTGAATCTTCATAATGAATACGCAGGCGCACAGTTTATCGAATCAGACGGCAGTAAACACTTAATGAAAAGCTCGAGCAAAAAAGGGGCTTTTATTTTAGTCGGCTCAATTCTGAGCAGACCTACCGAGATAAGCGCAAAAGTACGCTCACATAATGAGATTATTATCTGTGAGGGTTTAGCCACAGGGATATCAATAGCGGAATTCCGCCATCAGTCTCTTGTTATATCAGCCATTGATGCAGGTAATCTTATTCATGTAGCTAAGGCTATCTGTGAACTAAATTCTACCGCTAAAATCATCATAGCCGGTGATAATGATATTGGCCAAAGCCCGAATAAGGGCTTTGCTAAAGCAATGGAAGCAGCTCAAGCAGTCAATGGCTATTACTCTATACCTGAAACGGATTTTAAAGCAGATTGGGATGATTATAGACAACAATTTGGACTTGAAAAAGCCAAGCAGGATTTTAACAAGAATATTAAAAAATCAATTAAAGAGAGTAAGGAGCGTTTTACCGAAGTTAAACAAAAAGCTGTTCCTGACTTATCACAAATGCAAGCTAGCCAGAAAGCTGATGTACTGATAGAGCATTATGATAATAATCTCGCCTTGGATATGCTTACAAATGAAGTCTATCTATATAAGGATAATGTTTGGCAGATAATTTCTGAAATGGATCTAAAGCGTGAATTAGTTCAGTTGTTCAGACAATCAAATGCTCACTATTCTGAAAAAGGCATTAAATCGACCATTGACACCATGAAATTACAAATACCGTTGAAAGGAGAGCAAGCCAGAAATTTAATAGGATTTAGAAATGGTATCTTTGATTTAAATGATCGTGCATTTAAACCCCATGCCAAAAGCCATTGGTTACAGTCAATTAATAATGTTGATTATATTGATAATATAACTAATGAAAACTTAGAACTCCATGCACCTAATTTTTATCAATGGCTATCTCGTTCAGCTAAAAAAGATAAGATTAAAATGGATGCGATAAAGGCAGCATTATATATGATTTTAGCCAATCGTTATGACTGGCAATTGTTCATAGAAGTTACAGGCGCAGGCGGTAGCGGTAAAAGTGTTTTTGCTGAAATCGCGACCATGTTAGCAGGCAAGAATAATACTGTATCGGCTAATATGGAAGCCTTAGAAAAACCAAGAGAAAGATCGCTTATTGTTGGGCAATCATTAATCATCTTACCGGACCAAGCAAAATATATCGGTGAGGGTAACGGTATCAAGGCAATTACTGGGGGTGATGATGTGGCCATAGATGAAAAATATAAGAAACCTTATTCAGCCAAGATTCAGGGAGTTATATTAGCCATTAACAATAATCCAATGACCTTTAGTAATGATGATGGAGGCATTTCCAGACGAAGAGTGATCTTTCACTTTGGCGAGCCTGTTCCTGCTAATGAAAGAGATCCTAACCTTAAAGATAAAATTAGTGCAGAGTTATCCGTTATTATTCGGCATCTCTTTAACTATTTTGAGGATGATAGCAAGGCTAAATCACTACTAATTAAGCAACAAAAATCATCGGAAGCTATTGAAGTTAAACGATTGACTAATCCATTAATTGATTTTTGTAGTTATCTCTTTGCAACCGATAAACCAGATGGAATGATGATAGGTAAATACTCAACGCCAGTACAGTTTAAGCGGTTTTTATATCATGCTTATATTACTTTCATCGAAAATAATAACTTAAAAAATCCGTTATCACTTCGTAACTTTGTTAATGCACTTCCTTCAGCAATGAAAGAGTATGATGTAGAAGTCATTATACGAGCTAGACAAAGTGAAGGGCGCAGAACTAACTTACATCTTGATTATGATAAATGTAATGACTGGTTTCCTGATGCTGCTTTAGATGTTGATAACGAACTTCATAACAGATTTACCCATAAATACAACAAACAATAAATAGGAGGCAATTATGCCAATTACACAACAAGACATTAAAGACCATAACGACTATTACGATATTACAAAATTTGTAGGAGATATGACAAACTCAGAATACAAAGAATTTCTAAATAAAGAAGCTTTTTTTTATGCAGATGCTCATGGCTTTGTTCGACATGTTTTATCGGATGAGCCAGTGGCAACAAATAAAGATCAGCTTGATTTATTGATTGAGCATTTAAAAAGCTATAGGGCCGCACTGGATGAAGCTCATCCAAAATATCATAAAGGTTAAATAGTTTTGTTCTGATGCTTTCAGATGAATTTTGCCTAACTAATTGAATTAACAATAGTATTTTGTTTTGTTAGACTGCTTTTTGGGTTAATAGAAAAACCAATAATTAGCGCAGATATGGCAGTCTAAAACCAAAGCGCAGCACCTTACATAGTTTAATCACTATTACATCAAAAAGCCTTTCATATCTCGCTGTAAATAACTTATTAATACAGGTAAATAAAGATATGAAAAAACTAATTGAATTACGTCAGTTAAAAGCAACCAAAGTTGCAGAAATGCGCTCAATGCTTGATAAAGCCGAGCAAGAAAATCGCAGTATGACCCCAGAAGAAAAAACACAATTTGACACCATTAAGGCAAAAGTAGAAGAGTTAAACACCGAAATTACAAACTATGAAACCTTAGCCAACGAAGAGCGTAGCCTCGCGGATAATGCTAAACCAGTTGATAAAAAACTCACTAATGAAGAATTACGCAACTATATCCGTACTGGTGAGGCTCGTTCGCTTTCTACTGGCGTTCCTGCTGATGGTGGTTATACGGTTATTCCTGAGTTAGATAAGGAAATCATGCGCCAGTTATCGGATGAATCCGAAATGCGTGCTATCTGTACCGTCAAAAAAATTGGCTCAAATGAGTATAAAAAACTGGTATCGGTAGGTGGTGCAGTAGTTAATCATGGCGAAGAGGGAACAGCACGAACAGAGACAGCTACTCCTAAACTTGAAGAAGTATCAATCAAATTATACCCAATTTATGCTTATCCTAAAACAACTCAAGAAATTTTAGACTTTAGTGATTTAGATGTTTTAAGTTGGCTAACTGATGAAATCAAGGATACTTTTGTCGAAACTGAGGAATTAGACCTTATCAGTGGTAACGGCACGAAAAAAGCTAAAGGTTTCCTTGCTTATCCGCAAGTAGTAAAAGCAGATAAAGATCGTCCATTCGGTACACTTGAAAAAATGACAATTACCGCAATCACGGCCGATAGTTTGATTGATTTACTTTTCAAACTTAAAAAGAAATACCGTAAAAATGCTGTATGGGTAATGAACTCAAATACTGCAGCAACATTGCAAAAACTTAAAAATGGTAATGGTGATTATATTTGGCGTGACGGATTAAAAGCGGGCGATCCTGACATGCTTTTAGGTAAACCTGTTCATTATTTGGAAAATATGAATGATACAGGCGCAGTCGTTGCAGTAGGTGATTTTAAAAGAGGTTACTACATTGTAGACCACGAAACAGGTGTAAGAACTCGTCCAGATAATATTACAGAACCAGGATTTTATAAAGTTCACACTGATAAGTATTTAGGCGGTGGTTTGGTTGATTCTAATGCTATCAAAATCTTAGAACTATCAGCAAATAAATAATAACAGGGGCTATATGCCCCTTTGAGGTTGATATGGATAAGAAACAATATGAAATAAGAAGCACTGAGATATCACGAGATGATACTAAGCTTGTGGGTTATGTGGTTAAGTGGAATAGCCGATCACAGCTAATATGGGGTGAATTTTATGAGCAATTTTCGCCAAAAGCCTTTAGCCAATCATTAAGCACAAATCCTGATATCAGAGCTTTATTTGAACATGACCACAAAGCGCTATTAGGTCGGACAACATCTAACACATTAATTCTTAATGAGGATGATATCGGGCTAAGATTTGAGCTTACCCCTCCCGACACACAATTAGGACGTGATTTACTCGTTAGTGTTGATCGTGGTGATATTCGCGGTATGTCGTTTGGTTTTATGGCCACAACTGAATCATGGGATTTTAATCAAGAGCCTTGTATCAGAACTGTAAATACTGCTGAACTATTCGAAGTAACCGTTACAAGTATACCAGCCTACCAAGAAAGTGATATCCAAATCGCTAAACGCTCAATGCTTGAAGCTAAAGCTAAATTAAAGCCAGATTTAAGCAAAGCATGGCTTGACCTTATGGAGTTATAAGCATGGGATTATTTAGCCGTAAGAAGAAAGAAGAGCGAAGTATGACGGTAGACGAGTTAATCTCTTATCTTGGCTTGCCTAATACCAATTCGGGGGAATATGTCTCACCCAGTTCTGCCGAGGCATTACCTGCCGTGATGAATGCGGTCACAGTAATTAGTGAAGCGGTTGCTTCTATGCCGTGTTATCTCTATAAGCTTAATAAAAAGGGCGAACGTGAACGAGTATCAACTCATCCGGTTGAATATTTGCTTAATGAGATGCCAAATACTAAGCAAACACCGTATCAATTTAAGCGGACTATGATGCGACATTGTTTATTAGGGGGTAATGCTTATGCGGTTATTCATTGGGGTAAAGACGGACGACCTAATGGACTTGAAAGCTTTCCACCTTATGCAGTTACCCCAAAACGATTAGGAAATGGACGTTATGCTTATTCGATTGTTGATGAGGACGGCAATGTCAAAAATTACTTACAAGATGAAGTATTACATTTGCGTTATGCGAGTGATGACGGTTTTATCGGGCGTTCACCTGTGACAATATGCCGTGAAGCTATAGGATTAGGACTTGCGCAACAACGACATGGATCATCGGTCATGAAAAATGGCTTAATGGCTAGTGGTTATGTTTCAATGGCTGAATGGATGGATGATGCAAAAGGCAAAAAAGCCCTAAACGCACTAGAACGCTACAAAGGAGCAAAGAACGCAGGTAAAACCCCAATTCTTGAGGGTGGTATGAAGTACGAGCAATTAGGTATGAGTAATCAAGATGCTGAGTGGTTGCAGAGCCGACGATTTACAATTGAGGATATCGCTCGAATATTCAATATTAGCCCAATGTTTATACAAGAATATTCGCATAGTTCATACAGTAACTTTTCAGAAGCAACACGCTCATTTTTAACATTAACGCTAAGGCCATGGCTAACTAACTTTGAACAACAATTAAAAGATGCCTTGATGATAGATGTTAGCGAAGATAAAAGCCGTTATCTAATTGAGTTTGATACATCCGATTTAATGCGGACCAGTCCGATAGATCGCTTTAACAGTTATAACATTGCGATTAAATCAGGGGTAATGAATCCTAATGAAGCAAGGTTAAAAGAGGGATTACTACCTTATGAGGGCGGTGAAGAGTTTAGTCAGGCATGGAAGCAAACCGTAGAAGTTAAAAAGGATAATGCCGAATGATTATAGGACGGTTAAGACAGTGTATTACCTTACAGAAATTCGAGAGCTATCGAGATCCATTTGGCCAAGTTATTAAAGAGTGGAAAGACATAGCAACTGTATGGGCTGAGGTCAAAGCAGTAACAGGTAAAGAGCTTATGTTATCTCAGCAAGAAATGAACAGTACTACTATAAGAATTTATATTCGCTACCGTAAGGATATTGATACCACTTGGCGGATTAAGCACCTGATAGTTGGCTCACAATATTTGAATATTAAAGCAGTATTACCTGATGCCAAAAGGACTTATTTAGAATTGTTATGTGAAGGTGGTTTAAATGATAACTAATATTACCTTACAAGAAGTTAAGTTACATTGTCGTATTGATGAAAGTAACACCTTAGAAGATAGTTTACTTCAAATCTATATAGATGCAGCCCTTGAAGCTTGTCAAAAGCATATCGGTAAATCATTTGATAAACAGGAGTTTACTCCAGCAATCAAAGCAGGTTGCCTTATGTATATTGCTCACCTATATGAGAACAGAGAAATGGTTACTACTAATGCAGTAAACGAAGTACCGTTAGCCATATCTTCACTATGGAGTGTTTACCGTGACCCAGCTATCTATTAGGTGAGTAATGCCAGTACAGCCATTAAGACGTTGCTCATATCCTAACTGTCGTAACCGTGTTAAATCGGGACGATGTAACGAGCATAGAGCAGGTAAAGAACAGGATAAGGCACGAGGAACAGCAGCACAGCGAGGCTATAACCACAGATGGCAAATATATCGAGCTGAGTATCTCAAGCATAACCCATTATGCAAGATGTGTAAGGATAAAGGATTACTAACTCCTGCTACTGTGATAGACCATATAAAACCTGTTGAGCATGGCCAAAGAGATCCTCTCTTTTGGCAAGCAAGTAATCATCAACCATTATGCCGTGATTGTCATAGCTATAAGACAAGAGTAATCGATAAACGAGGATTTGGGTCATCTTCATAATAAAGACAACTGATAGCAGTCCTCAGATATGATGAGTGGGTAGGGGGGAATGTTCAAAGAAATTCAAAAAGCTAAAAGACCGCCCCCCTCCTCAAATTTTTACGCACGGTGATTTTTTAGAAAGTAGAGGAAAAACAAATAAATGAAAGCACCAAAATATTTAGATAAATTAGCCAAAGAGCAATGGAAACTTAGAGCCGACCACTTAGCACAGCGTGATGATATTCAACCGGCCGATTGGACTAACTTAGAATTGTATTGCGTTAATTATTCAATGTATCGCAAAGCTATGGAAGACATTGCAAAGCGTGGGTTTTCAATCGTTAATTCACAAGGCACAGAAAGCCGTAATCCTGCATTAAGTGCTAAGTCAGAAGCTGAAAAAATTATGATTAAAATGGCTTCATTACTTGGATTTGACCCAGTAAGCCGTCGTAAAAATCCTGTAGAAGCCGAAGAGGAAGACGAGCTTGACCGCTTGGCATAATTACGCATTATCCGTTAAAAATGGTGATATTCCTGCTTGTAAACGCTTAAAACAAGCGATTAACCGCTATTTTATTGATTTAGATAATCCTATTTATTACTTTGATAGTGAAGTTGTCAGCAAGTTTATTTCTTTTTCTAAAGTCTGCCCACATGTCAAAGGTCATCTAAGAGCTAAACCTATTGAGCTTGAGCCTTGGCAACAATTTTTATTCGCCAATCTGCTAGGATTTAAGCACGTTAAAACTGGACTTAGAAAGTATCGTAGTGCCTATGTACAAGTACCGAGAAAGAACGCTAAATCAACAACAGCGGCAATACTGGCTAACTGGTTTTTAGTTATGGAGAAAGGGCAACAAGATATCTATACTGCAGCCGTTAGCCGTGACCAAGCCCGAATCGTATTTGATGATGCTAGGCAAATGGCAATACTTAGCAAGCCAATAAAGAAAAGGGTCACCATTCAACAGCATAAAGTGATCAACCCTAAGCAAAATAGCCTATTACGACCTTTAGCATCAAAAGCAGCGACTATTGAGGGGACTAACCCTAGTTTATCCATTGTAGATGAATACCATTTACACCCCGATAACAGCGTATATTCAGCCCTTGAGCTAGGTATGGGAGCTAGACCTGAGGGCATTTTATTTGCTATCACTACCGCAGGTAGTAACACAATATCAGCGTGTAAACAGCATTATGATTATTGTTGCCAGATTTTAGAGGGTAGCGAAGTTAATGAATCGCAATTAGTGCTTATTTACGAACTGGACGACGAGAACGAGATTGATAACCCTGATTTATGGGTTAAAGCCAATCCTAATCTTGATATTTCGGTCGATAGGGTAGCCTTAGAGGACACAATCAAGAAAGCCAGAGGAATACCCTCGCAGTGGGTCGAAATGCTCACTAAACGCTTTAATATTTGGTGCAATGGAGCCACGCCTTGGGTAAATATTGGAAGTTGGGCAGAGTGTAAGGCTGATTATTCGGATGATGATTTAAAAGGCTTAGATTGCTATGCTGGATTAGATTTATCATCTACTAGTGATATTACTAGCGTCTGTTATTCATTTCCGTTTGAAACAGAGGTTAGATTATTAACACGGCATTACATTCCTGAATTTCAACTTACTAACGTGGCCAACAAAAATAGGGAAATGTACCGTAAATGGGTTAATCAAGGATGGATACGGGTTACTAAAGGTGATTGTATCGATTATGACCAGATACGGGATGATATATTAAAAGATAGCGAGCAATTTAATATTAAGCTGATCGGCTTTGACGTGTGGAACGCCACGCAACTACGCACTCAGTTACAAAATATCGGCTTAGACGTTGAACCATTCCCCCAAACCTATGCACGTTATAGCCCAACTTCAAAAACTGCCGAGGTATTTATCAGCCGTAAACGCATTAATCACAATGGCGATCCTGTTCTCTCTTGGGCGGTTAGTAATGTGGTAATGGAAACCGATGCCAATGCAAATATTAAGCCCAATAAAAAGAAAGCAGCTAACAAGATAGATCCTGCAGTTGCTTTCCTGATGTCATTTGGTACTTACTTGCTTGAGTATGGTGAGATAGATATCAACCTATCGGATGAACAAAAACAAGCGTTAGATGAGTTTAAAGGGATTGAGTTATAATACTTTTTTCTCTTTAGCTAACTCATTTAGTAATTCTTTTAAATCACTATAAAGTATATTTTTATTTCCAGAAATTTGATTATCATATTCCTTTAGATAGTCATAAAACTCAATTATATTTATAATGTTACTAGGCTTATTGTAGATATACTCAGTGATCTTGTTAATATATTTTTTAATTTCTTTATATTCAGACGAATTTTGAATTGTTTCTATCTTTTCGTTATAACTATCTAACCACCAATAGTACCCAGGTATATTATTCATACAATAGTAAGACAAATATTTAGTAGATAATTTTCCTAATTCATCAAGAAAATCATCATTAACTTGTAGATCAGGTTCAGAAGTTGTTACCGTTCCAATAGTTCTTACTTTTGAATATTTATCTATTAATTCATTCAACTTATTTCGAAAAGTTTCATTTCGATTCAAATAAAAATTAATTTCTTGCATTAATTCAGTTTGAAATCTAAAGAAAATATCTTTATTTTTAGCAATTGCAATTTGTTTGCAAATAAACCAAAAGCCAATAATTGTTAATATCACTAACAATAGTCCATTATATTGATTTAATTTCTCAATTAGCCAACTAGCGCCGATTAGTATATTATTTAAACAATCCATCAGCTCACCCCATTTATTAATTATCCGATATTATTTTACTATGTTATTAACAACATACAACACTATAATAACATGAGGTTAATTTATTGATTATTAATAATTAATTTTGTTAGTGTTGTTAGTGTCATAAAATTACAAAAAGAAGTTTTCTTTTAACTTTTCAATTTCGAATGTTGAAATGATTTTTTAATTAAGAATCGACTAATATAGGTTAATGTTATACGTTAAAAGGTGAATTTAATATAATCTATTGATTGATAATATTATTTATAATTTGTATGGAGGCAGTAGGGGCCACCATATCTACATTGACTATTTTCTTTTAAATTGAGTTTTTACATTAACATAAATTAGAATTGATTCAGTTTTTTTTGAAAATTAAACAATAGATAACTTCTTAGTAACAACTTTTTTTGACCAATGCGAACGCGCGATTTTATAATGTAAAAAAATGTGTTCTATCAATTATTATGTAAGATTATCGATTGGTGAGTAAGTTATTTTATATATTAAGCGTAAAGTCATAAATTAAAAAACTGTTATATTATTGGCTTTACTTACTATCATAAGATGAAATAATACATTATTATTTTTTTTACTATATAATCATTTAAAAAATTCATAATAATGGCTTAAAAATCTCCATTTTTGTTTGTTATATCATTAAGGAATTCTAGGAATGAAGTCGCGATTAACTTTATTTTATATTAAAGCTACATTAAATAGATCTAACTATTCAGACTTTAAAAAAAAATGTACCTCAAGTGTCTATCCATTAGCTTACCAAAAATGGGAAAATCCTTATCCATTTAGTGAAAAAATATTCCATAAATATCTTAGTGAAAAAATTTCATATAATAAAAAGCTCGCTATTTTGAATTCTCATATTGATTTTATTGATCAAAAAATCAATCCACGTGTAATAGATAAACTTTATTCTAAAAAGCTTGATGGTATTATGTTGGCTCAAGTTGAGGGTAAAAATGATGCAAAAATTTCGTTCCATCTTACTGCGCCTTTGTATCCAAGAGAAGGAGATTTAAGGATTATTATGCGTTTTGGTGAACAGTTGGTTTTTTCAATTCATTTTACCATAACGTTATTGAATGAAATTTATATCGCGGGCGTACAAGGTCATACAAGCAATGAGATATTAAAGCAACTAACAAAAGACTTTTTTGGTTTTAGGCCTAAGAATTTAATAATGGTTTTTATGATGGAAATTGCTAAATTTTTTAAAATCGAAAATATATACGCTGTCAAAAGTAAAGGGCATGTGAAGTTTGGTAAATTTGATTTCGATTATGATAAATTTTGGCAAGAATTAAATGGTGTCTCATATAATAAAGCTTGGTTTAAATTGCCGTGTAATCAGCCACAAAAATCGATTGAAGATGTTAAAAGTAATAAGCGAAGTGAATTCAAAAAAAGAGAATTAATTCGCGAAAGTATTAGTGAACAATGTCAAAAAAATCTTTTAGCAATTGTTAACCCTCAATAATACTAAAGTATTATAGGTAATTTGTGTGAAAGTACTACCTGTTAGCAAAATGATAGAATGAATTGTTGATATATAGACAATTTATTCTATCAATAATTTATTTAGTTATATTAAAATTATTCGATTTATTTTTTTATTTCAATTTAGTTTAACATTTATTATATCTAACATTTTTATGTGTAATTTTATAAACGATAATAAGTCGATAGAGCCTTTTAAGTAATCGGGTTAGTTTAATCCTCTAACCCGATCTTTATTTATGCATGTTTAGCATAACGACTATAAGGTGATATAGGAATATTTACCGATGGATCGGGAATAGCGCTAGGTACGATAGTTTCTGATACAGACTGTATTGCAGTAAAAGTGTGACCACAATATAGATTGGAGCATTGATAATATTGTTTTCGAGTTAAATTACTAATTTCTTCACTTGAACGGATAAAAGTTTTACTACGGCAGTGTGGACATTTCATATTTTGATACCTTTTATAATTAAGTTAAGCTTAATTTTATATTAAACTTAAATTAAGTCTAGCGTTTTTTTACTATTTAGGCTTTAATTTTTATTATAATAAATTTCGTCTTTAAGTTTGATTTCTAAATGTACCGTTGTTTTGAATCCAGCACTTCTATTTAAAGTGTGAACGCATTGTATGATAGTCCAGTTGGTCGAGTCTATTTCTGTTTTGAATCCTTCAACGATAACCGGCATTTCGGTAAAAAGATCCGGCCTACCTTTAGCTAACTCGATGGTAAATTGAGCTGTACCTTGTTTTATTTTGTTTAATTCGCTTTCTGCTGCTTTTTCAGCACTTTGTTTATTGGCATAGACATATCGAATTATTTTGATTTTTTCGTTTTTACCATTTAATACAATTTGGCTTTTATCTATCTGACTTTTATAAATGATTTTATGTGGATTTTTAGTTGGGTTGGCATAATCATACCAATAGGTCTGAACACCTGTATAACCTGTTCGCTCAGAGGTAAAAAATCGATGTTTATCTCCCGACTCTCGCTTGATAATTGCTGGAGGTATGATTTTACCACCAACGGTAAGTCCCTTTCCTTTTTTAAACACGAGCATTATATCGTTTTTTACGGTCACAACGCCACCGGCTTCATCTACCATTCGCGTAAGAAAAGAGATATCAGACTCTTGAGTTTGATCCATATGAAAGATTTGCGAGGCCCCAATATCTTTATCAAAACGATAAGCTAAATTGTTTCGTTTAGCTATGATAGCAATTAAATCGCCCAGCGTAATATTTTCATAACTTTGTTCTTTTTTTTCTTCTAACTCCTCGGTATTTTGTGCGCTTCGACCACGAATAGTCATTAGGTCAGGAGTACCACTGTGCTCAACTTCATCTATCAAAAAAACGTTTTTGATGTTAGGCCCAATGATATTGTCATCTGAATCCTTATTAGTTGCTTGAATTTGACTCCATCCTAAAGTAACAGCGAGTTTGGCTTTTCGCTTTGGTAATTTGAGTTTACCATCGGCATCATTGAGTTGCATTTCAATTGTATCTGATTCAAAACCTCGATTATCTGTAATTATCATCGATATAAGTCTTGCATCAAATAATGAAGTTAAATCTTCGCGTTGATCTGAATTACTTTGTTGATTATTATCTGGTAATAATTCAATTTTGAATTTAGGGGTTGCCATTTTATACCTATATTATTATATCTATTATGTCGCTGATTTTACTATCATCAAAAAAGTCAGAAATATCGACTTTTTTTAATACCATAGTAAAGTCAATTTTCAGAGGTGAGCCATTACGATTTAGCTCACTATGGATGCGTTCTACACTGACGAGCACAAAAAAGCCTAGCGGTACACCAGTACCTTCAATCAACGGCAATGGCGTTTTTAGATAAGCCATTCTTTCTAATAATTCAAGGCTTGGTCTACCATTGGTAATTTCAGTATAGATTGATCCCGATAAAGTAACTGTATCATTATTTGGACCAGTATATTGAAGAGCAGGGCGTCTGTTTACTCTATCATTAGCTACGTAACTCCAACTTTTATTTATTTTCATGGTCTGATAGGGTAAATTTTTTAGGCTAAAAACAAAAAAGCCATAACACATCATCATATTAATCGATATCCTTTAAGCTACTGCGAAATTGAAATAATTTTTGTTGTTCTCGTCGATCAAGTTCTTCAGTGATTTTATCTGCAAGTTCTTGTTCATTCATGCCTGGGGCGGCATTGACAGTGATATAATACTGTGAAGCGCTTCCTTGAATTAACTTGTTAGTCAAATTTGTAACTAGCGTTGAATGACTATTTACTAGATAATTTTCAATGTTGGTTTGCGTTAGATTAATTTTGTTAGCAAAATTGCACATGGAATAAAGTATTTCATCATTACCATGAACAATGGCTTGAAAATTATTTTTAATCGTTTTAAGGTTAACGTCGTAGAAAACCTTAATGAAGTTATGATCAATCAATGTATCTTCAAATAAACTCAAGATTATTTTTTTATTATCCAATACCTTATTTTTAAAACGATGGGTGAAATCCTTAACTATTCTCATAAAAAGCATTTGTAAATGGGGATTATCGGTTGATTCTAAATACAGTTTTTTTAGCGCATTGAAACTTTTTTGAGAAAAGATTTTGTAGGAAGTAAAACTTTTTTCAATAAGTTTAAATGTTAGATTAGGTAAATAAAAACCATCAATACATGATTTTGAGGTCTTGTTGATGAGTGAACTATTAGTTGAAATTAGATAATGTTGATTAGCGCTAGCTATTTGTTTGAGCGTTTCTAAACTATTATTTAACCTCTTGTCTGTACTGGCTTGTTTAGTTGTGGTGAGCTTAGCAAACAAATTATTATATGTTTGATTGAATATTTTATTCGATAAATCATCATGACGAATTAACTTTGGATCGAACCTTTCACTTTTTTTGTTGCTAGATGATATTAAGTTTCTCATTAAGCTAATAGCTGATTTAGTATATAAGATAGGATTTATCTTAAATAGCTCAGATGTTGCTTTTAAAGTTGGATATTTATCTATCCAAAAACTATGTTTAGTTGTTTGAGGTAAGTAATTAAAAAAACATTCTTTTACACGCTGTGAAATCGTTTTAGTTGTATTAATGTTATTAACCAATACATCTATTGCAAGAATAGTGGTAACAAATTCCAAATTTTGTATTTTACGCCTAAATGGTTCAGATTGATTTAATATATAGGTAAAGCTATCTATAAATTTTAGATTAGCTGAAATTTTTGGATAGCTTATATTCCGATTCAAATAGTCGTTATTTACGTTTATATTTTTTTTAAAATTGATCTGAGCAGCTGCATGATGCGGCATAATTAAGCTATTAATATGCGCTTTTATAATATCTCTATTTATACTATATGGGCTTTTGATTTTATGTGTTGAATAGTGAATATCACCATTAAAAAAATTAATTAATTTTACTCGTTGCTCATTGAGTTTGTTATTGGCGTTAATTTTTGCGATAGCCAGTTTATGGACAGTTTTAATTAAATGGTTATGACAGTTTTTAAATTTTAAATTATCAGTTTTTTGTTTTTGGTAGTTTATATTGGCGTGGCTTTTGTGTAACAAATCGCTCCTAGGATTATCATTTTTTGATAATGGGAATTTACGTTTAAAAATAATATTGGACTTGATCAAACTAGTTAAGTCATGATTATTTACAGTTTGATTAGCAGCATTATTTGATTTTGTTAACCAATTAATACGATTTTGTCTAATAAGCTTTAACGCGTTATTTTTATCGGTGAGTTTTAATTCACTTGATAACCCGTTATTAAGTTTTAATTGTAACTTGCGGTAACTATTATATTGATTTGATATGATTTTAGTCTGTTTTTTAAAATCACCAACAGCCACAAAAATGGCGCGAAACGGTAGCACCATTTTTGTATCATGTTGTTGGACTGTGATATTTTCTCTATTATCCATTTTGGGTACCGTTTCTTTGGCAAGCTTGTTCTTGCCATTCCATTAGTTCAGTTAACGTAAATTTGTACATTTCAGAAGGTTGCCAATGAAATATCAAGGCAATATCTGCCATTGCGTCTTCTACTCGGTTAGGGATTCTTGGCTCGCATCGTTCAAGTTCGGGGACAAAAAACTGATAACAACTTTTGTGATTTCAGATAAGTCAATTAAATCTAAACCAAAAACTTCATGTTCAGCAATTGAAGGCATAGTAATTCTTGGTAATACTTTTGCTAATGCATCGATATCTAAATCAATAAAATCAATTAATTTAACACCACGTAAATCACCAGTTAATGGTTTACGAATGGTAAATTCAGTAATCATTTTTTTACCTGATAAAATCCCAGTTTTTAGTTTTACTTTATTTGTGTTTGTCATTGATCAATCTCTCAATTAGCCCTTTCGGGCTGAGTTATAGTAATTTTTATGTGTTAATTTATAAACCAATTGCATTACGTGCAGAGGATAAACGATCTACACCATTAACTTTGTCAATCATGTTAATAAAATCAATTTCGGTTATTTCTTCGTTATCAATAATTTCTTTATAATAGGTACACTGTGTTGTTATTTTGGTTGCGTTACTTTCACCTTGTTTAAGTTCTCCACGATCTTGTTCTTTATGTCGACCATTGACGATGATTTCGACTTTTATAAAATCTTCACTGTCATCTTTTTGGTAAGCACCGGCAAAGCGTAAAGTTACGCCATTGAGCAATCCGCCATGTTGTTTTAGAACTTCATGTGCTAAGCCGCCTATAGTCCATTCCACAGTGAGTGCGTTATCATCGTAGCCTAAGTCAATTGGAACACTACCAGGCATGCCTGCACCACGATAGTTTTCAAACTTACGGGTTAGTTTTGGTGGTGTGAAAGATTCCACTTCACCAACGAACGATGTACCATTCACATAGACATTGAAATATTTGAGTTTTTTAGGTAGAGCCATTTAGTTGTTCTCCTTAGTTTGTAGCAACTGAGTCAGCCAATTCGATTAGATACTTATCGGTAATACGTTGGCGTAACATAAGATTTTCAAGTGGGGGCACTGGGGTATAATCGTAATCGATATAAAGTTTGCCAGCTTTTAATATATCGGCAGTATTTGATTCTGGATCAAACCAGGCTTTACCATCAACGATGTAACCATTAGATTTCAATTCACGGAATTTATTATTAATCGACTCGACTAAATCTTTAATTAAAGAAGCATGCATAGGCGCATCGACTAATTGAAATTGTGCTTCGGCAATCGTATCAGCTAATACTTGTGCTGTCCGTGTATAGTTTTCAAAAGCAAATAAGGTATCTGCAGAGCAGGTACGTGAGCCCCAAAAACGGTAACCTTGATTGCAAATCAATGTTGTTACTTCATTTTCGTTAAGGTAGTTTGAGTCTGAACTTTCTTCTTGCAAATCCCAAAACACGTCATGTGATATACCGGTGACACCATTAACTGGTACATTAGATAAGGTTTTATGCCAACCTACCTTTTGGTCAATTTGTGCACGTAAACCTAATGCTCGTGCAGTTGCAGACAATGTAACATTTGATTTTTTGGTGGTATCAAACCCGACAAAATCTGGCCAAATAATCATAGCTTCGCGAGCACCTAATTTATCGCGATAGAGCACTGCTTGTTCTTTTGTTTTTGCGCCAAAAGCTGAAACATAGCAAAATGCACGTAATTTTTGCGCTAATGACACTAATGCTGTTGCAACAGGTAACGAGTCATAACCCGGTACGCCCAAAATGCGCGGTTTGACCTTTAACTGTGTTTGTGCTGAAAGAAGGGCTTTCATACCGGTATATTTGCCATTCTCGGTTGTAGTACCAATAATATTGGCTTCTGTCTCTGCAGTAGATGTGCCTTTTTCAACACGTACAACAACAATTACTGGTGTACATTGATCAGCAATTGCTTCTAGTGTTGGTTTTAGAGTACCTTGAGAACCTGCTTTACCAATTGCCGTATTGATATTTGTAATTAAAATAGGGGTGTTAAGTGGAAAATAAGTTGCATCGGCATCCTCTCCAGTACAGACCACCCCAATAACAGCTGTTGAAACTGTTCGGATAGTACGTGTTCCTTCATTGATTTCGATGACTCGGACGCCGTGATGATAATCGTTAGCCATAAGATCTCCGTTTCGATATAATATATGGTAAGGTTAATGTGCGAGCTTATAGTCACATATTTCAGAAATGAGTGTTAGTCGTTGAATTTGTAAGTAATATTGTTACAACTGAATAAGAGAATTCATCGATGATTGATGGTAATTAAATTTGATCAGATTAGAAAATATTAAAAAAAATAGTCCTTTTCTAAAGGCAAATAATGTTTTTAAAGAAAATATTTGGACGCAGTTTATACATTTGACTAGAATAACTTTAAACATTACTTAAATAAAAACTAAAATAACTAGTTGATGATTTATGAAAATCAATTAAATAAATTCAATATCAAAGATTATTGGTTTCTTAATGAGATACATATGAAAAATAATCACATTTTTTGATGATATAAGCTTCAACATGTTTTTAGCATGTTAAACGGGAGACGTTACGCAAATTAATAACATATCATCAATTTAGTAGATGATAACATCTTATTTTAAAAACGTTTTTAATAAAAAACCATTCTCTTTATAGATGTTTGCTAATGAGATGTCGTTAAGAGGAAATAATAGATAAATGAATTGGTGATTTTAAGAATGCAATTATTTTAGTAATTAAAATCATGAGAAATATATCAACTTTCCATGTGTATATAATTATCATAAGTGATAATATCATTTGAGTGAGAATGTTGTAATCCATATAAAATATAATACTAAAGCTAATTCACTGATATACGGCGGGGTATAGTAATTGGTGACAATCTAAAATGAGCAAAATGTCATTTATTAATACTGATATTCCTGATAATTGCACTGTCTAGACATGAAAAACAGATACAATTACCCGGAATAATTAATTGTTACTGTGGGTTTGCTGGCCATTGAATATTTGGTGCAGTATTCACATCTATCTGATTTAATTCAAAACGATATTTTTTCCATTTTTTAAGCATTTCAGTTTGTTGTTCTGTTGCAATCTCAGCATCAACAGCGTCTTGTAAATTACTAATTGCGCTATTTGCATCATTAAGTAATTGTGATTGTTGTGATTGCGCTGTAGTCACATCATATTGATGCTGTTTTTCTTTATCTAGTTCCCATTTTTTACCATTCCACGAATCAAAATCACTTGTTGGTTTTAACAACGTGTAACCTTCTGGGGTATCACCGATATTAGTTACTATTGATTCTGCACCAGTTTCTGTTGAATAAATTGCTTTACCACGATGATCCACAGGGTATATCCATTTATTACCTTGACGAACAATTGCATGATCATCTTCTACTTGTTTTGGTGCATCTAAGTATGCATAAGCGGGTAAGCCTACACCGACAGGTAAAAAATGATATGTTGCTCCTTGATATTCGCCTGTTTGCGAATCCACATTATAAATTATTGACCATCCAGCTGATGTGGTTAGTCCATTTTCATCTAAAATTGCAATTGATGGTTGTAATTCGTATTTCATTATTTTTCTCCTGTTATTCGGCTTTAACTATATACATAAATGCGACGTTTCGCGGGCGAGTTTCATGACCGACTAAACCCACCGGATTTAAATCATCCCAACGTGTAGTTGTTGATTGTATTGTGATTCCGCCATTTGTACCGTCGTTAGTGTAAAAAAGAGGATTGTCTAAATCTGAATTCAATACGCCACCCCATATTCCTTGATCGCCTGTGCTTCCAAATGGGGCCATACGTTCTCGTCTCCATGGTTCGGATCGCGAAAAATTTTCTCCCAATCCACCAACATGTCTATGTGCAGAAACCTGTTGAGCCTGCCAATACAAAATACTTCTACCGGGATCGACTCCTCGTCCGTTATCCCAGCCACGTATAAACTCGCCACGTAAATCAGGTAAATAACCAGAAGGATATGCTTTTGCTAATTTAGGGTATTGATTTTTATCGAATATAGATCCATTACATTCAAACCATCCAGCTGGCGGTTGAACCTGAGGCCAGGGCAGGGGTATGCCCGGTGGTAATGTAAAATTTCTAATATATTGCTCTAGATTCAAAACCCTGTGCGCCGGAACATAGCCCTCGGCAAGCACACCATCTACATTAAACCCCCACGGCAGTGTACCCCTAACAGAGTTGTACATTCCGACAACGCCATCATCACGCACTATCAGATAAAAACGTTTATCATGAGAATACACTCGTGACTCAAATCCGCTAGATTGAAATTTATCAATTAAATTTGATAGCTCTACATTTGCTGTTGTAATTACTTCAACCCACGGTTCCCATGTTTTAGTGCCGCCGCGATAATTTCTAATAAATTGTCGCGCGCTTCTGTATGTTGTGTAGGTTTGACAACAACCTGCACCATCTGCGTCATTTTTCATCACATTTAGAGTGCCGGCCTGGTTAATCGGATAACCCTTCTCGCTAGTAGCTAAAATATTTTTACCTTGAAAATAAATTCCCTCAGTCGAACCATCTAATGTGTTGAGTGATTTATCAGATAAATCACCAAACAAACGCACCGCATCACCATCTTTTAGTACAGGTTTACCATTGATAGTAACGTTATTAATATTTTCAAATCTCCACGCATTTCCATCTTTAGTGTACCTAAGCTTTGTAAACCAATTCTTTTTTTCTGCATCATAAAAAAGAAATGAGAAATTGTCTCCATTTGGGCGAATTACTGTAACATTATCAGGATTTTCATAATTGAATTTGATACCGTACGCTTTGTATTCAAACGTTAATTGGCCATTGATTACATCTCCTGATTTTTTAACTGAGTTTGCTGCCAAGTCATAAGTATTTTTTACTGCTAAAGGCGTTGCGGCTTGGTTTTCAGCTGTACTATTGGTTGCTGAGCTTAATTGTACAAATCCCTTTGATTTAGTTGTAGCAGTAGGATGGTTGGTTGATTTTTCATGTGCTTCCATTTTCGTTGCAATTAAGTTATCAACATATTCACGAGTTGCAAGTACCACAGAAGGATCGATTTTTAGTTCAACTGAGTTGACGTTATCAACTATAATTACCATTCTTATGACTTGGGTTCGACCACTACCTTCAACTAATTTAGGTTTATAAGTTGCAGGGCAGTTACCGACTGCAATTAAATTACCTTCATCATCATATAAACCGATCTCATGAATAAACCAACCACCTTCATTTTCAGGAATGACTTGTTCGGCGATGATTTGGTTAGAATTTTGTTTATCAATAAATAACGTATTAATAGCAGCTCGTCTGACCTCATGAACCAGTTTTGTTTGAGTAGCGAGTGGTTTAGGGATTGATCCATTGCCATCACCAACACCCATTTGCGTTAATTTTAATGGCACCCCTAAAGCTGTTGCATTAGCAAGCAATGCAGCGCCTTGTTTAGTTAATATTGTATAGTAAGTTTGACTCATGGTTTTATGCTCATTGTATCGATTAAGTGAATAATTGCGCCTACTTGGCGTTCGGAGGTTGTAGTTATTGTTTCAGTCACATAAGGGTAAATATAAAGAATATTCCCGTCGTAACAGCTAGCACCAACAGTGATTTCACCTTTGGATACTAATTGAATTGAGAGTGAAGACAATTGACGTGAAACGGGTTTTACATCGTCAATAATTCGATTTAATTCTTTGTAAGAGTCGGCAGTAATTCCCTTATCTAAAACACCTATTTGTAATGAAAAAGTGCCAGGTTTTTGGTTGTTTTGCCACCATTCGGTAATACTAATTAAATAACCAAATGGTTCGACTGCGCGACGAATTGCTTCTTTAGTACCTTTCAATTTATGAATTTCAAAAGCTTCAGCAATTACCTTTCTTTTCGTTTGTTCTGGCCAAGTTTCATCCCAGCGATCAACACTATATTGCCAAGCTAAGTATGGCAAAAGTTTGAAAGGGCAAGTCATTGGATCCCAAAGTGAACGTAAAGGAATGGGTGGATCGCATAACATAGCCTGTGAAAGATTTTTCTCAAATCTTGTAGCAGTCGGCGGAAGTAAAGTTTTATTCGCCATAACTCACTACCCCAATTTGATAATCAGAACAAAAACTGGCTTGTTCGCGATTAACTAATATATCTTGCACAGGTTCATGTAATTCTACTCGTTCAACGCCAACAACATGTAAAGCAGAGATGATTGCACTGCGACTAATGCGTCTACCAATTCGGTGTTTTTCGGTAATATAATTTTGCAAATTGTTGATTGCTGTCTTTTTTATTGGTTCAGATTCAGGTCCTGGGTATAGATAAAGTGAAGCTTTAATATTATAGTGAATCAAATCGACTGATTTGACTGTGACACGATCGGCGATTGGACGACGATTTTCTTCATTTACGGCTTGTTTGACAATTGCTATTAATTCATCCGATGCTTTGCCATTATTTTCTCGCGACAAAATTGCAAGAGTTACACAAGCAGGTGAAGGACTTTCAGCAGCTGCATCCAATACTCGTCCATCAGCACTTCGGGCAAAAAATTCATAGGCAGCTCGAGGACCAGCAACGGATAAACCTTCAAATGCACTCTGAATACGCAGTCTAAAATCGCTGTCCGATTCTTTAATTTGTTTAATTACAGGAACAACCGTATTATCCTCAGGTTGGATCACTAAGCGTTGTACATTAAAATTCGCGCCTAAGTTATCAAGATCACGACCTTTAGCATGTGCAATCATCAAGGCTTGTGATGCTTCATTAATTCGTTGACGTAAAATTAATTCGTAATAGGCACTTTCTTGCAGTAATTTAACAATTGGTTCACTTTCAAATTGTAATGTTTTGGCGACTTCTTGCTGTTGTTCATCACTATAAAGTGCTATAAATTTATCTTTACGTTGTTGAAAGATCTTTTCAAAATCTAACGATTCAATGATGTCAGGTGGGGGTAATAATGAAAGATCTGTTAATGTTGCCATGTTGCTACCTCAATCTCACTGCTGAATGATTCATTTGGTTTATCTGTTCGTGAACCAACGATGTGTACTGTTAATTTTTCTTTGTCATTGAAAATATCAACTGCATCAATTTTTATACGTGGTTCCCATTGGCTTAATGCCATTACTGTTGCGGAAATCACTTTTAATCTTGTTGCTTCGGTATTGGGATGATCCAATAATAAAAAAAGTAATGAGCCATAATTACGACGTTCAATTCGAGAACCGACAGGGGTTGTCAAAATATCTTTAATAGATTGGTTGATATGATCCATATCAGTAATCGTGCGCCCACTTTTACAATTCATGCCAATATAACTCATTTGGGTTTTCCTGTTGTTTCACCACCAGCTCTAACACCTGTATGGATATGTGAATCTAAAACAATACCATTGGACGATAATTGGCCTTGCTGATGAATCACATTGCCAGTTAAATATCCGGTATTACCACTTTGTCCAGCACCTGTTGCATTGAAAGATTTAAATGTGACATGGTCACTACATTCGACAAGTGGTGTATCAAGGTGAATTTTAGTACCAGCTTTAGCGGTAATTTGTTCGCTAGCTTCAATGACTGCTGTTTTTATTCCTTTTATTGTTAAGCAGCTAGTTTTAGGTTCGTATTCGAATGAAGCGCCATCGGAAAAAGTCACACAATATCCATCCTCAGAATTTGAAGGTGCTGGATTATCATTGCAATAAAGGCTTGGTAATACGCACCCTAGCTCCAAATTACCATTGGGACTTAAGATAAACACCTGCTCTCCAACAGATGGGCGCCACCAAGAACGGCTTTTCCCTGCTCGATGAGTAAACCAGGGCAACCAAGCTGTAATAAGATTGCCAGAACGGACTCTAACCCTGTCACCTTTTGTTTCACAAACTATACCGGGACGGATCAGATTTTCTATTTTTCGTAATATGTCGACTAAGTCGGCTGGATGATATGTTTTCATGGCGCTATAATCGTCAATTATGCTTTAAAAATAAAGCGACCTTATTTGTAGAATATTTAGTTACAACATCCATGAACAGCTAATAATTATTAGCGTGATTAAAACAATAGGCGGGGTTGGTTATAAATGTATTTACAACTTATATGGATGTTAGCTTTCATTGAATAAAATGTGTTTTGAAAAGCTGCGTAGCACACAATCCTTATGTTGTTAACATCTGCCGTTTGTTACGGTTTGTTAAAAAATGACAATAAGAATGATAATTTGTTTTTTTGTGGCTAAAGGGGCGGAACAACAACCAATATTGTATTATCAGCGGATTTTAATTCTAAAGATTATAAGGAAGAGTAGGGGAAGTTAGGCGCGTTAACTATAATAAAAGGAGAAATATGCTATTTGCGGTAGGATATATTATTAAATATTACTAACACTCTTAAAATAAACTAATTTAGTGTTTTATTGAATAATAGGAATGATCAATTTATCATCACATTAAAGTCAACCATGCCAGTCCTTTTTATACTCATTCAAATTATAAAAATATTTTACAATACCATGGCTATTTTATTCTTTTCAAATAAAAAATAAGGTAGATACAAGTTCATTGCCCATCACTGTTTTAACAAAATAGATATACTCGCAAAAAATCTGATTATTACTTTATCGTTGCATAAATGCGTCCATTTAACCTAAATAATTAAGTTTTTGGTATTTGTTTAATGCAATTAGTAACTGGATTAACAAATATCGATTTTATTTCTATGTAAATGTGATCACTATAAGTTATTTATATCAAATTAAAAATAAAATAGAACAAGGTGTTTTTTATTACACCTTATATAGAGTAGGCAGATATTTTAACTTATTATAAAAAGGAAAATCTCACTAATTTAATAAATCTTCATCAAGAATTTTGTCTTTAATTATTTGAGATTGTAATGCTTCATTTATATTTTGTGTAAGAATGCGTTCTGACAATTTTAGCTTAATATTTATTTTGCAATGACATTCAGTGATGTCTTGAACATCAAATTTAATTGACGTTTTACGTGATTCTGGATTTAGCATACTATCGCTTTGATTGTTTGTCATCCAACTAACTATTGCCTGCATTAGTCCTTCAAATGGAAATTGGTAATTATCAAAAGTTAAATGCAAAGTATAATGATAAAAAAGCACTAAATTACTCGTGGTAATCACTTCGATATGGCCGTTTGTTACTGCCATTTGTAATTGTGAAGCGGCATGGTTAATTAGTTTTTTTTCAAAAAGAAATTGTTTCAGGTTATCAATTTTTTTCATAGTAATCTCTTTGATTATGTTGAGTTATTACTACTCGTATGTACCCATACCAAACATATCATAAAAATTATTCTTAATTAACCTAGCATTTTGTTATTTTAAATCATGTTTGAATGGTTATTATTCGAGTTTAGTTTTAGTATGATTCGATCTTTACACTTAGTTCAAGACGTTTATTATTATTTAATAAATATGGTTTTGTTGTCCTACTTGAATTTCTTATTGAGACGATTAAGTCATCGATGTGGATTATAAGAATCGAGCCTGTTTTTAGCTGTAAAGTAAACAAAAACTATGGTTTTGAATTAATTAATCCCATAAATTAATCTGATTTTTTTTGGGTTCAGATACAAACTCAGGAACATTGACAGCAGTGCCCATTGGTAACATGGCAGGGAGTTCACAAAGATTAGGGTTATTTTGATAAATAGTTTCTACAATACCAGCCGTGCTACCAAAAACGCGATATGCTAATGCGTCAACTGTTTCATTTTGCATTGAATAAACAAGCATGATTAGATACTCCATTAATTATTAAAAAGTTTAGACTTTTTTAGTTACGAAATATAATTTATTTTATTTACTAAAATTGACCTTTAAAGTATATAAAAAAGCTAATATTTAAACTGTTACACCAAAATAGGGTGATTTTAGTGAAATAGGTTTGCTCTGTATGATCGCTATTTAACGGTTTTTGAACAACCGTTTAAAAATGTATTTTTGTAAGTTACAAATCAATAAATGGGCTAATTGGTTAGTTAAGTCGAAACTTGCTCTTTTGTTGTTAACAACTTACGACTTGGGTTTTTTTTATCAAGTTTCGCTTAATATTTGAATAATCGCTATTCTAAGCTTGGTAAAAAAATGTTGCACTATATAAGCTATCGGTAAACATAGACTACCCAGAATAGCGTTCAATGTGATTAATTATTGTCTATTAGCCAAGCATGTTTATATGTTTTACCGTTAATCGTTATGGTGAAAGGGATTTGCTGGCCTAAATTAACCGATCTATCAGAGCAGACTTCGTCCCAATCTACATATAATAGCGCATTTTGCGTCTGTGTTATTTGCCATCCTTCAGGGAGTATCTCTAATTCAGTTGGAATTGATTTCACCTTTACAAAACTAGGGCAGGTTATCTCATAAATGGCATTAGCTAAGTTAGACGTCAAAAGACTAACTAAAATTTTAATCGTGGTTTTACAATATTACCTTTCATCTAGAGCTAGATAATTGAATTTTCTGAAAAATTAATAATGCCATGATTAAATTAATTATTTTAAAAATAACATATTATTATTAGTAACATATACTTTTCAATAAACGTATATTTTGGCTAATCGAACTTTAGTAGATCGTTATATAACAAAAATTTATTTTCAAATAAATAAAATAAGATCAATAATGAATAGGTAGGAAGACAAAGCAATAAAGTAAGGACATAGAATGATTGATACGAATAATTTTTATCAAAGTGAAAAGCAACTCACTGAAAAAGATTTACAAACATGCGAGCAAACTTTGGGCATTACTTTACCTGACTCATTAAAGGCATTATATTTACGTTGTAATGGTGGTTTGGTATATAAAGATTGTTTTACTTTGCCCAATTTAGTAGATAAGTTAAAAATTGCTCTTTTTATGCCTATTAAATATAACCTAGCCTCTGATCATGATCCTGATTTTTTAATAGAAGGAACTGTGCAACAACTTTGGCAACAGCATAAATTAGAGAAAACATTATTACCATTTGCATTAGATTATAGCGATAGTTTTATCTGTATTAATCTTGATAATGGTGCTATTTATCGATATCGTTTATGGGATTGGGATGATAGTTTAACTCATGAACAAAACTTTACGGAAAATAGCGATTATTTATCAGCATCATTGGATGATTTTTTAAATGCATTAACTGAAGATAAATAGTTAACAAAGTCAAAAATGTTAGTGAGTAATGAAAGCTGTTGATATTTGAACTAAACATTAATATTAAATTTTATATTCAGTAATATACTGTTAGTGAAGTCGCTGTTAGGTTATGCATGACAACTTATGCATAAACATGAAGCGTTGTTGTAGATTTTATTATCAATACTATTGCAAAGTGAATTTATTTATTGAATTATTAAAAATAAGATGTAGTATTTGTTATCATCTTGCTTTCACAGATAAAAGTTGTAACCAACTAAGTTAGTTAAGTTTTATTTTTTTAAAATGAGATTAATTTATTAGGTAGTATTTAATAAAAGCTTAAATTTTTATATTTAGCTGCTCATATTCAATTATAACTGTTATAAAAATAGAACTATAGTTCCATCTATCCCACAAGAGTAGGATATTGTAAACATAGTAAAATATTTAATTAAATTGTACTTAAAAATTTTATTAAAAAACACATATTATTATTCTACATTATCTAAATATTATCACCGAAAATTGCAGTCATAATTATGCATTAGAATGATTGAAAAGATTTATAATGTTAAAAGTTGTATTTACATTTAACTTATTGAATTAGTGTTATAAATTTAGTTCTAGCCGTAAATATTATTTACCATAATAAAACAAAAATTAATCACATTGAAAATAAATCTATCTGCTATTAGTTTGGCTTGAAAAGATAATTTCAAGTAATAAAGCAACTAATTAGCAAAATATAAGATATGTTGATTATTCATAAGGGGATCGTAAATGCTTGTTGATACACTCGAAAGATTTGAATCCTTATATAAAAAATTGTGGATTGAACTAACGGATAAATATGGAAAAAATAATTTTATCGATGAGGTAGAAGTCTCAAAAGCAACGTTTTTGTTAGAAAATCTAATAAAATGTCGTATCTTTCAATTACCAGCATTTGAGTTGTTGTTAAGAATTAACCCCGATCGTGCTTTAGCTTTGCTTGAAGATCGTTATCTATCAATGGATTTATCTGATCATATTAATGATCAAGTTTCAGATCTGGAAATTATGTTAACAAATATCAAAAAGATATTAGGAAAAGAACAGTTGATGAACATTCTAAATAGTGATGCATTTTTAGCTAAAAATAAGAAAAATAGAAGAGTAAAAGAAGCTATTCGCTTCGCTAAAGAGGATGATTAACAGTATAGTTTTTAACAAAACCGTAACCGAATATCATCGAGTCAAAAAACAGACTAACTGTTGCCACATTTTTACACGATTAAGACCCATACTTAAATTCAAAAAACTCATATTGTTAATTGACTGTTTAAATAATTGTGACATTGTAACCTTAAATGAAGTGTCATATAACAAAATGATTATTAAAGGGATTAAATTTATTAGTAGATTGATAAAAAAAACAATATCATATTATTGTTATACTAAAAATGATAAAAAATATATAAATAAAGGATCTTATCTTGCCGAAACCTATGATGTAGATGAAGAGTTATAAATCGAAAGGACGATGTAAATGAAAATTGATTTTTTACAATTATATGCTGAAGTAGAAGTTAACTATGATATTACTAATACGGTTTTAAAGCCATTGAGAATAAATCTCAATAAATTAAACAAAACGCTTCCACATTATGATAAATTATTTAAAACAACAGATTACGAATTAGTTTTTACCATATCTGCTACACAAGAAAACAAAAATTTAGTCTACGGCCCTACAACATCGTCAAAAAACAAAGTAGTTTATTTCACAATTTTTATACCTTATAAAACGTTTAATTCATTTACTCAACAAATATATTACATTCTTGATACCATAGCAGAGGGAATTATTTTTGTATTCAATAAATATAAAACTGATCCTTCAGGGGTAAACGAAGTGTTTGAAACATTAAAAACATTGATTGCAAAAGATCCAGAAAGATATGAAAAATGGCTAAAAGATCTCGAGGACTGATAATTTTAAAAATTTATAACGTTTAAGGCGCGATTGCCTTTGTTTGAATAGATATATAGCTATCAGGTGTGGGGCAGACCGATAGAGGAAATCGAACACAGCCAGATACAACAGAATCTAAGGTTCAGGCACAGTATTTAGAAAGAGAAATCGACTTACATTATAATACTTTTAGGTAGTATGCCCCTGAAATATGTAGATTCACACAATCGGATGAGATAAGGCTAATGAATGAGTATATTTTGTATCAGTATGCCCAAATGGATTGACTTGGATCGATCCCGATCCATAGGGGGAGTTCAGAACTGCCAAATGAAGCTATTGTTTACCGAGTAAATACATGCCTTGCAGATATGCTAAAAATGGGAGCGATGTTTTAATCGATGATAATGACAAATTAACTGGAGTTTCGATAAATAGCTCAAAGAATAAGTCATTAACACAATTAACAGAAGGAATTTCACATAATAAAGTCGGTGTTGCAACAGTTGGATCTAACTGAACGGTGAGTGCTGATGTTATTGCATCGTCAACTAAAAACAATCCTAATCATGCAACTTCATCAGGGATATCGGTAGAGCAAGCAGAAGTTTTGATGACACCTACTCAAAAAAAACATCAGCTAAATAAATACTCAAATCTAAAGGAAATTGTTAATGCACAAAAAAACTGAAATATCAGATTATGAATTGAATCAAATAAAACAACGTTGTGATAAAGCAACAAGTGGACCTTGGGTATCATATATTGAAGGTAGGGATCACACTAGTGGTTCAAATTTTATTATGACAGGGGATGAAAATAACCGTGGAAAAGATATTGAAATTATTGGTGGAACAATATATGACCAGGACTTTATTGCGCATGCTCGACAAGATATTCCTAACTTAATCAATGAAATCAAAAGATTGAAAAAATCAATTAAAAATGAATAAGTGTAATTTAATTTATTTTGTAATATGATGAAATAATTGATATATATTAATATATTTTCTAGTTTAAAGTTGAATGAAATATCTTTTCCGACGATTTTTTCAGAAACTAAAGAAAAAATAATGTAATTTATTTCAAATAATAAATTTTCTCTTGAGTGATTAGCACGAATTTTGACATTGTTGCAACACCACGGATAAATTTGTTAGCGGTACCCAGTGTTACCACTACGATGCCTAACACCGTCTAATTGAAGTTCGTATCGAAAAATTAAACCGTACTGAACGTTACGGCTATGTTTATGATGCCTTAGGCCGACGTATCGAAAAACATCAGATAGACCGAGCGGGCAAAGCCTGCAACCGTACCCACTTCCTGTGGGACGGACTAAGAATGATTCAGGAAACTCGTACCGACAGAAGCAAAAGCGTCTATATCTACACTGATGAAAGCAGCTATGAACCCTTAGCCAGAGTAGAGATCACCACCAGCATACAACAAAAAGTGCTGTACTAGTACACCGATGTCAACAGTGCCCCAGAAGAACTCACTGATGAAGACGGTCACATTGTATGGGCATGCAGTTAATAGCTGTAGGGCAGACCGATACAGGAAATCAAACACAGCCAGATACAACAGAATCTAAGGTATCAGCGACAGTATTTAGACAAAGAAACGGGCTTACATTACACTACTTTTAGGTACTATGACCCAGATATAGGCAGACTCACGCAGCCAAACCCGATTGGGCTGTTGGGTGGGTTTAACTTGTATCAGTATGCGCCCAATGGGTTGAACTGAGGGGGCTGGGTTCAAAAACATCATTGGGTGCAGATGCTTCTGGTAGTCCTTTATTTAGCTCTAAATATAGTGTATGGTATCAAACAGACATACCTATGCATATAGAAATCAGCACAATAGAAAAAGATTTAGTTGATGTTACCTAAAGGTATTGTGGCACCTGTTCAATTAGGTCCTATTGGCGGGGGTAAATCGACAAGCCCACCAAAATATTCATGGCATCATAATGCATATAAACCGACAACGATTGAACGCATACCAAGAGCAGAGCACAAAGCGTATGGGCTTGTACAAAATAGTTTACATCCAAATCAGAAAGGCGGCTTAAAAAAGCTTGGTGGTTAATGTAAATTGTAATTTGAGTGAGACAATATGAAACTAATGACGATTCGAGAAATTCTTTCTAATCCAGATAAAATTCCTCAAACTTGGTTTTATCTTCCCCCAGATAAAACGACTTGGAATCTTGATACACAAGGTATATTTTCTTTGGATAGTGGGGATTTTCCTCTTGATTCAGATGAATATCTTCCCAAACAAGTTGAAAATGACGGCTGGATAGAGACCTTAGACGGATCGAGTATTGAAGATGTAGTTAGTTATGCTCAAGGGCAATCAGACAATGTTACATTAGATGATTTATTCAGATCTTTCATCTTTTATTATGAAAATGATGCATTTCTAGACTTTGATTAAAAATTGGAAACTTTTAATCATACTAAAATTTCATTTCAATAACGTGTAAGTCATCATTCTGATTGTAATTGTGTATTTAATTGAAGATATTAGAAATATATTATATGAATAAAACATAATTTAATTGACTATCGTTCAATAAGACTAGAACGAGCCTAAACAAAAACTGACTTAAGAACGACTAAATAGTGTCATTGCGTTTATTTTACCATTTCACCACTTCACACGCTAAGCCATCGGCTGACGTATCGAAACACCGACAGGGCAAAGCTAGCAACCATCTTTTTATACTGTTCTTGATGCCGCTAGGAAACTGATGCAAAATATTTAATAAATATTGACTGCTGCTTGGGAAAATATAAACAATTATAGATATAAGGTATACCGAAATGAAGCGTGAACCACTTTATCACCTGTATTATTCAGGAATGGGCACTGTCGATCTCGATCCTGAATGGGAGCATAAAACCAGAGAGCAATTTTGTCATTATTGCCATAGACTCAAATTACCTCACAGTGGTATGGATGTGATTACGGATGGGAAAATAAGGAAAAACCTAGATATGGCCATGGTAGGTGATCTGCTGATACCTAGTAGTATGTCGCAGCGCTTATTTGGTTTGCTGGGTGAGGAGGCTGAAAAACATTTAAATATAGGTTCTATTTATAATAAAATGGAAAGTGAGAAGCATAAACAGCCATTTATGACTTTTATTAGTAAATATGATTACATTGTACTTAGAGGTGAAACGCCAAATATTTTTGATGGACAGCCTGTTCCTGAGAATGTTCGTCTAGTTGTCTGTCCTGAATGTCATTTCCACTCAAGAAGAGAAAGAGCGCCAAGGTTTTTACTTGAAAGCGAATATCCACCATACCCAATATGCTGTACGGAATTTGGTTTACTTTTATATGAAAGTATTTATGAAAGGCTGAAAAATATTAAATTAGTTGGGGTACTTGTAGAGAAAGTTAAAGTTAAATAGCAAAATACTGATTCTATTGAAAACGCTTTCCAATAACAAAACCAGTAGAGATACTGAAATTGATGAGCATTATACAAAAACAGGAAAGATTCCAGTTGGCAATCAAAAGAGTTATAAACCGAAAGGACTATGTAAAGAAAGGTTTTTCAATTAGTCAGGACTATATGAATCAGAAGGCATGGCGAAATTAGGATATGACTAATTAACAACGCAATGCTTATGATCAAGTGGCTAAGAGTGGTTGCTCGAATACCTTGGATGAACACCAAAAAATAGCAGTAGATGCTCTTAAAGCCGGTGGTACCACCACTAAAGAGGCGAGAGATCTTGTCGCTCAATCTTTATGGAATTTAAGATCACAGGGTGTAACTTCATCATCAAATATACCGTGGAATTAGATAGGAGTAATTAATATGTCAGATAAGAAATTACTTGATTCCTTTGGTCAAGAGTTTATCTCTAGTATCAGAGATCAATCTATTTTTGAGTTTGAAGCCATATTAAATGGTAGAATGAAATCTAAAAGCTCTATTGAGCTGAGTAATGAAATAAAAGCCTTTGATGAAAATCAAATTAATGTTTTGAAAAAAGTGGTTTTTAATTCTATTGACAGTGTTATTTATAATGTTCTTAATATGCTTGAGCAAAATGAAGAAAACATGAAGTTGTTGATATCTCAAGATGGGAATGATGAAAAAAATATTCTTGAGCTCAGTGATGGATTATCTGGTGAACTTTTTACAGAAAATGGCTGGATAGAGAAATTTAGTAAATATGAATAGATGTTATATGTAGGGCCGGGAAAATTTATCTCTCCCAGCTATTTTTTTAAATAATTAAATTCTACCTAACCCAACTGAGCATATTTTTAACTTGTGCCAGTTGCTCCCTCAGTTCCCCTTCCTGCGGACTGTCCGGTATTAAATCAATACAGTCTTCGCAATCTTTACTGTCACGCTGGTGCCGGTATTAAATCCTACCTCTCTCAGCCATTTACCGCTTAACTTCATTAACGGTGTATCGCTGTAAATAACTTACGGTATAGTGCCGTGTGCTGAAGAACTCACCGATGAAGACGGTAACATTATCTAGGAGTGCAGCTATAAGCTGTGAGGTAAACCGATACAAGAAATAAAACATTCCAAATACAATAGAACCTAAGCTCTCAAGGACAATATTTAGACAAATAAATTTGCCTACATTACAATATTTTAAGGTACAGCGACCTGATATAGGTAGATTCACGCAGCCGGACCCGATAGTCAATTGTTAGTGGGGTAAAATAATGAATGAAATTGATTATACTTTACGTAATTTACCAATGTTGCTTACAAGAAATAAAAAAAATGTTGGCAAGATGCTCTTATACAAACCAAAACAGCTTTACTTGTTTTTTTTAAAAAACATGAATTATTAATCGGTGTTAAGCCGTTTGATGAAGAGGGTAATTTAAAAACTGATACGGTTCTTATAAAATCTAATCTTATGCCAGAAGGTCAGGAATTATACAAAACTGCTGTTCGAGGATGGTATGATTACTTAGATAGAAGCACAAATCCTCATAAATATCAGAATCTTAGTCAGCTAGAAAAAGCTTTAGCTAAAATTCGAGAAAGTAAAAATAATTAAGAAAGATAAACATCTCACAATAGATAATAATTAAAATATGAGGTATTTATGGTTTGGGATTTTATAGCATCAAGTAATGTAGCCAACCATTTGATAAAAGTTCTTATCGAAAAACACAAAACTAATACACTAAATAATACGAATATTGAAGGTGCTATTTTGGAAAATAAAGAAAATAATAGATATAAGGTATATAAATGAAGCGTGAACCACTTTATCACCTGTATTATTCAGGAATGGGCACTGTCGATCTCGATCCTGAATGGAAGCATAAAACCAGAGAGCAATTTTGTCATTATTGCCATTTACTAAAATTACCTCACAGTGGTATGGATGTGATTACGGATGGGAAAATAAGGAAAAACCTAGATATGGCCATGGTAGGTGATTTGCTAATACCTAGTAGTATGTCGCTGCGCTTATTTAGTTTGCTGGGTGAGGAGGCTGAAAAACATTTAAATATAGGTTCTATTTATAATAAAGTGGAAAGTGAAAAGCATAAACAGCCATTTATAACTTTTATTAGTAAATATGATTACGTTGTACTTAGAGGTGAAAAACCATATATTTTTGATGGACAACCTATTCCTGAGAATGAGCATCTTTTTGTCTGCCCTGAATGTCATTTTCACTCAAGAAGAGAAAGAGCGCCAAGGTTTTTACTTGAAAGCGAATATCCACCATACCCAATATGCTGTACGGAATTTGGTTTACTTTTATATGAAAGTATTTATGAAAGGCTGAAAAATATTAAATTAGTTGGGGTACTTGTAGAGAAAGTCAAAGTTAAATAGCAAAATACTGATTCTATTGAAAACGCTTTCCAACAACAAAACCAGTAGAGGCAGTGAAACAGGAAAAATTCCAGTTGGCAATCAAAATAGTTATAAACCGAAAGGACGATATAAATGAAAATTGATTTTTTACAATTATACGCTGAAGTTGGCGTTTGCTATGAAATTACTGATGCAGTTTTAAATCCGTTGATAGAAAATCTTAATGAATTAAACAAAACTCTACCACATTATGATAAATTATTTAAAACAACAGATTACGAATTAGTATTTACCATATCTGCTACACAAGAACACAAAAATTTAGTCTACGGTCCTACAACATCGTCAAAAAACAAAGTGGTTTATTTCACAATTTTTATACCTTATAAAACGTTTAGTTGTTATAAGCAACAAATGTTCTATGTTCTTGATACCCTCGCAGAGGGAATTATTTTTGTATTCAATAAATATAAAACTGATCCTTTAGGGATAAAAGAAGTGTTTGAAACATTAAAAACATTGATTGCAAAGGATCCAGAAAGATATCAAAAATGGCTAAAAGATCTCGAGGACTGAAAATTTTAAAAATTTACAGCGCTTTACTACTTCTCTATATCTTGAGCAGCTTTTGCTATCAATCATCGACATAACCAGTTTAAAATAATAGTTTATCAACTTAAATATTTATTTAAATTAATGAGTTGCATCGTAATGGTGTTTAATAATTAAGTATGATATTTTATCAATACAAAATAAAAAAACTTTTATTATAAAAATAATGCATCAATTTGATTATGTAAGGAATAACCATGTTTAAATCAAAATATCGTATACCCAAAGATATTGATAAACGTATTACAAAGTTAAATTTAAATACAAAAATAAATCATGCCTATATCGAATTTCTAAAACAATATAATGTGATTATTTTAGATGATGAAGCTGAAATAGACTATTGTATTAATTGCGATGGCGAAGCGTTACCCTTAGAGGTTATTTTGGGTTTTTCAAAAGAAGATAGAGAAGATTTACTGGCAATCAATGATAGATATTTAGATCGCATTCCAGAAAATTATTTAGCGATAGCTAGCCTTAATTATGGTGACCTACTTTGTTTAAGCCCGAAGGGTAAAATTTATCACTGGGATCACGAAGTTAATGATCTATATTTTGATATGAAAGGGGGCTATTTAGAACAAAATACAAACTTAAAATTGGTCGCCAACGACATTGATGCCTTATTAGCGATGATAACAAGAACAGAAGTTGAAGATGACTATGATCCAGATGAAGATGATTACAATAACCCTAACATTCCTTTTCCAGATGATAGCTTAGATTCTTTCGTAAAATATCCTAAACGAATTTCAATAATTCCTGAAAATAGGCTGGCTATTTATTTAAAAAAAATGGAACTTTCTGAAAAAGGGCGTGAAGTCCTTGCTAAATTACGTGAACAAGGTTTAATAAACTAAAAGATAAATTAAATCAAACAGAAGTAACTATTATGTCATCTAAAGGTAAAAAAGGAATTATCGAAATTGCTACGCACAGTGGTAAAGGCGTTAGGTTTGGAGGCTATATACGATGTCTAAAGAATTAAGAACCCAATTTGAAAAAGAATTACAAATTTTTTTAAAAGATAAGTTAAAATCTTATCCTTATATAAAAGTAAATAGGAATAAAATTATTTTAGACAATAAAAAGGGGGCTAAAGCAAATATATTTATTGTACCTTCTAGATATTATCAATATGTATTCCATATGTATGTATATTCATCTGAAATCAAAGATTTTATTGATAGTATTCAACCTCCTTACTCTTCAAATTTCGATAATAAGGATATGGTCTATAGTTCACATTATTTTGGGGAAAAAAAATCTGATACAATCTTATTACCCAAAACAGAAAGTGGGAAAAAAAATATTTTTGATGCAATACTTAAAATATTGAATACCATCTATCTTGAAAGAGCCTATAATCTTATCGAAGTAAATAAAAAATTGATTGATGATATTATTTATTATCCTAAGGCATACGCTTATCCATTTTTAATCAGTCTATATGCTATACAAAAGAATAAAATCTCGTACCAAGATATTGATTTAGAATATTTATTGAGTGAGGAAATGCTAGGATATATCAATGATAAGGATTTGAAAATTGCATTTAATAAAGAAATAATTGATTATCCTTTATATAATATTCCTATGTTGCTTAATAAAAATAAAAGCAAAAAACTTCAAGATGCTGTCATTGAAACTGCCACAGCTTTATTCGGTTTTTTAAAAAAACATAAATTATTGATCGATATTGAGCCCTTTGATGAGCAAGGAAAATTAAAAACCGACACAGTTATTAAAAGGGAAAATGTAATACCAGAAGGTCTAGCATTATTTAATACAGCTGTAGAGGGATGGCTTAAATATTTAAATAGAAGTCAAGCTGCTAACAAATATGAAAATCTTAGTCGTCTTGAAAATGGCTTAGCTCAAATCAGAGAAGGTAAAAAATAATTAATTTTAAATATTTTACTTTTATAGTTTGTACTGGATTCAACTTTGTTATAGCCGGCTATAATTGTCATACCTTGATACTGACAGAACCCCATTGTCTTGAATAGGCATCACCACCGGTACAGAACATAAGTGCTGTACTACCACACCGATGTCAACGGTGCCCCAGAAGAACTCACCGATGAAGACGGTCACATTGTATGGGCATGCAGCTATCAGCTGCGGGGCAACACCATACAAGAAATCGAACACAGCCAGATACAACATCACCTAAGGTATTGGGACAGTATTTAGACAAATAAATCGGCTTACATTACAATATTTTAAGGTACTATGACCCAGATATAGGTAGATTTACGCAGTCGGATACGATAGGGCTCTTGGGTGGGTTTAATTTGTATCAGTATGCTCTAGTGGATTGATATGGATTGATCCGTGGGGCTGGGTTTGTGAGATAAAAGTTAGGCGAGGAACTCATGGTCAGCCTCTTTCAGCAAAAGCAACAGTTTCTAAAGCTGATATAGATACAGGGATAGCAACAAATCCTCTTCAAAAGCTTGGGCTACAAGATTAGGTAATGCAAATGATGACGCTTACATATCTTAGCTAAAATATTAGAAGGTTCAGGTGGCACAGATAATGTTTTCCCTCAATTAAAAGGTTTGAATCGGGGACAATACCGAACTTTTGAGAAGCGAGTAAGAAGATATATTGAAAAAAATGGAACGGTAGATATAGAATGGAATTTTATTTAGGACAAAGGTAGTACTAGTCCAAAAATACAATATTCTGTTTCTCAAAATAGGAAAAATGTGTTAAGCGAACTATTTGATAATTAGGTAAATAAAATGAGTTTAGAAAATGCAGAAAATATTTTAAAAAATTTTATTATTGCAATGAATAATTGGGAGAAACATTATTATCCACTTGTAAAAAATGGTTCATCCGAAGAAGTTCGCTTAAATATGATTGATGATTTGAATTGTATATTTAATAAATATTGTACAAAGAAAGAGCGAAAATATGGGCGGCAAGTTTCATTGGGCTGTGGTAATCCGCCTGAATATTCGCCAGATGAAAAATTTTTAAAAACCGAAGAATTGAAAAATAATAAAATAGTAATATATACTCAAGAACAAAATGGCGTAAAAGATCAATTTCGATATACTTTGCATTTTAAAAATCATGAATGGCGGATTGATAAAAAAGAAGTTTACGATGACATAGATAATAAATGGGAAAAATATACTCTTTAATCTTTCTTAATTATTATCAATTCAACCAAGTATTTTTGTTAAACTAAAGAATTCAAGTGAAAAAATTAACGTTTAATTTCCTTGATAATGTTAACATTGTCGACTTTACCGCAGGCAACATAGCCGAAATTACTTACCATTTCTGACGTTATGCTATCAGTACAGCAACTCGGGTAATCGAATCGCCACCCTCTGCCGGACGGGCGAACCCTCAACAGCCTATATTACGGGTTCGGCCACCTGTACCGCGAAGTCCTACGCAGTCAGGGGCAACTGAACACCGAATTCAAATACGGCCGCAACAGCCGCCTACAACGTAAACAAACTCGGCGTGGCCACAACACCATCCTGTCCGACATCCTTACCGACCGCCGCTACCAGTACGACAACCTCGACCGGCTGGTGAGTAAAAAACATACCCGGCAAGGACAGACCGATTACCACTATGACCGCACCGGCCGCATCGAAAGCTGCCGCAACCAGGCCTACTGGGAAACCCTGCAATACGATGCCGCCGCCAACCTGCTGGATAAAAGACGCAACGAAGACAGCAGTACCGACAACCAAAACCTGGTCCGCTTTAACCAGTTACTCCACTTTCGTGGCCTGCAATACACCTACGACGCACACGGCCGTACCCACAGCAAACAGACCGCCAGCGGTACCCAGTATTACCACTACGATGCCGAACACCGCCTAACCGAAGTGCGTATCGAAAAACACCAGATAGACCGAGCGGGCAAAGCCTGCAACCGTACCCACTTTCTGTGGGACGGACTAAGAATGATTCAGGAAACCCGTACCGATAGAAGTAAAAGCGTCTACGAACCCTTAGCCAGAGTAGAGACCATCAACGGTACGGAACAGAAAGTGCTGTACTACCACACCGATGTCAACGGTGCACCGGAAGAACTTACTGATGAAGACGGTCATATTGTATGGGCATGCAGCTATCAGCTGTGGGACAGACCGATGCAAGAAATCGAACACAGCCAGATACAACATCACCTAAGGTATTGGGACAGTATTTAGACAAATAAATCGGCTTACATTACAATATTTTAAGGTACTATGACCCAGATATAGGTAGATTTACGCAGCCGAACCCGATTGGGTTGTTGGATAGGTTTAATTTGTATTAGTATGCGCCTAAAGGGTTGACTTGAATTGATCCGCGGGGAATAACTACGGAAAATTAAACTTAACCAATTAAATTAATCTTTCAAACAAATATTGTTGATTTGAAAGATTGCCACTGTAAACTTAAAAAAATGCTTTACCTAAAAAAGGAAAGATAAAACTTCAATTTGCAAATGAAAAATAAATATTATGAAGAAAGATATGGCATATGCAATAGAGCTACCTTATTGGCAGGCTCCAAATGATGATATTGTTTTGAATTCAAAAGGAGATTCATTAACTGCTTTTTTTAAAATATGGAATTCTTCTGCTAAATATTCTGTATTTACTGGTATATTCGATTTTTCTTATGTTTGGGCCATGAGATACGAACGTAATAAAAATTTAAGTTATTATATTCCTCGTGAAGACGATGATTTCCGTGCTTGCTATTGGATTGTCAAAGATTCATCCTGGCTAGAAAAATTGAAGATAGAAAGAAGTTCTTTTTTTCCTGAGTGGGATAAATATGATATTGGAGAATATTATCATTACATTATCCAAAGTGATTCATTTTATGTTGAGATTATTGCTAAAGATTTAAAAATATCAAGAAAAAAATTAACAGGTATTTTTTAAAGTATTCTATAGACTAGATAATATACCTATGCTGTAGGAAAAATGGATTTTAACATAACTATTTTTCACTGATTAAAAATTTGATATCAATTTAAATATTTATAGCTGACAGTTAAATGTCGCAAAAATCTATAAGCGTGCAGCTATCAGCTGCGGGGCAACACCATACAAGAAATCGAACACAGCCAGATACAACATCACCTAAGGTATTGGGACAGTATTTAGACAAATAAATCGGCTTACATTACAATATTTTAAGGTACTATGACCCAGATATAGGTAGATTTACGCAGTCGGATACGATAGGGCTCTTGGGTGGGTTTAATCTGTATCAGTATGCGCCTAATGGGTTGATGTGGATTGATCCATGGGGCTGGAGCTGTGAACCTTCCAAAGGATTCAAACGTAAAAACAGCGTAACTAAACGTTGGTTGAATCGTTTGACAAGTAAAAAGCCTGAAGAAGTTCATGATTACTTGATATCGAAGGGGTGGAATGTAACAAAACCACAAGCAAAAAATCCGAACTCTATTCAACATACTGTTTATGTTAAAACAACTAAATCTGGCACAACATATAAATTGGATTATCATCCAGGTGGTTCCGCATCTCAACCTAATATACACGGTAATGATTATTGGAAAGTCTATAAATCAATAGGCAAAGGGTCAGATGAGGTTGTAGGTAGAATTGGCCATGGGGAATTTAAAATCTATGATCGTATTCAAGATTCACCTGTCTATATTAACGGAATGCTTATGAATGGAAAATGAAAAATGATTGATTTTAATGCAGATATAGTTAGCTATAAATCTTTAGGAAATATTGAATTGGAATGCCATATAGATTTTTATTTAGATGAAATATACAAAAATTTTACGGTCGAAGTAAAAGAATATATGACCCCTTACCCTTTTAATGAAAAAATGTATGCCTATTTTTTAGAGGCTGGGACAATAATAATTTCTACTAATTCTGAAGGTGACATTATTGCTGTAGGATGTAATGAACATTATCAAGGGAAATATAAGAAAAAATTGTATGCGGGGATTACGATGAAAGAGCTTATCTTGTTAACAAAAAGTCAGCGCATTCTAAATGGTACACTTATTGTTGACGAAGATTACGGTATATCTTTTACACTTCCTTCACCATATGATGAAATGGCTGATTATATTGAATATATTCCTTTAGATTTAAAACTGAATGAGATTTTTGTTTCTGATGATTCTTTTTGGGAACCAAAAGAAAAATAATATTTATTTGAAATAATAATGTAATTTATTTCAAAAAATTAATCTACTCTAGATTGATTAGCACAAATTTTGACGTTATTGTAACACCTAGAATGAGACTTCCAACGGCACCCTGTACTCGATTATGACGTCTAACACCGCCTAATCGACGCCGTATCGAAAAACACCGACTGGGCAAAGCTAGCAACCGTCTTTTGATGCCGCTAGGAAAACTGATGCAAAGCATAACACTAAAATTGAAGATGCTGTTTGGGACAATAGAAAAAATCGTAGATATAAGGAATATCCATGAAGCGTGAACCACTTTATCACCTGTATTATTCAGGAATAGACGCTGTCGATCTCGTTCCTGAATGGAAGCATAAAACCAAAGAGCAATTTTGTCATTATTGCCATACACTAAAACTACCTCACGGTGGTATGAATGTAATTACGAATGGGAAAATAAGGAAAAACCTAGGTATGGCCGATGTAGGTAATTTTATGATACCTGGTATTATGTCGCTGCGCTTATTGAATTTGCTGGGTGAAGAGGCTGAAAAACATTTAAATATAGGTTTTATTTATAATAAAGTGGAAAGTGAAAAGCATAAACAGCCATTTATAACTTTTATTAGTAAATATGATTACGTTGTACTAAGAGGTGAAAAACCATATATTTTTGATGGACAACCTATTCCTGAGAATGAGCGTCTTTTTGTCTGCCCTGAATGCCATTTCCACGCAAGAAGAGAACATGCGCCGTGGTTTTTACTTGAGCGCGAATATCCAAAATATCCAATATGCTGTACGGAATTGGGTTTACTTTTATATGAAAGTATTTATGAAAGGCTGAAAACTATCAAATTAGTTGGGGTATGTGTAGAGAAAGTTAAAGTTAAATAGCAAGATACTTATGCTATTGAAAACGCTTTCCAACAACAAAACCAGTAGCGACACTGAAAATTGAGGAGCATTATACAAAAACAGGAAAAATTCCAGTTTGCAATCAAAACAGTGATAAATCGAAAGGACGATGTAAATGAAGATTGATTTTTTATTCTTGTGGGCTGAAGTTGGCGTTTATTATGAAATTACTAATACGGTTTTAAATCCGTGGAGATCAAATCTCAATAAATTAAACAAAACGCTTCCACATTATGACAAATTGTTTAAAACAACAGATTATGATTTAGTTTTTACTATCTCTGCTACACAAGAACACAAAAATTTAGTCTACGGTCCTTTAACCTTATCAAAACGAAAAGAGGTGCATTTCTCAATTTTTATACCTTATAAAACGTTTAGTTGTTATACGCAACAAATGTTCTATGTTCTTGATACCATCGCAGAGGGAATGATTTTTGTATTCAATAAATATAAAGTGGATCCTTCAGGGATACACGAAGTGTTTGAAACATTAAAAACATTGATTGCAAAGGATCCAGAAAGATATCAAAAATGGCTAAAAGATCTCGAGGATTGATAACTTAAAAACTAATAGTGCCTAAGGCGTTATTGCCAGAGTTGGAAAAAATATATATAGCTATTAATTGTGCGGCAAATCGATACAAGAAATAGAATATAGCCAGATATAACAGAATTTAAGGTATTAGGGACAGTATTTAGGCAAAAAAGTAGAAGAAGCCGGTCTGGTTGCATTTGATTTTTCAAAAGAAATAGAACTTTCATAAAAATAAATAATGCTAATCAAGTACGGTTAAAATCTTGTTGGTACTAGACTATATTATTATGAATAGAGAAAGTTTTACTATTGATGAAAAAAAATATCCAATTGGTTGGAGATTCAACTCTACAGAATGCATATTATCTTCTGAAGAAAAAAAGAGGATAATTTTTCTTGATGAAGATGAATCTAGTCGATTTTGGCATATGATATTCCCATTTGATCACTTAATGAAAATGCCACCAATGTTTTGTTCAGTGACAGAAAAAATCGATTTAGATTTTAAAAATTCCAAACAATCTTCGTTTTTTTTCGAAAACAAACTAGTAGGTCATTCATCTGTTTTTTTCTTCTGGGGGAAAATAGCAAGTGCGATTGTGCCTGTGGATATTTTTATAAAATCATGGAATGATTTTTTTTATCCCAGTGACGAAACAAGTATTCTATTTATCGCCTCTAAAAATAGAATGATCTTTTCTTATAACGAAACGTTTTTTTACGCTGATATATTGAGTAATTTAAATTCACAAATAATAGATGGATGAATATGCATGACTTAAGGTTATTGTTTTTAAACGGATTATTTTATCTGCTTGATAATAATTATACTGCGTCAAACGTGGCGAATTATGCTTTTGAATTCTATTTAGATCATCGTATTACTGATGCAAAACTAGCCTATGTTATCGATTATTTAAGCGGCATTGATGCCTTATTAGCAATGATAACAAGAACAGAAGTCGAAGACGATTATGATCCAGATGAAGATGATTACAATAACCCTAACCCTAACATTCCTTTTCCAGATGATACCTTAGATTCTTTCATAAAATATCCTAAACGAATTTCAATAATTCCTGAAAACAGGCTGGCTATTTATTTAAAAAAAATGGAACTTTCTGAAAAAGGGCGTGAAGTACTAACTAAATTACGTGAACAAGATTTAATAAAATAAAAAAATATTCATTACCAAAATAGTCAATATGTAAATTGTTTAAAACTGATTTTATAGCTGATATCTTTGCTTTTTCATTTATAGCAGAAAAGTGTTCAGCGTAAGATGTCATTCAAATCGTGATGCCATTTTGTCTGTTTGTTACAGTGTCACGATACAACTATTCGATTGAATAAAAACTTATTAAGCAAAGTAACGCAGCAGTAGGGTTAATTAACCTGGGGAAAAGCCAAGATAATACCCACCCAACGCTATGGATTTATCATTAGGTGAAAGGGATGTTTGACAAAAATAATTTTTATGAATGCGAAAAGAAGATAACTATTGATAACCTAACAGAATGTGAAAATAAGTTAGGTATTCAATTACCGTCATCCTTAAAACAGCTGTATCTTACTTGCAATGGCGGCCTTGTATATAAAAGTGTGTATAAGGTAGGTGAGCCAGCTTATATTGTTGAAATTTCAAATTTTATTCCAATAAAATATAATCAAGCATTTAAAAATGATCCCAAATTTGTAATAGAGGGAATTGCATTACAACATTGGAATGAAGACAAATTACCTAAGTTTCTACTACCATTTGCTCGCAGTTACCAGAATGGATTTTTATGTATAAATATTGATACTGGTGCTATATATCAATACCTAAGATCAGTTTGGGATACAACGCTTAGTAAAGAACAAAATTTCGAAAAAAATAGTATTTATTTATCTGAATCTTTAGAATATTTCTTAGGTTGTCTGACCGCAGATGAAGAAGATAACGATTACGCTATCGAATATGAAGATATCAAACCCCGTAAAAGTAACCAATTTTATCATTCTGAAAAATCAATTGATACCAGTGATATTGCTGAGATTGAAAGTGTCTTAAAAATTAAAATCCCCGAACAATTAAAAGCGTTTTTATTAAAACAGAATGGTGGGATGCCCGAAAATAATACTTGGATCGATCCACAAGGCGAATATGATTATGTCACAATTCATGAATTAGTTCCGATAAAATATTATGCAACTTTAAATGATAATAAAGCCTATTTGATGGATCATATTGCCCAACAATTTTGGAATAGAGAATTATTGTCGAAACAATTATTGCCGTTTGCCAACGACGCAGGTGGTAACTATTTTTGTATTAATTTCAACAATGGAAAAATATACTATTGCACTTTCGATACATGGTCTGACAATCTATCTGTATCTGATAATCAAAGTAAAAGTACACTTTTCCTGTGTAACAGCTTTAATGAATTTATGTCTAAATTAATTTGTGATAAGGATCTGGAAGATTTTTAAAAACATCTGATGACTAATAGTACTGCGCAAGATTAATACCGATAACGCATTCAACATAGAAATTGCTTTTGTAATATCGTACACGATAAAATAATACACAATATATTGTGTATTAAGCGTATTGATTATGATTGATTTTTCTTATTTATCCGATTTCGATGGCAATAAACCATTGTTCATTTTACATGATAATATCATTAAAAAATTAGAAAATTCATTTTGCTATTTAAAAGAAAAAACTGGGATTTCTATTGACCCATATGGTAAAACCAGAATTTATCCCGATCATCAAAAAATACTTATTAGCTATTTAGCAAAGAGTAAAGACAGCGACATTATCAACTTTATTAATTTTCTTGTTAAAGCTAGCAATGAAAATGAAATTATCATCGCAGAGGGTGATTAAAAAAAACAGGTCGAGTATTATTCAATACTTGAATTGAAAACAAATACACCGTGTAAGTTATAAAAATAGCGGCTAAAGAATGATTGATAAACAGCCATTATTTGAAAATTATTAAATGGTTAAAGGTATTGGGATAAAAAATGTTAGAAATTAATGCATTTGAAAGATTATTAGACATATTAAAAAAACATGATGATGGTCAGTACTTAGCTAAAAGCCCAAAAGAGTTGGATTCATCCTATTTACATAACAATCAATGTTTAATCGAGTTTTACCGTCAATTTGAGCTACAACAGCTTGTTATAGAGACGGGTGTGTCTTCTTTATCGTTTATTGACTATTTAAATTTACAACAACGAAACACCAATTACTCTTTTTCGAATTTAAAAAAGCAAGATTATATTGTTTTTTTAGAACAGAACGGAGGCGGTGAGCCTATTTTATTTAATTTTCAAGAAGATAACAATAACCCCTCTATTTTTGCTGCATATGACGTTTTAGAACCGTTCAAAATCGCCGATAATTTTCTTCAATTTATACAAGCATTAACCGTAATTGTTGATATTGTCTATAACCAATATAATATTTATGAAATATATACAAATGATGATTGTGATGAAATAAAACCTGAATTTTTACCCAAAATAAAAATGGCGCTTTCTCCGATTTTAGGTGAAAACATTGATCATCTTATGCAATATTTTTATGGTTAATCAGTTTGCCTAAAATGCATTTATTAGTTAACTAAAAATTAATAATTTTTTAAATAGAGTGATGACTAGTCCATTCAAAATAAGTGCAAAAATACAATACTTTGTTTTCAAAAATAGGTGAAAGTGTTAAGTGAAGTCTATTATTATCAACCCAAGCCACCATCTTTATTAAACTTAAGAATTTAAGCGGAAGAAGAAATTCAAAAGGCTACAGGGATATTCAATAAAATGTACATAAATATAATGCCAAGATAGGTTGTCAATAATGAATAAAGAATGGAGCCCAATGTTTCAAATTGAGATAATGGATATTATTGATAGTTTACAAATTAACAAGTTGCGTGTTGGATCACCAGATTCTCTTATCGATGAAACATTGGGTGAACCAGAACTACCAAAAGCAAAATTAAATAAAAAATCTAAAATATACAACTATTTGTATGGTAATGTCAGCATTTTATCTGAAAATAACATTGTAATAAATATAAGTATTGATATGCATGGTATTAGAAAAAAGATGGTGACGCTAGGTAGCGTAAATGACTGGACACTAGATAAATGGCTCGAACTATCTAAATTAAAAAAATGGAATATAAATAAATTTTGCGATGTTGTTAATCTAGAAGGAAAAGGCTTGATTATTTCTTTATCATTGGAAGGCAAATTAACGATGCTCACACTTAATTAAACAGTTTAAAAATAGATTATATAAAATACAGAATATTGTTTATTTTCAGATACCTGAAGATAACCTCCAATTATTTTTTGTTTGTTGGGTTAACGGCGGAATTTCAATTCAAACTAAGGATTTTTGGGGTACAATGGCTCAGTTTGAACAAATGTTAGATAAAAATTATTCTGAAAAGAAAGCTGTAAAATATAAAGAAATTGCAAACAAATGCATGAAAGAATTGATGAATAAGTTAAACAATATATAGTTTTTATTAAATCAGTCTTATTATAGCAATAAATACATAAAAATTATTTCACAGCTATAGTAACCGCGCCGTCGACTTTAACCTTAAACAGCCAGACCCATTTGGGTTACTAACTGGGTTTAACCTCAATTAGTATCATCTTAACTTCATGATATGGATTGAACCATGTGTATTTAAACATTAAACGTAAGGATAGATAGTGATGAGTAACGTTTCAGTTGAAAAAATCATTGCGGCTATAGAGCAGGGTAAGGTTAGAGGTTTTGATGAAATAAAAGAGATAGACGGTGAGCGATTTTTTTTTCAATATGCACTTAAAAAGGAAAATGGTTTATATAATGCCTATATTTTTCATATCATGGAAAAGAAAATGGAAATTATAGAAGATTATGGGGTAGAAGACATTAAGCAATTTACAAATATATCAGATGCGCTAAATTATTTTAAATCATTGGATATAAATGTACAAAAATTCTCTGGTATAAAGGGTGTGTTACCAATTTGAATGATATCGAAATTAATATCTCATCAGCTTTTATTTATGGATGATATTTTTGGAGTTAAAATGTTTACATCAAAATACAGTGTTCCAAATGATATTGATAAACGTATTACAAAGTTAAATTTAAATACAAAAATAAATCATGCCTATATCGAATTTCTAAAACAATATAATGTGA